>JBCNOA010000040.1:0-22250 GCA_039594095.1 Dyella sp.
CGCGATGGACGGTGCGCCGTTGATCCGTCGGCTGGTGGAACGCTCGGCCGGCTGCATCGTGGTCATGCCCGGCGCTGGCGTCACGCCGCAGAACATCGCCGCGCTGGCCGAAGCGACCGGCGCCACTGAGCTGCATGCTTCGGCGAAGCGGCAATGGCCCTCGGGCATGCGGCATCGCCGACCGGAGCTGCATGACATGGAGAACGGCGAAATCCGCAGCGACGTGGAGCAGGTGCGGGCGTTGATCGCAGCACTTCAGTCGTAGCGCGTGACGGCCCCTTTCCCTTTCAGGGAAAGGGGCGGCATGAAGGGGCCTGCGGAGCGTAGAGGCGAGAGCTTCCTTTGAAGCAGGTCTCGCTTCAGAGTGCCCTTGCCACGAATACCTGCTCCTCACATCCGCGGTGACCCAAGGGGAAGTTCCGGGAGATCGGCTGTCCTCTCCGGGGGAGAAGAATTCCAACGCGTTAGCTACGCGGCAAACTGCAGCCGCGCTAGCTCCGCGTACAGCCCACCCTCCGCCAGCAGGCTTTCGTGCGTTCCCTGCGCGACGATCCGGCCGCCATCCATCACCACGATGCGGTCGGCGCGCTGCACCGTAGCGAGGCGATGCGCGATCACCAGTGTGGTGCGGCCTTTTTCCAGCCGCTCCAGCGCCTGCTGGATCGCCGCCTCCGATTGCGCGTCCAGCGCGGAGGTGGCTTCGTCCAGCAGCAGCAGTGGGGCGTCGCGGAGTATCGCGCGCGCGATGGCGACGCGTTGGCGCTGTCCGCCGGAGAGCCGCACCCCGCGCTCGCCCAGCTCGGCTTCGTAGCCGCCGTCCAGCGCGCTGATGAACTCGTGCGCCTCCGCGGCGCGCGCCGCGTCCCGTACTTCGCTGTCATCCGCATCCTGGCGGCCGAAACGGATGTTGTCCGCCGCGGTGCCGCTGAAGATCACCGTCTCCTGCGGCACCAGCGCGATGGCGCCGCGCAGGTCGGGCAGCGCAAGCGTGCGCAGGTCGATGCCGTCGAGCGTGATACGCCCACGCTGCGGATCGTAGAAGCGCAGCAGCAGGGCGAAGACCGTGCTCTTGCCCGCGCCGGACGGGCCGACCAGCGCCACGGTCTCGCCCGGCTGGATGCGCAAGTCGAAATCGTGCAGCGCGGGCGCGTCCGGCCGCGACGGATAGTGGAAGCCCACGTTCTCGAAGCGCAGCGCGCCGCGGACCGGCTTGGGCAACGGCGCGGGCTGGGAGGGACTGGCGACTTCGGCCTTTTCGGCGAACAACTCGCCGATGCGCTCCATGGCGCCGGCCGCGCGCAGCACATCGCCCCATACCTCCGACAGTCCGGCCACCGAGCCGGCGGCGAAAATCGCATACAGCACGAACTGGCTGAGCAAACCCGGAGTCAGGTCGCCCGCGAGCACGTCGCGCGCGCCGATCCACAACACCAGCGTGATGGCGCCGAACATCAGCACGATCACCGCCGCCGTGAGCAGAGAACGCGTGCCGATGCGCTTGCGCGCGGTGGCGAGCGCGCGGGTGATGGCGCTTCCGTAGCGGTTGCTTTCGATGTCTTCGCGCGCGTACGCCTTTACGGCTGGCGCGGCATTGAGCGTCTCGTTCGCGACGGCGGCCGCGTCGGCGAGGCGGTCCTGGCTGGCCCGAGAGAGCTTACGCACGCGCCGGCCGAACACCAGGATCGGCAGCATCATCGCGGGAATCACCAGGGCGGTGAAGCCGGCCAGGCGCGGGATCGTCCACACCATCGCCACTACGGCGCCGATCAACGTGACCATGCTGCGCAGGGCGACCGAAATGCCCGAGCCGATCAGTGCCTGCACCACCTCGGTATCGGTACCCAGGCGGGAAATCAGCTCGCCCACGCGGCTGCGCTCGAAGAACCCCACGTCCAGGCGGATCACATGCGCATAGAGTTTCGAGCGCATCGAAGCGAGCGCGCGCTCGCCCAGCAGGGTGATGCAGAAGTAGCGCGCCGCCGTCGACGCGGCCAGCACCACCGCAACGCCGAACAGGCCCAGGAAGGTGATGTTGATGGTCGCCGCGCTGGCGGCGCCGAAACCCTGGTCGATCATGTGGCGCACCGCCATCGGCAGCACCAGGGTCGAGCCCGAGGAGATCGCCAGGAAGATCAGCCACCCCACCGCCAATGCCCGATGCGGCCTGACGAACGGCCAGAGCTGGCGCAGTGCGCCGAGGCGCCGCTGGGGAGGGGTGTCGTTCGCCTGGGATGCGCTCATGGGGGTCGCCGCGGTCTGGTGCCGTTCGAGATTGGGGCCTGGACGGCCGATTCAATCACAGGCTGGCGTCAAGACGGAGGCACGGCGGTCACGCCCCGGCGGATGCGGCTGCCAGTGAGGCGTCTGGACGCCGCCGCCCTTGCAGGCGGTCGCGCAGGCGCAGGAAGGGGCCTTCCACCGTGTAATGCAGCAGGGCGCCGCCGGCCAGCGTGCACGACGCGTAGACCGCGAAGGCCGAGACGCCATGAATCTGCGGATGTACCGCCAGCCAGCCCTGCACCGCGTGGAACACCAGCTTGTGGCTGAGATAGAGACTGTAGGAGATCAACGCCACCCAGCCGGCGCCCGGCAGCGGGCGGCTCAGGATGCAGGCCGGACTGGCAGCTGCCGCCACCACCAGGGCCAGGCCGCACGACAGCAGCGGGTAGCCGGCGACGGTGGCGAGCAGTCCGACACGATCCTGAAACATCGCGATCGCAGCACCCGTCATGGCCAGGCCTGCGAACAACAACACGCCGGCTTTCGCTTGCAGCCAAGCCCACAGCGCGGGGCGGTATGTCTGTATCGACGCGAGCACCACGCCGGCAAGCAAGCCGTCGAGGCGATTCCAGGTCGGGTAATAGATCACCTCGACGAACGGCCGGTTGCCCATGTGCAGCGACAGCCAACCCCGCAGCGCCATGCCGCCGGCCAGCAGGAACAGGCACGCAGCGGCGAACACGCGGGCCGAGCCGAGCCGGGCGAGCCACCATGCGAGCAGCGGAAAACACAGGTAGAAGTGCTCCTCCACGCACAGCGACCAGACATGCGAGAACGCCTGGTTCTGCCGATAGTCGATCAGGAAATTGACGGTGTACGTGAGGAACTGCCATAGCGGTTGGATGCCCGGCGCCTCGCGCGCGGAGGGCAGCGCGAAGTAGATCGCCAGCACCGCGAGATAGGCCGGCACGGTACGCATCAGTCGCCGCGCATAAAAGCGGCCGAAGGCAGGCGGGCGTCCCTCGCTCAGCGGCTTCAGCCACTGCACGCCGATCAGGTATCCGCTCAGTACGAAGAACAGATCCACGCCCATCCAGCCGTTGTCCTGCAGCCATGCGAACGACTCGCCCAGCCCGCCGACGAAAAAGGAGTGGAACAGCATCACCCAGACGATGGCGATGGCACGCAGCAGATCGAGACCGGGCAGGCGGTGCATGGGTCCTTCCAATTCCTGGGGGGCACGGCGGGACGCCGCGATGAACGGCGATTCTGGAAAGGGAGAGAGAGCGCGGCAAGGCGGCTTTGTGGCCTTTTGCGGGCAGTCGGGTGAAGCGTGCGGGTGGAACGGCGAAGCGTGCGGGGCTTATCGATCCAGGCGACGCGCTTCCGTCCGTCCGCGCGTGATGTCCACGATGCGCGCCTGGGCTTCGGCCACGCGGCTTTCCGGCAGGCTCAGCACCAGCTCGACCCCGTCGGCGCCGAAGCGCTCCTCGTCGATGCGGGCGTCCAGGTCTTTCAGGCGGGCCTTGAGCAGCGGCAGTTCCGCGAACTCGCAATGCAAGCCCAGCGTGGCCATCGCGACGATCGGTACACGCGCCGCGGTGCGCAGGCATTCCGCGGCCGCGCCGCCATAGGCACGCACCAATCCGCCCGCGCCGAGCTTCACGCCGCCGAACCAGCGCGTCACCACCACCACCGCGCGGTCGATGCCCTGGCCTTCGATGGCCTGCAGGATCGGCCGGCCGGCGGTGCCGCCGGGCTCGCCGTCATCGTTGAAGCGGTAGTCCTGGCCGATGCGGTAGGCCCAGCAGTTGTGCGTGGCGGCCGGGTCGCTCACCTGCCGGACGAAAGCCAGTGCCTGCTCGGGCGACTCGGCCGGCGCGGCATGCGCGAGGAAGCGGCTCTTCTTGACCTCTTCGACGTGCTGGCTCGGCCCGGCGAGGGTATGGGCCGGTGCGCTCATGGCGTGAGCAGCTGGTCGCGCAAGTCGTTGGGCAACGGATAGTCCGGGTGGTCGCGATGAAAATCGGCGAGCCGCTGGCGTGCTTCGTCGCGGTGATTGGCTGAGAAGAGATGGCGGATCTTGTCCAGTTCCTGGTCGGGCGTGTCGGCGGGGTTGCGCGCGGTGTCGGTCGATGGCGCTGCGGCCGGCGCGGGAGTCGGAGCCATGGCCGGGGCCACCGTAACGAGGCGCTGCGGCGCCGGCGCGGCGAATGTGCGCGTTTCCGGTGCGGGGGGCTGCGCACGCGGCGCCGGGGCGGGCGCCATGTCGGCGGCATAGTTCGATGCCACGGATCCCTGCGCATCCGCCTGACGCTCGGCGGCAACCTCGTTGGGCAACGCCGCGGCCGGCTTCTGGAGCTTGGCCGCGATGGCGCGTTGCGCAGGCGGGCGGGCGGGCGGGGGCGGTACGGCCTCAGCGGTGACCGTCGTATCGGCCGTCAATGGCTCGTTCGCCGACTTCCGCGCGGCGGCCGGTGTGGTTGCCGGCATGGCTTTCTCCTGCACCGCCACTGCGGCGGGAGCCGCAGGCGGCGCGTTCGCCGGCATGTCGCGCATGCGCCAGCCCAGGCCGGCGACGAGCACCAGCACCGCGGCGCTGCCCAGCGCCACCGGCCAGCGCGCGCGGCGCCTGGCCATCGGAACCGGCGTGGCGCTCCCTACGGCACGGGCGGCGGCGCGCAATACGGCCTCGTCCAGCGCGGGGCCGGGCTCCTTGCGCGGGAGCTTGCGGTAGAGCGCCGCCAGCTCGTCTTCGCCGGGCAGGGATTCGTCGTCGGGGCGGTGCGTATTCATTCGGCCAGCTGCTCGCGCAGTTTGTTCATGGCATAGCGCAGACGGGATTTCACCGTCTCACGCCCCACGCCGGTGACATCGGCGATTTCCTCCAGGCTCAGTTCCTGTTCCAGGCGCAGCAGCACGGCGGTGCGCTGCTCGTCCGGCAATTGCTCGATGGCCCGCTGCAGGCGGCGGCGCTGCTCGAAGTCCGACAGAGCATGCTCGGGCTGTTCCTGCGCCGGCGCCTCCACCTGGGCCAGCGCCAGTTCGCCGGCTTCGCCATCTAGCGTGGGTCGCTTGCGGCGGTAACCGTCGACCAGCAGGTTATGCGCGATCTGCAGCAGCCAGGTCGTGAATTTCGCTTGCGGCTGGTAACGCTCGCGCGCGGCGATCACGCGACTCCAGGTCTCCTGGAAGAGCTCGTCGGCCAGGGTTTGCTCGCGGCAGGCGCGCAACAGGAACCGGTACAGCGTGCCGCGATGACGCGCGTACAGGGCCTCGAACGCGCTCAGGTCACCCTGCGCGTAGGCCAGCATCAGCGTCGCGTCCTCGTCCACGGCGGTATCCATGGCGGGCGAAGATAAGCGAAATCGGCCGTGGGGATAAGCGGGGGCCGGGAGAAAGTCCGGTTCGGCGGTGAGTGCATGGCGCATGCTCACTAAAACGCCGGAGCGGCGTTGATGGGGTTGCCGCGCGCCGGCCGGCGGATGCGGCTTCAGTCGATCGCGGGGCCGGGATCGGGGTGGCTGAAATCCTCCGGCGCGAGGTTCTGCGTCAGGCGGAACACGCCCTCGTGCACTTTGCGCGGCAACACGACGTCGAGCACCGTGGCCTGGTGCGGTCCGAGCGCAGCGAACAGGTCGTCCTCCGGTTCCGTCCCGGCCAGCGCGTGATGCACCAGGCCCGTGAGCACGGTGGGCTGGACACGTGCGGTGTATGGCCGCCGGCCGTCGACGACCGGACGCTGCGTACGGCGGCTGTTCGTGGGATCCGCCACGCGGCCATCGCCGGCGAGCAGCGCATGATTGAGGAAGAACGAAATCACGTTAGGCGTTCGGCTGTTGGCCTGCCGGTCCTGCATGAAGCCATGAGGCATCCAGTCCGGATTCGGCGGCGTGCCGGCGGCGAACAGGAAACGCGTATCCAGCATGGGCTCGCCGGCCTCGTCGCTGAGGCGGACGATCAGCAGGCTGCGCGGATCGTGGATGTGCACGCGCGGTGGAAAGGGGCCGACCGGTTCCAGTTCCACCTTGTCGGCATCGCGTTGAGCGTTCTCTGCGTCGAAGGCATCGCATAGCGCGGCGTAGCCATCGCGATCGGCCACGCGCAGGCAGCGCAGCACCGCGTCGACCGTCGCCGCGGGTGCCGCGGCCATGATTCCCTGCGCCTCGCCGGAGTGGGAGGCACCCGGGATCAGCTTGAATGCCGTGCGAGGCGCGCGCGTGAGGTTGAGCGCCAACACGTCGGTATCCGTGCCGGCCTGCTTGAGCGAAAGCACCGCATGCGAGGCATTGAGATTGGCGGCGGCGATGCGTACCACACCGTCGGAGCCGTCTTCCCCGGTATAGCTGTTGATGTGGTCGTACATCGAGCGATCGGGCCGGTCGCCGGTGAGCGCGAAAAGGAACTGGCCTTGCGCCGCGGGATCGGGGCCGTGGATATGGTCGACATTGAGCGAAAGCGATTCGCGGCTGCCCAGCTCCAGCCAGTCCAGGATGCGCTGCCCCGGTTCCACGCCGTCGAACCACGAGCGAAGCCGCCCCAGCATGCCCTTGCCCAGCTGCGCCAGCGCCGAGCCGAAGTTGGCGGGAGCCAGCATCACCAGGTGAGTGAGCCTGATCGTGCTGTACGCACCCGGCCGGTCGCGCTGCGCACGCAGCCATTCGCGTACCAGCGGACCGCCGGTCGAATGAGTGACGCAGGCGAAGCTCGGGCCGGTCAAGTGGAGATCGCGCAGCGCGTGGTCGAAGGCCCGCACCAGGTCGGCCATGGTGACGGCGTCGTCGAAACTCACGTATTTGGACAGCCACAGGTCGGCGATGCGCAAGCCCATGCCTTGGGTGGCGGCTTGTTGCTGGAGGCGCGTGGGGAGTGCGCCGTAGGTCGAGGTGTTGGTGACGCTCCAGCCGTGGACGAAGACGAGGGTGGTCATGGGCTTCGCTGTTTTGGGGTGGAGGGGGCGTGGGTGTTTAAGGATGCATGGTTGCTGTCGCTTGGAGTGCGACTGGAGAGGCTTTTTCTGGACGTGGGGACGGGTTGCCGGCTGCGTTGTTCGAAGCCGTCATGCGGGCGTACCCCTAACAGGGGGCGGGCACTGTAAAGGTCCAATCACGTTGGACACCCCGATAGGTCACGCTGACCATCGAGGTGAACCATGGGAAGACGAGAGATCACTTCACCTTCGGCGCATTCAACCCCAGCGCGTTGTACACGTGGTAGCGCGCGATTCCCACGTACTCGTGCAGCGCCGCATCCGCTACCGCGAAGTTCCATGACAGCGGGTAGAACGACCACAACGGCTCGATCAGATCGCCGCGCACGGGCTGCGGCTGGATGCCGAAGTGGGCGAAGTAGAGGAGGCTGCGGCGCATGTGCAGGCCGGAGGTGATCAGTACGGTATGTTGCGGGGCATAGGCGTCGAGGATCGGCTTGCTGTACTGGGCGTTGTGCCAGGTGCTGAGGCTGCGGTCTTCCAGCAGTACGTCGGTGGCGGGGACGCCGGCGCGGACGAGGGTACCGCGGTAGACGGTTGCTTCCGGGGCGCCGTTGCGGAGGGCGTCGCCGCCGCTGACCAGGACTTTGCAGTCGCCGCCCGTGGCGTGGCAGGACTGGTATTGCGCGACGGCGGTCAGGATGCGGCCGTTGGCGAAGAAGCTCGGTTCGACCGTGCCATGAACCGTATCGCGGAAGGTGCCTGCGCCGAGCAGCACGATCGCGTTGCGTGCCTGCCAAAGCGGCGGCGGCGTGACCGCGTAATCGCCTTGCAGTCCGCGCATCAGCCATGCCGGCACCGGGCCGCAACCGATGCCCGCGATCAGCAGCAGGATGAGCACGACGACGCTCCTGCTCGCGGCCGGTCGCTTGCGGCGACCCAGTACGAAGGCGAGCAGGCACAGCAACAGCAATACGGTTAGTGTCATCGTCTGCATCCGGGCTGGGGCGAAACGGGCAGCTTAACCCGCGCACATGGCGGAGGGGCGCATAGCGGCGCGATCCGCCCGCGAAACGTGCTGCGAAGCAGCAGAAACTGCATACGTATTCATCCGCCACGGGCTCGGGCGCAACGCAGAATCGACCGACTTTTTTCAACGCACGGCACGGGGAGCGCCGCACGCATGAATGCAGTGGATATCGTCGAAGGGGAAGGGCAGCGCGCGACCGCACGCGTCGTCTTGATCGCCGCGGCTGCGGCGCTGGGCGGTTTTCTGTTCGGTTTCGACACCGCCGTGATCAACGGCGCGGTGGATGCCGTGCGCGGCAGCTTCGGCCTGGGCGCGGGACGTATCGGTTTCGCGGTGTCGTGCGCGTTGCTCGGTTCGGCGCTGGGCGCGTGGTACGCCGGTCCTCTGGCGGATCGCTGGGGGCGCGTGCGCACCATGCAGGTGGCGGCGGTGTTCCTTGCGCTCAGCGCGCTGGGCTCCGGATTGGTATCGGGGGTGTGGGACCTGATCCTGTGGCGACTGGTGGGCGGTATCGGCGTGGGCGTCGCTTCGGTGATCGCGCCGACGTATATCGCCGAGGTTTCGCCGGCGCGGGTGCGCGGCCGGCTCGGCTCGCTGCAGCAGTTGGCGATCGTGCTCGGCATCTTCGCCGCTCTGCTGAGCGATGCGTGGCTGGCCGGTACGGCCGGCGGCGCGTCGCAACCGCTGTGGCTAGGTCTGGCGGCCTGGCGCTGGATGTTCCTGGTGGCGGTGGTGCCTGCGTTGGTCTACGGCTCGCTGGTGCTCGGGGTGCCGGAGTCGCCGCGTCATCTCGTGGCCAAGGGCCGCATGAGCGAGGCGAAGGACGTGCTGCGCCAGGTGCTGGATCTGCACGATGAGGCCGCGCTCGACCGCAAGCTCGCCGATATCGCCGAAAGCCTGCGGTCCGAGTACCGCCCCGGCCTGCGCGATCTGCGTGGTCCGGTCGCGGGCCTGCTGCCGGTGGTGTGGGTAGGCATTCTGCTGTCGGTGTTCCAGCAGTTCGTCGGCATCAACGTGATCTTCTATTACTCGTCGACGCTGTGGCATTCCGTGGGTTTCAGCGAGTCGGACGCTTTCACCATCAGTGTGGTGACGTCGGTGGTGAATGTGCTGGTCACCCTGGTGGCGATCGCGCTGGTGGACCGCGTCGGCCGCAAGCCGTTGCTGCTGGTCGGCTCCGCCGGCATGGCCGTCACGCTGGGCCTGATGGCGTGGTGCTTCTCGCAGGCCAGCGGCAGCGGCACGGCACTGGCCTTGCCCGCGCCATGGGGCATGGTGGCGCTGGTGGCGGCCAACGCCTACGTGGTGTTCTTCGGCCTGAGCTGGGGCCCGATGGTGTGGGTGCTGCTCGGCGAGATGTTCCCCAACCGCATCCGCGCAGTGGCGCTGGCGGTGGCCGCGGCGGCGCAATGGGTGGCGAACTTCGTCATCACCAGCACGTTCCCCGCGCTGTCGGAAGCCGGCCTGAGTTTCGCCTATGGGCTATATGCGCTGTTCGCGCTGATCTCGCTGGTGTTCGTCGCCAAGGCGGTGCGGGAGACGAAGGGGATGGAGCTGGAGGACATGGGGCGCTGATACGCGGCGCTGCTCGCTCCAGGAGCGAGCAGCGAGAGCGCAGGGACGCGCGCCGTGGATGCCCCTTCACCCCAACCCTCTCCCCGGAGGGGAAGAGGGTTGGAGATCGAGGAACTCAGGCCGACTTCTTGAGCGACGCGATGTCGATCACGAAGCGATACCGCACGTCGCTGCGCAGCATGCGTTCGTAGGCCTGGTTGATGTTCTGGATATCGATCATCTCGATGTCCGCGGCGATGCCGTGTTCGGCGCAGTAATCCATCATCTCCTGCGTCTCGGCGATGCCTCCGATGGCCGAGCCGGCGATGGAGCGGCGACCCAGCACCACATTGCCTGCCTGTACCGGCGGCTCGATCGGCTCCAGCAGGCCGACCAGGCACAGGGTGCCGTTGATGGCCAGCGTCGACAGGTAGGGGTTGAGATCGTGCGGGCTGGGCACCGTGTCCAGAATGAAGTCGAATGCGCGGGCAACGGCCTTCATCTGCTCGGCATCGGTGGACAGCACCACGTGGTCGGCGCCCAGGCGGCGTGCTTCGGCCTCTTTGTCCGGCGTACGGGTGAACAGGGTGACGTCGGCACCCATGGCCTTGGCGAACTTCAGGCCCATATGGCCCAGGCCGCCCAGGCCGACGACGGCGACCTTGCTGCCCTTGCCGATGTTCCAGTGACGCAGCGGTGACCAGGTGGTGATGCCGGCGCACAACAGCGGCGCGGCAGCCTTCGGGTCGAGCTTGTCGGGCACGCGCACCACGAACTTGTCGGACACCACGATGCGCTCGGAGTAGCCGCCGAACGTGGGCATGCCGTCGCGGCGATCGATGCCGTTGTAGGTCCAGACGGCGCCCTCGACGCAGTACTGTTCCAATCCCGCGTGGCAAGCGCCGCAGTGCTGGCAGGAATCGACCATGCAGCCGACGCCGACCATGTCGCCGACCTTGAACTGGCTCACCTGGGCGCCGACGGAGCTGACGCGGCCGATGATTTCGTGGCCCGGCACCATCGGGTAGATGCTGTTGCGCCACTCGTTGCGCGCCTGGTGGATGTCGGAATGGCAGACGCCGCAATACAGAATGTCGATCACCACGTCGTCCGGCCGCGGGTCGCGCCGTTCGAAGCGGTGCGGGGCCAGCGGAGTGGTGGCCGACTGCGCGGCGTAGCCTTGGATGGTCAGGGCCATGGGCGGTGCTCCTAGGTCAATGAGGGTGGGAAATGACCTGGAAAGTATGGCTCGGCGTCCGCGGACCGGGTTAGCCGGATTCTGCGGGATCGTTGCCTGATCCTGCAAAGCGGCGCGCCATCCGCTCGCCAGGCGGCACAGGAACGTGCAAGCTTGCACGGACGTTCAATGATCGAAGTCCATGGATTCCAAGACCTTGCCACCCTCGAACGATGTCAGGCTGGCCATCGCGCGCCAGGAATTGACGAGCCTGGTTGAACGATACGCCGCCACTGAAGGCAACACCGCGACGGCCTGGGGGCCGCTGACCCTGTTTCGTGCGGAATCGTCCAGCGTACCGACCTGCACGCTCTACGAGCCCGGCATCGGCATGGCGCTGCAGGGCGTGAAGCAGATCCTGGTGGGGCCTGACACCTTGGTCTACGAGCCGGGCGCCTACCTGCTGACCTCGGTGGACATGCCGGTCACGGCGCAGGTACTGCGCGCCTCGGTGCAGGAGCCTTGCCTTTGCCTCACGCTCGGTTTCGATCTGCAGCGCATCCGCGAACTGTTGCCCGACGTGGAGGTGCCTCGCGCCGATGCCGTGGCGCCGCGTGGCATGGCGCTAGGCGCGCTCGATGCGGATTTGCTCGAAACGCTACTGCGCCTGGTGCGCCTGTTGGAGCGTCCGCGCGATCTGCCGATCCTCGGCCCGCTGATCGAGCGGGAGCTGCTGTATCGCCTGCTCACCGGCGCGCAGGGCGCGCGCCTGGCGCAGATGGCCGCGACCGGGAGCCAGGGCCACCAGATCGCTCGCGCCGTCCAATGGCTGCGCGAGCACTACCACCGTCCGCTGCGCATCGACGATCTCGCCTCGATGGTGAGCATGTCGGCCTCGTCGCTGCATCACCATTTCCGCGCGGTGACGGCGATGAGTCCGCTGCAGTACCAGAAGCAGCTGCGCCTGCAGGAGGCGCGCCGCCTGCTGCTGTCCGAGCGCTGCGACGTGGCGACGGCGGCGCATCGGGTCGGGTACGAAAGCCCGTCGCAGTTCAGCCGCGAATACAGCCGCCGCTTCGGCGCACCGCCGCTGCGTGACGTCGGGCGGTTGAGAGTCGAAGCGAGCGTGGCCTGAGGCGCTTGCGCCCTCTCCCCGTCGGGGAGAGGGCTGAGACGAGGGAAGCGCCGGAGCACAGAAGCAGGAGCATCGAACCTTACTTCGCTTCGTTGCATCGCTTCGATGATTACCCCCATGCGACCCCAGCGAGATCTCCCGTGGGGCCGCGTCCTCTCCCGCGGGGAGGGGAATCACTAGATCTCAACTCTCCCGCATCACCATCAGCCGCAGCTCGGTCATGTCCTCGATCGCATAACGCACGCCTTCGCGGCCCGCGCCGGAGAGCTTCACGCCGCCGTAGGGCATGTTGTCCACACGGAAACTGGGTACGTCGTTGACGATCACGCCGCCCTGTTCCAGTTCGTTCCAGGCGCGCATGGCGTTGGCGAGGCTGTCGGTGAAGATGCCGGCCTGAAGGCCGTAATCGGAATCGTTGGTCATGGCGATCGCGTCGTCCAGGGTCTTGAACGGCGCGAGCAGGGCGAACGGGCCGAAGACTTCCTGGCGATTGACCTTGGCGTCGCGCGGCACGTTGTCCATCAGCGTGGCCTCCAGCATCGAACCCTTGCGCGAGCCGCCGCACAGCACCTTGCCGCCGGCCTTGCGCGCCTCCTCGATCCAGCCATGCAGGCGTTCGGCGGCTGCCTCGTCGATCATCGGGCCGAGGAAGGTTTCCTTTTTCTTCGGATCGCCGGCCTTGAGCGACTTCACTGCGGCGACCAGGCGCTTCTTCAGCTCGTCGTAGAGGCTTTCGTGCACGTAGATGCGCTGGACGCTGATGCAGCTCTGTCCGGACTGGTAGAACGCGCCGAAGATCAGGCGTTCGATCACGTGGTCCAGTCGCGGCTTCTGGTCGGCATCGACGATGCAGGCGGCATTGCCGCCCAGTTCCAGTGTCACCTTCTTGTGGCCAGCCTTCGCCTTCAGGTCCCAGCCGATCTGGCTGCCGGTGAAGGAGAGCAGCTTGAAGCGCGGGTCTTCCACCAGCGGCGAGGCGTGCTTGCCGTCGAGGTTCAGGATGGAGAACGCGCCCTTGGGCAGATCGGTCTCGGCGAGCACCTCGCCGATGATCAGCGCTCCGATCGGCGTGCGTTCGGCGGGTTTGAGCACGAAGGGGCAACCGGCGGCGATGGCCGGCGCCACCTTGTGCGCCACCAGGTTGAGCGGAAAGTTGAACGGCGTGATGAACGAGACCGGGCCCAGAGGTACGCGCTTGGTGTAGCCGTGATAGCCGTCCAGGCGCTTGGCGATTTCCAGGTTGATCGTTTCTCCGTTGGTGCGCACCGCTTCTTCGGCGGCGATGGTGAAGGTTTCGATCAGGCGGGTGACTTCGCCGGCGGAGTCCTTGATGGGCTTGCCGGCCTCGACGCATAGCGCGTAAGCCAGCTCGTCCCGGCGCTCGGCGAAACGTTGCGCGCAGTGTTGCAGCACGGCCTGGCGCGCCCAGGGTTTGAACTCGCGCATCGGCCCCGACGCCTTCACCGCCGCGGCGATCGCCTGCTCGACGGCCTTGGCATCGGGTACCGCGACCCGCGTGGCTACCTTGCCGCTGTACTTGTCGACGACGTCCATCCATTCCTTGGACGTCTGCGCCTTGTTGGCGAGGTAGTAGGGGTATTTCTTTTCGAGCATGGCGGGGCTCCGGTCACACCGCCGCGCTGAGGCGGCGGATCTCTTCGTTGAGGATGCGATGGTTGTCGCTGTAGTCGATGGCCAGGTCGATCAGGTGCACGCCGCCCTGATCGAAGGCGCGCTTGAGCGTGGGCAGGAATTCGTCGGCGCTGGACGGACGATGGCCGTGCGCGCCATGGGCCTCGGCGAACTTCACGAAATCGGGGTTGGAGAACTGCATGCCGAAATCCGCGTAGCCCATTTCCGCCTGTTTCCAGCGGATCATGCCGTAGGCGTCGTCGCGCAGCAGCAGGATGACCAGGTCCAGCTTCAGGCGCACGGCGGTTTCCAGCTCCTGCGCATTCATCATGAAGCCGCCGTCGCCGCAGATGGCCAGCACCTTGCGCTCCGGGTACACCAGCTTGGCCGCCATGGCCGAGGGCAGGCCGGCGCCCATGGTCGCCAGCGCGTTGTCCAGCAGCACGGTGTTGGGTTGGCGTGCGCGGTAGTAGCGCGCATACCAGATCTTGTACATGCCATTGTCCAGACACAGCACGCCATCGTCTGGCATGAAGCGGCGCGTGTCGGCGACCAGGCGGACGGGGTGTATGGGGAAACGCGGGTCGTCGGCGTGCTCGGCGAGCTGGCGATGGAAGGCCGCGCGCACTTCGTCGACGTAGCGGAAGTTCCAGTGCGCCTGTGGACTCAAGGCGTCGGTCAGGCGCTCGACGGTATGCGCGATGTCGCCGACCACCTCGATCTGCGGGAAGTAGACCGTGTCCACTTCGGCCGAGGAGAAATTGATGTGGATGACGGTGCGTCGGCCCTTCTGCATGAAGAAAGGCGGCTTCTCCACGACGTCGTGTCCCACGTTGACGATGACGTCCGCGGCATCGATGGCGCGATGCACGAAGTCGCCATCGGACAGGGCCGCGTTGCCCAGCCACAGCGGATGATCCTCGTCCACCACGCCCTTGCCCATCTGCGTGGTGAAGAACGGGATACCCAGCTTGTCGATGAAATCGCGCAGGGCCACCGCGGTGCGCTGGCGATTGGCGGCGGCGCCGATCATCAGGATCGGATGCTTGGAGGAAGTGATCGCTTCGCCGGCTTGTACCAGCGCAGCGTCGTCCGGAGAGGGGCGGCGCGCGTATTCGGTGGGCAGCAGGATCGCGTCTTCCACGTTGTCGCGGGCGATGTCCTCCGGCAGTTCGAGGTGCACTGCGCCGGGCCGTTCTTCTTCGGCGCGGCGGAAGGCTTCGCGCACGCGCGCCGGAATGGTGGGGGCGGAGACGAGCTGCCGCGTGTACTTGGTCAGCGGTTGCATCATGTCCACCACGTCGACCAGCTGAAACAGACCCTGCTTGTGAGTGCGAATGGGTTTTTGCCCAGTGATCATCAGCATCGGCATGGCGCCGAGCTGCGCATAGGCCGCGGCCGTCACGAGGTTGGTGGCGCCGGGACCGAGGGTGGATAGCGCCACCCCGGCCTCGCCCGTAAGTCGGCCCCAGGTGGCGGCCATGAATCCGGCGGCCTGTTCGTGGCGGGTGACGATCAGCTCGATCGAGGAGTCGCGGAGGGCTTCGACGAGGTCGAGGTTTTCTTCGCCGGGGACTCCGAAGATGCGTCGCACGCCCTCGGCTTCGAGTGCCTTCACGAACAGCGCCGCGGCTTTCATGTGGTGGGGCTCCATCTGGGCAGATGGGCGGGCAGGATGCGCTTGGGGGTGTTCAGAAGGTGTGAGATGTGGGGCGGCTGCTTATATGAAATGAAGGGGGTTGTTATTCGGTTTCTTGTCGTCGTTAGGGGCGGCGGGTCGTTGCATTGTCGTCAGGCTGGTCCCGCCTGATGGGCGAGGGTTTCGGTCTGCTGCCGGAGAGCGAGTTACTTCAGAGAAGAGCAAGCGCAATCGGGCCGAGCGTCGTGGCTGCGCCGCTTGCTCTGGCTAGTGGAATAGCGCTTAGGTTGCTCGCTGCGGTACCGCACTTCTCCTTCTCTCCTCTTGGGAGAAGGCGCGATGAGGGGCGTGTGCTCGCGGAGGACTTTCTATTCGCCAACTTGCGCGCGCGTCGCTGGCGCACGCGAAGACTCAATCTCGTTCCCGCCGCAATGCCATCTCTCCATCCGCCACCTTGGCGCGCACGCGATCGCCGGGGGCGACGTGAGCGGTGGAGCGGATGACGCGGCCCTGGTCGTCGAACAGGATGGCGTAGCCGCGGTCGAGGGTGGCGAGGGGACTGATGGCGTGGAGGGCGCGGGCGGTCTGGTTGAGAGTGGCGCGGCGGCGCTCGAGGATCTGGAAAATGGCCTGGCGCAGGCGGCGTTCCTGTTGCGCGAGTTGCTGCGTATAGAGCGGCAGGCGCTGTCGAGGATGGCGGGCGAGCAGGCGGGCCTGGGCGCGTTCGAGACGGCGGCTGCGTTCGCGCATCGCTTCGCGCATGGCAACGGTCAGTCGGTGGCGCAGATGGGCCAGGCGTTCGCGGTCCCGCATCAGGCGAGTCTGGGGGCGCTGGGCCTGCAGCCGGGCGAGCAGGTGGTCGGTGCGCTGGATCAGCGCGTGCAGCCGGCGCTGCTGCAGGGTGGCCATGCGCTGGCGCAGCTGGTGCAGGTGGCGGCGTAGTGCCTGCGCGTCGGGCACCAGCAGTTCCGCCGCGGCCGATGGTGTGGGCGCACGCAGGTCGGCGACGAAGTCCGCGATGCTGAAGTCCACTTCGTGGCCGACCGCAGACACGACCGGTACCGCGCTGGCGTGCACCGCGCGTGCGACCTGTTCGTCGTTGAAGGCCCACAGGTCTTCCAGCGAGCCGCCGCCGCGGGTCAGCAGCAGCACGTCGTAGCGGCCGCTGGCCGATGCGCGGCGCAGCATGGAGACGATCGCCGGCGGTGCCTCGCGGCCCTGTACCGGCACGGGCAGCACATCGACTTCCGCCAGCGGCCAGCGTCGCGACATCACGCTGAGCACGTCGCGGACGGCGGCGCCGGTGGCGGAGGTGATGACGCCGATGCGCCTGGCGAAGGCGGGCAGGGGGCGCTTGCGCGCCGGATCGAACAGGCCTTCCGCATCCAGGCGGGCCTTCAGTTGCTCGAACTCGCGCTGCAAGGCGCCTTCGCCGGCCGGCTCCATATGTTCGGCGACGAGCTGGAATTCGCCACGCGGTTCGTACAGGCCCACGCGTGCGCGCACCAGCACGTGCATGCCGTCGGCGGGACGGAAGCGCAACCAGCCGGTCTTGGGGCGGAACATCGCGCAACGCACCTGCGCGCCGGCATCCTTCAGGGTGAAATAAAGGTGTCCCGAGGCGGGACGCGCCACATTGGACAGCTCACCTTCGATCCAGACCAGCGGCAGTGCATCCTCCAGCAGGTCGCGGACCAGCCGGTTGAGCGAGCTCGGCGTAAGGATGTGCCGCGGCGGCGGCGTGGGAGCGTCGGGCGAGTGCATGGAAAGCGGGAGACTAGCACGATCCGCTTGGATTCCATCCACTTGGCGGGTGCAACGCAAGTGGCTTGTCAGCGGCTGCGGCTAAGCACCTGATAAGGCGGTCAAGGTTCCGCTTCGTTCGCTGCCTGGACGCGCCGCTGGTGTTTCCTGCGCGCCCGCAGGGCGCGGATGCCGAAGTTCAGCGCGAACCACAGCGCAAGCACCGCGATCGGCCAGCCCACCACCGCCGGCCAGAAGATGGCGACCGTCGCCAGCAGCAACAGCGCGAGCGTGCTCCCGACCAGCGGACCCGTCTCGGTATCGCCCAGCACGCGTCGATCGGAAAAGGCCGCGCCCATGGTGTTGGCGATGCGCAGGGCGCCTGCGGCCGCCCGGCTGGAACTGCCGCCCATGCGGCCGCTGCGGTGCGCGGGCGCGGCGGTGCCGACACGCTCGGTATGCGGCCGGTAGCGCCGCGGCGTCAGCACGATCTCGGTGGCGTTGGCCAGGTCCTTCTCGTATTGCTCGGCCAGTTGATGCGCGAAGCCGGCATCTTCCACGGCCACGTCGATCTCGCGGTTGCTCAGCCAACTGGCGATGTTGAGATTGGAGGAGCCCACGCGTGCCCATTGGCCATCGGCCACTGCGGTCTTGGCGTGCAGCATCGAGCCGTTCCATTCGAAGACGCGGATGCCGGCCTTCAGCAGCGGCCGGTAGCCGGAGCGGGACATGCCGGCGACCATCGGAATGTCGCTGCTGCCGGGTACCAGCAGGCGCACGTCGACGCCGTCCTTCGCCGCGGAGGCCAGCGCCTGCACATAGGGCGCCACGCCGACGAAATACGCGTCAGTCAGCCACAGCGTCTTGCGCGCCATGGCCGCAATCATCTGGTCGAGCCGATACATGCCGGCCGTCGACGGCTGCGTGGCAATGACGCGCAGCGCCACGTCGCCGGCCGGCTCGATGGGAGCGTGGGGGGCTTCCTGCAAGGGTGTGCCGATGCTCGACCAGCTTTGGGCGAAGGCCTGTTCCAGCTCGGCCACCGCCGGTCCATGCAGGGCGACGCCGGTATCCCGCCATGGGGCGATGCCTTTGGCGGCGTCGCCCAGCCACTTCTGGCTGATGCAGACGCCGGACAGGAAACCGATCTCGCCATCCACTACCAGCAGCTTGCGGTGGTCCCGGCTGATCCATCCGAACGGCTGGCCCAGCTGCGGCGGATTGAACACGCGCACCTGCCCGCCCGCTGCGCGCAGCGGAGCCCAGAAACTGGCGCGCGACTGGCCCAGGCAACCGATCCAGTCGCACACCACCGCCACCGCGACGCCGTCCTTCGCGCGCTCGGTCAGCGCATCGCGGAAGGCGCGGCCGACGTCGTCGTCGCGGATGATGTAGTTCTCCAGCAGCACGCGGCGCTTGGCCCCGCGGATCGCGCCGAGCCATGCCTCGAAATGCGCCGCCGCGTCGATCAGCAGCTCGATGCGATTGCCGGGCAGCAAGGGGGCTCCCGCCGCGCGGCTCAGAGCCTGTTCGGCGAAACGGCGGCCGGGTGAAGTCGGGAACGCAGTGGAGTTCATGGCGGCAGTGTAGGGCATGGGCCCGATGTCGCCGGGGCGGTGTGAAGGAGCGATGAAGCGGGACCATGCAGCGTGCTCGGCGTTTCTGTCATGCTGCGCGCCCATGACGCCAGAGCAACGTCTTACCGACACGGAAGCCTGTGCCCGGCACATCGCCGAACGACTGGGCCCCGATCTGCGCATCGCCGCGCCGCTCGGACTGGGCAAGCCGCACGGGCTGCTCAATGCGCTCTACCGGCTCGCCGGCGAGGATGCCTCCCGTTCCATGACGCTCTACACGGCGCTGTCGCTCACCCGTCCACGGCCGAAGCCCGGCCTGGAAGAGCGTTTCGCCAAACCATTCATCGACCGCCATTTCGGGCTGGACGCCGAGGACCCGCAATACGCGGTGGACCAGGCCCGCAACGCGCTCCATCCCAATGTGGCGGTACACGAGTTCTACATGCAGTCCGGCGCGCTGCTGGACTCGGGCAGCGCGCAGCGCAGCTACATCAGCCAGAACTACACGCACGTCGCGCGCGACCTGGTGGTGCAGGACATCAACCTGCTGGTGCAGCTGGTGGCCCGCCGCGAGACGCCCTCGGGCGTGCGCTACAGCCTTTCCTGCAATCCCGACCTCACGCTCGACTTCCTCGACCAGGCCAAGGCGGCCGGCAAGCCCAGGCCATTGTGCGTGGCCGTGGTCCATCCGGACCTTCCTTACCTGAGCGGCCATGCCGAGGTGCCGGAGGACTATTTCGACCTGGAACTGCGTCCCGAAGCGAGCGCTCCGCTGTTCGCCGTGCCGCGGCAGCCGGTGGACCTGGCCGAATACGCGCTGGGCCTGCACGCCAGTGCGCTGGTGAAGGATGGCGGTTGCCTGCAGATCGGCATCGGCGCGCTTTCCGACGCGCTGGTGCACGCGCTGCTGATGCGCCAGCGCGACAACGTGCACTGGCGCCGGGCGCTGGTAGCGCTCGACCCGCGCGGCGCCACGCACGCGCTGGCGGCGCGGTTCGGCGGCCTCGCTCCCTTCGAGCGGGGGCTGTATGGCGCCAGCGAGATGGTGATGGACGGGTTCATGCATCTGCAGCGCGCCGGCATCCTGCGGCGCCGCAGCTGGGACAACCTGGCGCTCGAGCGCGCATCGGCGGCGGGACGGCTGGCGCCGGAAACGCCCGGCGGCCACTACCTGCGCGGCGCGTTCTTCCTGGGAACCCGCGATCTCTATGCGTGGCTGCACGAGACGGAGGCGGCGGATCCCGACGCCATCGACATGTGCCGCGTATCCAACGTCAACCACCTGTACGGCGACCATCAGGTGCTGGCCGCCTTGCAGCGGCGCGGCGCGCGCTTCTTCAACACCTGCATGATGGCGACTCTGCTCGGCGCCGCGGTGTCGGATGGATTGGAGGACGGCCGCGTCGTCAGCGGCGTGGGCGGGCAGTACAACTTCGTGGCCATGGCGCACGAGCTGCCGGACGGCCGTTCGGCGCTGCTGCTGCGCGCCACGCGCAAGGTGCGCGGCACGGTGCAGACGAATATCCGCTTCAATTACGGGCATGCCACCATCCCGCGCCACCTGCGCGATCTGTTCGTCACGGAGTACGGCGTGGCGGATCTGCGCGGCAAGACCGACAGCGAATGCGTGGAAGCCATGCTGTCCATCAGCGACGCGCGTTTCCTCGACGCGCTGTGCGCGGAGGCCAAAGCCGCGGGCAAGCTTTCTCCCGATTTCCAGATTCCCGAGAAGTGGCGCCGCAACCGGCCCGAGTGTCTGCGCGAAGCCTTGGGGCCGCTGGAGCAGCGAGGCCTGTTTCCGAGTTTCCCGTTCGGCAGCGACTTCACCGAGGTGGAGCAGCGCCTGCTGCCGGCGCTGGGTTGGCTGAAGGCGGCCGCCGGCTCATGGCGTGGAAGGCTGGGCCTGCTGCGCGCCCTCGTTCGGCCGGGCGCACCCGTGGCCGGCGAGGACGAAGCGCTGCTGCGCATGGACTTGGTGGGGCAGGGCAGTCTGCAGGAGCGGATGCTGCGGCGGATGGTGCTGGCGGGCTTGCGGCGCACGGCGAAGGGCTGAGCGCCGGGCGGCACCGCGCAGACCTCATGTTTCCCGGGCCTTTGCTTTAATCTTTTCCGCCCGACGATGGCTTCCGGTTCCCTCATGTCCTCCAGCGAAACCCTCATCCGCCGCTATTACGACGCCTTCAATAAGGCGGACTGGCCCGCCATGCTCGATTGCCTCGCCGACGATGTCGCCCACGACGTCAATCAAGGCGGGCGCGAGAGCGGTCGCCAGGCGTTCGCGGCCTTCCTGGGGCGGATGGAGCGCAGCTATCGCGAACAGCTGAAGGACATCGTCGTCATGGTCAGCGCCGACGGCCTCCACGCGGCGGCCGAATACGTAGTGCATGGCCAATACCTGGCCGATGACGAAGGCCTGCCGCCGGCCAGGGGGCAGCGCTACGTACTGCCCGGCGGCGCGTTCTTCGACATCCGCGACGGGCGCATCGCGCGCGTCAGCAACTACTACAACCTCAACGACTGGATCGCGCAGGTCGGCGGCTGAGATGGCGGTCGAGGTGATCAGCTGCGCCGGCGAGGCGGTGGCTCCCTACGTGGACGACCTGGCGCGCCTGCGCATCGCAGTGTTCCGCGAGTACCCATATCTGTACGAAGGCGATGCGGCGTACGAACAGCGTTATCTCACCGCCTACGCGCGCTCGCCGCGCAGCGTATTCGTGCTCGCGCTGGACGGCGGCAAAGTGGTCGGCGCCTCCACCGGCTTGCCTCTGTCGGATGACGGCGAGGCCTTTCACCAGCCATTTCTGGAGCGCGGGATTCCGCTCGAAGAGGTGTTCTACTTCGGCGAATCCGTGCTGTTGCGCGAGTACCGCGGGCAAGGCATCGGCCACCGGTTCTTCGACGAACGCGAGGCCCATGCCGCCCGGCTCGGCGGCTTCCGGCAGACCGCGTTCTGTGCGGTGGAGCGCTCCGAGGACGACCCGCGCAGGCCGGCCGACTACCGTCCCAACGATGTCTTCTGGCGCAAGCGCGGTTACGTGCGCCAGGAGGACATGTTCTGCACGCTGGCATGGAAGGAGCCGGGCGACGGCGAGGCCCGCGCCCATCGGCTGCGCTTCTGGCTGCGTCCGCTGGACGCCTGACCCTTTCTCAACGCCTCTTCGTTCATCGGAAACCATACGCATGTCCCGCACGCTGGCCGAGTGGCTGAGCTATCAGGAGCGCGTCAACCCGCGCGGCATCGAACTGGGCCTGGAGCGGGTGCGTACCGTCTGGCAACGCATGGGCGCCCCGGCGCCGGCACGCTGGACGGTCACCGTCGGCGGCACCAACGGCAAGGGCTCGACGGTCGCCATGCTGGAGGCGATGCTCCGCGCAGCCGGGCGCCGAGTCGGCTGCTACACCTCCCCGCATCTGCTCCGCTACAACGAGCGCGTCCGGATCGACGGACACGATGTCGAAGACCGGCTGCTGGTCGAGAGCTTCGAGCGCATCGAGTCCGCCAGGAGCGAGATTCCGTTGACGTATTTCGAGTTCGGCACGCTCGCGGCGCTGGATCTGTTCGCCCGAGCGGATCTCGATGCCGCGGTGCTGGAAGTGGGGCTGGGAGGGCGGC
>JBCNOA010000400.1:0-3553 GCA_039594095.1 Dyella sp.
GATGCGCACCATGTCCTTCACGCCCTGGCGCAGCAGCTTGGGCGGCAAGCCCATGTTGCCGACCTCCGCCATGCCCGGGTAGCCGCGCGGGCCGCAGTTCTTCATCACCAGGATGGAGTCCTTGTCGACCTCCAGCGCTTCGTCACCGATGGCCGCTTTGTAATGGTCGAAGTTCTCGAAGACCACGGCGCGGCCGCGGTGCTTGAGCAGTTCCGGCGTCGCCGCGGACGGCTTGAGCACCGCGCCGTTGGGCGCGAGGTTGCCGCGCAGGATGCGGATGCCGCCGTCCGCCAGCAGAGGCCGGTCGATCGGGCGGATGACTTCGTCGCCGTAGATCGGAGCCTCGCGGACGTTGTCCCAGATGGACTTGCCGTTGACCGTGGACGCTTCCGGGTGCGGCAGCAGCCCGGCCTCTCCAAGCCTGCGCAGCACCGCGGGCAGGCCGCCGGCGTAGTAGAACTCTTCCATCAGGTAGCGGCCCGACGGTTGCAGATCGACGAGGGTGGGGACGTTGCGGCCGATGCGCGTCCAGTCCTCCAGCCCCAGCTGCACGCCCAGGCGGCCCGCGATCGCTTTCAGATGGATCACCGCATTGGTGGATCCGCCGATCGCGGCGTTGGTGCAGATGGCGTTCTCGAAGGCCTCGCGCGTGAGGATCCTGGACAGCGTCAGGTCTTCCAGCGCCATCTGCACGATGCGCATGCCCGACATGTGCGCCAGCACGTAGCGGCGCGCGTCGACGGCGGGGATAGCGGCATTGTGGGGCAGCGATACGCCCAGCGATTCGGCCATGCAGGCCATGGTCGATGCGGTGCCCATGGTGTTGCAGGTGCCCGCGGAGCGCGACATGCCCGCCTCCGCCGACAGGAACTGGTGCAGATCGATCTCGCCGGCCTTGAGCGATTCGTGCAGGCGCCACACCACCGTGCCCGAGCCGATGTCCTTGCCTTCGAGCTTGCCGTTGAGCATGGGGCCGCCGGTCACCACGATGGCCGGCACGTCGACGCTGGCCGCGCCCATCAGCAGCGCCGGTGTGGTCTTGTCGCAACCGCACAGCAGCACGACCGCGTCGATCGGATTGCCGCGAATGGCCTCTTCGACGTCCATCGAGGCGAGGTTGCGCGTGAGCATGGCGGTGGGGCGAAGGTTCGATTCGCCGCTGGAGAACACCGGGAACTCGACCGGAAAACCGCCCGCTTCAAAGATGCCGCGCTTGACGTGTTCGGCCAGCTTGCGGAAATGCGCGTTGCACGGCGTCAGTTCCGACCAGGTGTTGCAGATGCCGATGATGGGCCGGCCGTCGAACTCGTGATCGGGGATGCCCTGGTTCTTCATCCAGCTTCGATACATGAAGCCGTTCTTGTCCGTCGTACCGAACCACTGCTGGGAGCGCAATCTGGGTTTGTTCGCCGACATGGGTCCATGGCTTGGGGTGGGCGGGCCTGCTGCAGTCTAGGAACAGCACTGATAACCTACCAATGACAAATCGGATGCTTCCGATATCCAGATCGATATCGATTCCCGGCGGCCCCTCATGCTCGATGCCAACCCCTGGTATGTCCGTACACGGCTGAAGACCCGGCAATTGCTGCTGGTCGTGGCGCTGGCGGAAGAAGGCAACATTCACCGCGCGGCGGCGGCCCTCAGCATCACGCAACCGGCCGCCTCCAAGCTTCTGCGCGAGCTGGAGGAAACCCTGGCGGCTTCGCTGTTCGAGCGGATGCCGCGCGGGATGCGGCCGACGCTCTACGGCGAAGCCCTGATCCGCCACGCGCGCACGGTGCTGGGCAGCCTCGACCAGGCACAGGAGGAACTCGCCTCGTTGAAGGCCGGGCGCCTGGGGCAGGTCGCGGTAGGTGCCATCACGTCGCCCGGCGTGCGTCTGCTGCCCACGGCGGTCGCGGCCATCAAGTGCAGCCACGCCAACCTGCGCGTGGTGGTGGAGATCGATACCAGTAACGTGCTGCTCGAACGACTAGAGCAAGGCAAGCTCGACATCGTGATCGGGCGCCTGTTCCCCGAGCACGACAAACTGCAGTTGCACTACGAGCCGCTGGCCAGCGAGCCGGTCCAGGCGGTGGTCCGGCGAGGGCATCCGCTGCTGAAACGCCCGTCGCTCGCGCTCTCGGATGTGCAGGCCGGGGCCTGGATCGTGCCGCCGGCCGGCAGCGTGCTGCGGCATCGCTTCGAACTGATGTTCCAGCGGGCCAGCCTGGCGCCGCCGTCGAATGTCGTGGAGACATCGGCCCTGCTGTTCATCACCCGCGTGCTGGAGCAGAGCGACATGCTCGCCGTGCTCGCCGAGGATGTGGCGCAGTACTACGCCGCCCACGGCATGGCGAAGATCCTGCCGCTGCCGATGGACTGCAAGATGGACGACTTCGGCTTGATCACCCCGGCGGACCGGCTGCCTTCGCCCGCCGTGGCGCTGATGATGGACGCCTTGCGCAAGGCCAGCCGCGAGGCCTATTGAGGGTGCGAGACCGGATGGGCCAGGCGCCATGCCGGCCGCGGGCGTCTCAATCCGTGAGACGGCGGGGTATTCGAATGCAGCCGCTTTCCCGAGAGACCACTCATGCGCGCCCCGCTGCCTGCCGCCATCGCGGATGAAGACGATGTCCGCCTCCCTTCACTGAGCGGCGACGAGCTGGCCACCCGGCTGGTGCGCCGCTACGGCGACCGGGTCACCGGCCATTTCGTGATGCCCGGGCGCGAGGGGCGCTACGCGCCGCTGCCGGCGGACCTGCCTGCGCCGCTCGCCACCGCGCTGCGCGCTCGCGGCGTGGCCCAGCTCTACGATCACCAGAGCCGCGCATGGGCGGCTACGGCGCGTGGCGAACACGTCGTGGTCGCCACGCCGACCGCATCCGGCAAGTCCCTGTGCTTCACCTTGCCGGTCCTCACGTCGGTCATGAGGGAGGGCAAGAAGGCCTTGTACCTGTTTCCGACCAAGGCGCTCGCCCAGGACCAGGTGGCGGAGCTCCTGGAGCTGAACTCGGCCGGCGAACTGGGCGTGCGCGCTTTCACCTTCGACGGCGATACGCCGGGCGACGCCCGTCAGGCGATCCGGTTGCACGGCGACGTGGTGGTGAGCAATCCCGACATGCTGCACCAGGCGATCCTGCCGCATCACACGAAGTGGGCGCAGTTCTTCGAGAACCTGCGCTACGTGGTGATCGACGAAGTGCACACCTACCGTGGCGTGTTCGGATCCCACGTCGCCAACGTGCTGCGGCGCCTGCGTCGCGTGTGCGCGTTCTACGGCGCGTCTCCGCAATTCATCCTGTGCTCGGCGACGATCGGCAATCCGGCGGAACACGCCGCCTCCCTGATCGAACAGCCGGTCACGCCGATCCAGGAAAGCGGAGCGCCCTCGGGACCGAAGCACGTGCTGCTGTGGAATCCGCCGGTCATCAATGCCGATCTCGGCCTGCGCGCTTCGGCGCGCAGCCAGACCAACCGCATCGCGCGCACGGCCATCCGCGCCGGGCTGAAGACCATCGTCTTCGCGCAGAGCCGCTTGATGGTCGAAGTGCTGACCAAGTATCTGAAG
>JBCNOA010000401.1:0-3552 GCA_039594095.1 Dyella sp.
CTGCAGCAGATTGCGCAGGTCGTGGCTCAGGCCTCCCGCCAGCATGGCCAGGCTTTCGAAACGCTGCGCGCGGATCAGCTCGGCCTCGGCGCGCCGCTGCGCCTTCTGCGCCTCGTGCTCGCGCAGGGCGCGGCGCACCGCGCTGGCCAGGCGCGCGGGATTCTGCTTGAGGATGTAATCGGTGGCACCGTTGCGCAGCGCCGCGATCGCTGCCTCCTCGCCGAGCGTGGCGGAGACATAGATGAAGGGCAGGTCGCGGTCGTGCTCGCGCAGCAGCTCCAGCGCGCGCTCGCCGGAAAAGCCCGGCATGCTCAGGTCGGACAGGACGATGTGCGGCTTGAAGTCTTCCAGCTCGCGCAAGTAGCCGGCCTCGTCGTCGACCAGGCGCACATCGAAATCGATCGCGTCGGCTTCCAGTTCGGAGATGACCAGCTCGGCATCGGGCAGGCTGTCTTCGATCTGCAGCACGCGAATCCGCGGGAACGGCAGCGGCAACGGAATGTTGGGCTTCTCGGGCATGGGGGAAATGATCTCTCGGCGCGCTCGGCCTGCATCACTCGGGGGCCTGGTTGAGCACCGCCCAGAACTGGCCGAGCGTGCGCACCGCTTCGAAGAACTGGTCCACGTCCACCGGCTTGATCACATAGGCATTGACGCCCAGGTCCCAGCTGCGGGCCAGATCGCGCTCCTCGCGGGAGGACGACAGCACCACCACGGGGATGCGGCGCAGGCGTTCGTCCTTGCGCATCTCGGTCAGCACTTCCAGTCCGTCAAGACGCGGCATCTTGATGTCCAGCAGCACCACCGCCGGGTCCTGCGGCGGCCGCCCTGCCCAGGCGCCGCGGCCGTACAGGTAATCCAGGCAATCCACGCCGTCCTCGACGTGCACGATGGGATTGGCCAGATGGGCGCTGTGCAGCGCTTCGAGCGCCAGCTCGGCATCGGCCGGGCTGTCTTCGGCCAGCAGGATGCTGCGCAGGGAACCGGCGTTCATTGGCGCTCCTGCGCAAAGGCGTCGGCCAAGTCGGAGGCCGGCAGGGTGAAATAGAAACGGGCGCCCGCGCCGGGACTGCCCTCGGCCCAGACCTTGCCGCCATGGCGCTGCACGATGCGCCGGACGTTGGCCAGGCCGATGCCGTTACCGGGAAACTCCGATACGCGATGCAGGCGCTGGAACACGCCGAACAGCTTGCCGGCGTACTGCATGTCGAAGCCGGCGCCGTCGTCGCTGACCACGAATTCGTAGTCGCCGTTGTCGCTGCGACGCGTGTCCACGCCAATGTGAGCCACCTCGCACTTGCCGGTGTACTTCACGGCATTGCCCAGCAGGTTCTGCCAGACGGTGCGCAGCATGTTCTCGTCGCCGATGACGATCGGCAGCGGCGCCATCGACCATACGATGCGCCGGCCGTGCACTTCCGATTCGGCGAGCACGCGCGCCTCCTCGGCCAGCGATTGCATGTCCACCGGCTGCAGGCGCAGCGCGCCCCGGCCCAGGCGGGAGAACACCAGCAGGTCGTCGATCAGCTGCGCCATGCGGCGCGCGGCATCGCTGATCACGCCGATGTAGTGGCGCGACTTGTCGTCGGCACCGTCGCCCAGGTGCTGTTCGAGCTTGCTGGCGAAGCCGGCGATATGGCGCAGCGGCGCGCGCAGGTCGTGCGACACGGAATAACTGAAAGCCTCCAGCTCCCGGTTGACGTCCGAGACCTGTGCCACCTTGCCTTCCAGCTGCCGGTTCAGTTCCTTCACCTGCTGCTCGACCAGGGCACGCGCGGTCACGTCGCTCACGGTCAGGAGCAGCACCGGTTCGCCGCCGTCGTCCTGCTGCAGGCGGCGCGCATTGATCACTACGTGGCGGTCCACGCCGTCGACCGTGCGCTGGATCAGTTCGTAATCCCACAGCTCGCGGTCCAGCAGCAGCACGTCGTTGAGGCGCTGCAGCAGCGCGCTGTCGCGCCACGCGCCGTCGCCGATCTCCACCAGCGGCAGCGAATGGCGGTTGGATGGAGGAATGCCATAGAGCTCGCCGAAGGCCGCGTTCACCAGCAGCGTGCACAGTTTGCTGTCGAGCAGTGCAATGGGTTCGCGCACGGCCTGCACGATCAGCTGCGAGCGCTGCACCGCCTGGCCTTCGCGCTCCTCCGCCTGGAGGCGGCGGCTGATCTGCCGTTCGGAGACGATCACCACGATCGCCAGCAGCAGCACCTGCGCGCTGGCGGTGAGGCTCAGGGCGAGACTGCTGTTGCTGGAGGCCTGCCGCGCCTGACCCCGGCGCGCCAGCAGCGTGTCGTCCTCACTCTGCACGATGCCGTCGATCAGATCGTCCATCTTGAACAGCGTGCCGGAATCGCGCAGCGCGTCGTTGGCGGCGCGCACGTCGCCTTGCCGGTAGCGCAGCATCGCCTGGTCCAGCAGGGCGAGCCGGCCGCTGACCATGCTGCCGAGCGCACCGATGCGGGCCTGCTGGTCGGCGTTGTCGCGCGTCATCTCGCGCAACTGCGCGAGCAGGCCGGGGATCTCCTTGCCGGCGCGGTTGGCGCGCAGGCGCACCTGCGGGTTGTCGTCGCCATCCAGCAGCCGGTACAGCGCCGCCTCGCCGTCGCGGGTGACGTAGGCGATGCGGTAGGTCAGCGATTTCACTTCGGACGAATGCGTGACGCGGCCGTTGGCGTCCAGCGCATCGCGCGAGCCGCTGCGGGTCACCATGTAGGGCAAGGCCACGATCACCAGCACGGCGAACAACAGTCCGCCCAAACGCCAGCGCAAAGCCACGCGATCCCGCATCCGGGGTCGGGTGACCGGCGTCAGTTTCCACGGGGAATGTGGCATGCGCGGCATGGTTACAGAATCGTCCCATGCCCGCCAGCGGCGCCGTCACGTATTTCGGCGCCGCCGGCGGCGAGTTTCACGCCGTAAAACGCGCCCTCAAGGGCCGTATGCGCTGGTCGAACTCGGCCGCGCCGCCGCGCCCTTGCCCCAGTCGCGGTTCGGTTCGGCCTGCATGCGGAAATGCAGCTCTCCGCCGGCCAGGATCTCGCCATGGCGAAGGAAGACCCGATCCAGCGGCCTGCCGTTGAGCGTGACTTCGCCGACATAGGGATGCGCATCGTCGAGCGGCTCGGCCGAGACCGTGAAGGACTTGCCGTCCTGCAGGTGCAGAGTGGCCTTCTTCACGAACGGCCGGCCGATGACGTATTCGTCGCTGCCGGGCGCGACCGGGTAGAAACCCAAGGCGGTGAACACGTACCAGGCCGACATCTGGCCAAGGTCGTCATTGCCGGCCAGGCCGTCCGGCCGCGGCGCGTACTGGCTGTCCATGATCTGCTTCAGGCGCTTCTGCGTCTGCCACGGCGCGCCGGCGTAATCGTAAAGGTAGGCCAGGTGATGGCTCGGCTCGTTGCCGTGGGCGTACCAGCCGATGAGGCCGGTGATGTCTTCCACATGCGCGAACTGCTTGGGGTCGACCTTGGCGTCGAACACGCTGTCGAGCTTGTCCACGAAGGTCTTGTCGCCGCCCATGGCGGAGATCAGGCCCGCCACGTCCTGCGG
>JBCNOA010000402.1:0-3551 GCA_039594095.1 Dyella sp.
CTACACGGTGAGCCAGGGCCGCGAGACCGGGCACGACGCCAGCCTGCGCGTGCGCATCATCGTCGGTGCGGTCTGGATCGGGGGGCGCACCAACACGGTGATCGACGGCACGCTGCGCTGGAATGGCGCCGCTT
This sequence comes from Dyella sp., assembly GCA_039594095.1. GTDB lineage: Bacteria > Pseudomonadota > Gammaproteobacteria > Xanthomonadales > Rhodanobacteraceae > Dyella_D. The sequence goes on from JBCNOA010000402.1 coordinate 135, forward strand.
GAAGCTTCCTGCCGCCCGTGCCGATGCAAGCATCTGGGTGGATGCCGACGCCTGTCCGGTAGCCATCAAGGAAATCCTGTTCCGCGCCGCCGAGCGCGAACAGGTCGCCGTCACGCTGGTCGCCAACCAGTTCCTGCGCACCCCGCCGTCGCGCTTCGTGCGCGCTATCCAGGTGGCCGGCGGCTTCGACGTCGCCGATGCGGAAATCGCCCAGCGCGTCGCGCCCGGCGACCTGGTCGTGACGCAGGACATTCCCCTCGCCGCGCAGGTGATCGCCAAGGGTGCGCTCGCCATCCATCCTCGCGGCGAGCTTTTCACACCCGACACCATCGCCCAGCGCCTGGGCATGCGCGATTTCATGGAAGAGCTGCGCGGTGCCGGCATCGATACAGGCGGCCCCGCCGCCTTCCATCCGCGCGACAAGCAGGCATTCGCCAATCAGCTCGACGGCTGGCTCGCCCGCCGTCGACAGGCGCGCGGCAGCAGCGGCTGATCAGCTCGTGCGGTCCAGTCCCGCGCGGCGTGCGGCGATCATCGACATCGCCGACCAGTCCACATCCTCGTCGCCCAGCGCGAGCGTCTCCAGCAGGCTGTCGCGCAGCACGCTGGCCAAGGGCAGCGGCACGCGTGCCGCATCCGCGGCCGCCAATGCCAGGTTGATGTCCTTGTAGCCCAGCGGCAAGGCGAAGCCGGCCGGCTTGAAGCGCTGCTCCGCGATCAGCTTGCCGTAGCCCTGGTAAGGCGGCGCAGCGAACAGCGTACTGGTCATCAGGTGCAGGAAATCGCCGGCGCTCACGCCGTGCGCGCGCGTCAGCGCCGCGGCCTCGGCCATGCTCTCGATGGCCGCGCCGAGCATGAAATTGCCGGCGATCTTCACTACGTTCGCTCGCTCCGCCACATCGCCCATCGGCCAGATCGCGCTACCCATGGTTTCCAGCAATGGGCGCACCCGCTCGATCACGTCCGGCTTGCCCGCCACCACGATGTTGAGCTTGCCGGCCGCAGCGACATCAGGACGCCCGAACACGGGCGCCGCCAGATAATCCAATCCGCGCTCCGCATGCGCGGCCGCCAGTTCGCGCGCCAGCGCGACCGAGACCGTGGCGTGATTGACATGCACCGTGCCCTTGTCCATCTCATCGAGCAAGCCGCCGTCCAGCACGACCTCGCGCACTGCCTTGTCGTTGGCGAGCATGCTGAAAAGCACGTCGCCCTGTGCCGCGCGCTCCGGCGTGCTGGCCACCTTGGCGCCCAGCGAGGCGAGCGGCTCGGCCGCCTCCGGCGAGCGGTTCCATACCGTTACCGCGTGGCCCGCCTTGATCAGGTTGCTCGCCATGGCGCTGCCCATGGCGCCCAGGCCGATGAATCCGACTTTCATGCTTGGTCTCCGCTACGGAATCGGGAACGGGGGAATCGCCGGAAGTTATTTCGACGGATTTCTGTATTTCAAGGCAGCATCACCATGCACCGAGGCCGGTGCACGGCGCGTGCAATCAGACGACCTGACCCGCCGCATGGCCGGAAGCCCATGCCCACTGGAAGTTGTATCCGCCCAGCCAACCGGTGACATCCACCACTTCGCCGATGAAGAAAAGACCCGGCACATGCTTGGATTGCATGGTGGCCGACGACAGTCCGTCCGTGTCGACGCCGCCCAGGGTGACCTCGGCGGTGCGGTAGCCCTCGGTGCCGCTGGCAACGATGGGCCAGTCGCGCAATTGTGCCCCGATGGCCTCCAGCTCCGCCGCGCGGTACTGCTTCATGGGCCGGCTCTCGAACCACACCTCGCACAGGCGCTGCGCTAGGCGCCGGGGCAATATGTCCGCAAGCACATTCTTCAGTTCCATGGCGGGACGCGCGTTGCGCTGCGCCTGCAGCCATGCCGCCGCGTCCTGGCCGGGCAGCAGGTCGATGCGCAAGTCGTCGCCCGGCTGCCAGTACGAAGAGATCTGCAGCACCGATGGACCACTGATACCTCGGTGCGTGAACAACAAGCCCGCGCGGAAACGGTGCTTGCCTACCCGCGTCTCCACCTGCGGCAGCGCCACGCCGGCGAGGTCCTGATAGCGCTCCTGATGCTTGCCGCTCAAGGTCAGCGGCACCAGTCCCGCCCGGGTCGGCAGCACGTTGTGACCGAACTGCCTGGCCAGTTCATAGCCGAAGCCGGTGGCGCCCATGCTGGGAATCGACAGACCGCCGGTGGCGACCACCAGCGACGAAGCATGCACTTCTCCCCGTGCTGTGTGCACGGCGAACCCCTCCCCGGCCTGGCGCACCCGCTCCACCGCGCAGCTGGTCTCCACGCGCGCGCCGACGGCCGCGCACTCGTCCAGCAGCATGCGCACGATCAGCTTGGACGACTCGTCGCAGAACAGCTGCCCCAGCTCCTTCTCGTGGTAAGCGATGCGATGCTTCTCCACCAGCGCGATGAAGTCGCTGGGCGTGTAGCGCGCCAGCGCCGACTTGGCGAAATGCGGATTGGCGGACAGGTACTGCGCCGGCGTCACGCCGAGGTTGGTGAAATTGCAGCGTCCGCCGCCGGACATCAGGATCTTCTTTCCCGGCTTGTTGGCGTGATCGACCACCAGCACGCTGCGCCCACGCTGACCGGCGACGATCGCGCACATCAGGCCGGCCGCGCCCGCGCCGATCACCAGCACATCCACCTTCACGCCATCACCCGCCATGTCCCGGAAGAGGACGGATTATCTCCCACCCGCGTACACTTCCCCACTGGTTTTCCCAAGAGACACGCCCATGCCCTCCTTCGACGTAGTTTCCGAAGTCGACAAGCACGAACTGACCAACGCCGTCGACCAGGCCAACCGCGAGTTGTCCACCCGGTTCGACTTCAAGGGTACCGACGCGAAGTTCGAGCTGGACAAGTTCGTGATCACCCAGAGTGCCCCCAGCGAGTTCCAGCTCCAGCAGATGCTGGACATCCTGCGCGGCCGCCTGGTCTCCCGGAAGATCGACGTCCGCGCCCTCGACGTCGCCGACCCGGAAACCAACCTCGGCGGATCCCGCCAGAAAATCACCGTCAAACAGGGCATCGAACAAGCCATCGCCAAGAAACTCGTCGCGACCTTGAAAGAGGCGAAGCTGAAAGTCGAAGCTCAGATCAACGGCGACAAGCTGCGCGTCACCGGCAAGAAACGCGACGACCTGCAGGCGGCGATGCAGGTGCTACGCAAGGCGGAAGTGGAATTACCGCTGCAGTTCGACAATTTCCGGGATTGACCGGCGGTATTGCCGTTGGGGCTTCCCAAGCGCATTGCGTGCTCGGTCGATCTGAGATCAGCCCTTCTCTCCGGAGGAGGGCTGATTTTTTTGGCGTTGAGAAAATCTTTCGCGAGCACCCGCCCCTCATCCCGCCTTCTCCCCAGAGGGGAGAAGGAGAAGTGCGGTACAGGGGCA
>JBCNOA010000403.1:0-3549 GCA_039594095.1 Dyella sp.
ACACCCGGCGATACGCCGCCCGCTCCGCCGCCCATCTCTTCGCGCGAGCGCTACCGGGGGCTCATCTGGCTGGTCGCCGCCGCGTTCTTCATGCAGGCGCTGGATTCCACCATCGTCAACACGGCGGTGCCCGCCATGGCCGAGGCGCTGGGCGTCACCCCGCTGGGCATGCGCATCGCGTTGACCAGCTACGTGCTGACGCTGGCGATCTTCATCCCCGCCAGTCCCTGGATGTGCGACCGCTTCGGCACCCGCCGGATCTTCGCCGCGGCCATTGCCGTGTTCACGGTCGGTTCGCTGCTTTGCGGCCTGTCCCAGACCCTGCCGCAGCTGGTCGCCGCGCGCGTGCTGCAAGGCTTGGGCGGGGCCGCGCTGATGCCGGTCGGGCGCTACGTGCTCGTGCGCAGCATCGACAAGCGCGACTTCGTGCGCGCCATGAGCACGGTGGCGACCGTGGGCCTGCTCGGTTCGGTGATCGGCCCGTTGCTGGGCGGTGTGCTCGCCGAGTACACATCGTGGCGCCTCATCTTCCTGATCAACGTGCCTGTCGGCGTGATCGGCTACTGGATGAATCGCCGGGAGATGCCGGACTACCGCCTCGCCGATCCGCATCGTTTCGATCTGGTCGGCTTCCTGCTGTTCGCTACCGCATCGGCCATGCTGCTGACGGCCTCCGAAGTCGCGAGCGGCGGCGGCGGCCAATGGCGCCAGATCGCCATCAGCGGCACGCTCGCGCTGATCTTCGGCGGCATTTACGTATGGCATAGCCGTCGCACCGCGTACCCCGTGGCCGACCTGACGTTGCTGCGCGTACGCAGCGTGTGGGTGTCCCTGGCCGGCAACCTGTTCACGCGCCTGGGCGTGTCGGGCATGTTCCTGTTGCTGGTGCTGTTCCTGCAGGTCGGCTGCGGCTGGTCGCCTACCATGGCCGGCCTGATGATGGTGCCGCAGGCGCTCGGTTCCATCTGCGCCAAATGGGTGATCAACCGCTTGCTGCAGCGCATGGGTTATCGCCGTTTCCTGCTCTCCAACACGCTGATCGTCGCGGCGCTGCTGGCGTCCTTCGCGCTACTGGGCAAGGACTCGCCGATGTGGCTGATCGCCGTCATGGTGTTCGTCTACGGCGGCTTCATGGGGCTGCAATACACCGCGATGAACACGCTGATCTACAACGATCTGGACGTGAAGTACGCGTCGATGGCTTCGTCGATGGCCTCCACCGCGCAGTATCTGTCGATGAGTTTCGGCATCGCGCTGGCGTCGTTGCTGATGGAAGCCCTCATGCAAGGCCACGCGCACGAAGACTACGTGGTCTCCTTCCGCTGGACGGTACTGCTGCTCGGCATCGTCACCGCCACCGCCAGCTGGGTCTTCAGCCGACTGGACCGCCAGTCCGCGAAATCGCCCGCAGAAACCTCCGCCTGAGCCATACCGGCCAGGCGCGTCGGATCGCTCGCATTCCGCCGGTAGCCTGCGTCTCCCCGGCCGGCACCTCACCCAAGGCCCATGCCAGCATGTAGCATGGGCCGGATCGCTTCCGGAAGGCCTTCTGCATGCATCACGCAGCCGACATCCTGCTGACTCTCTTCATCGTGTTCGTCGCCGCGCAGATCGGTGGCGAGATCGCACAGCGGCTCAAACTGCCGGGCGTGGTGGGCGAAATCGCCGCCGGCTGCGTGGTCGGGCCTTCGGTGCTTGGCTGGATCAGCGTCGATCAGATCGCCGCCGGGACGCCGCTGGACGTGCTGGCCGAGATTGGCGTCGTGCTGCTGCTGTTCGCCGTAGGCCTGGAGACACGGCTGGAGGATCTGAAGAAAGTCGGCAAAGTCGCCTTTCTCGTCGGCGTGCTCGGAGTCCTGGTGCCGTTCGGCCTGGGGGGCGTATGGGCTCATGCCAGCGGCTTCGACTGGAGCAAGTCGCTATTCATCGCCGCGGCCTTCGTCGCCACGTCGGCGGGTATCACCGCACGCGTGCTGCAGGAACTCAACGCGCTGCAACGCGTGGAGAGCAAGGTGATCCTGGGCGCGGCCGTGATCGACGACATTCTCGCCATGCTGCTGCTCGGCGTGGTGGTCTCGCTGCAGGGCGGCGAGGGCTTCAACCTGATGCACCTGCTCACCACCCTGGTCGGTGCGATCGGCTTCATCGCCGTGATCGGCTTCGGCGGCGCGCGCGCCATGCGCTGGAACTCGAGCTGGCTGGACAAGCCGCGCGCGCAGAACTCCGCTCTGGGAATCGTGTTGGCACTGTGCCTGGGCCTGGCCTACGTATCTACGCTGTTCGGGCTGGCCGCCATCATCGGCGCCTTCCTGGCCGGCATGATCGCTTCGGAAACGCGCCAGCAGCACACGCTGGAGAAACAGGTCCAGCCCCTGCTCTCCCTGCTCACCCCGTTCTTCTTCGTCATCACCGGCAGCAAGATCGACCTTCAGGAGCTGGCCAGCACCGACGCCCTGGTCACCCTCGCCGTCGTCACCGCCATCGCCATCGTGTCCAAGCTCGCCGGCGGCTTTCTCGGCGCACTGTCGCTTGGCAAGCGCGGCGCCACCATCGTGGGCTTCGGCATGGTGCCGCGAGGCGAGGTGGGCGTAGTGATCGCCAGCCTGGGTTTGACCGCGGGCGTGTTCAGCGATCGCATCTACGCCATCATCGTGGCGATGTCGCTGCTGACCGCGATGGTCACGCCGCCGGTGCTCGCGGTGATGCTCAAGCGCGGCGGCCCGTCCGGCAGTGTGGCCGAACCCGACACGCGCGGCTGATCTTCAGCCGGTGGGCGTGTGGGATTCCGCACGGCCATGGGAAGAAAGACCCACGATCTTGCTCGTCCGCCACGCGGCGACATGACCGAATCCGCGCCGGATAGCGTTTCCGGCACCTGGCACGGCTTTTGATTCCCTCGACCGGGAGCCAAGTGCGGCAACACCGCGCGATGGCAGGTTTAGGGAGTCGAACTCATGACCGACACGAACACGGCCGCGCCACCATGGGCGGATGGCTCGCCCATTACCGTCGGACTGGCGCGAGGCGAGCTTCGCCTGCTCCGACTGGACCATAGCCATCTCGACGATTTCCGACGCCAGTACGCCGATCCGTCCATCGCCGAGCTTTGCTGCTGGCCCGCGTTCGCCGACGACTCGGCATGGCACCACTGGCTCGCCGAGATCCGCGCCGCTCCAGAGCACGCGCTGTTCGGCCTGTGGCATGACCGATGGGGATTCATCGGCTGCGCTGGCCTGGTCATTCACGATGATCTGGCTCTATTCCACTACTGGCTGGGCCGCGATTTCCGCGGCCGTGGACATGGCACGCGAACAGGTCTGGCGCTGCTCGGTTACGCACGCAAGCACTGGGGCCTGCGTGCCTGTTACGCCAAGGTCTTCGCAAACAACCAGGCCTCGCGGCGATGCCTGGGCAAGATCGGCTTCCATGACACCGGGATACGCATCACGAGCCCCGCGCCCCGTGAGGAACATCTGCTGCGCTGGCCGTGCGACCGCCACGATGCGGCAGACGAAGCCCGGTGGCTGTTCGCCGCGCTCGAAGCCGAGC
>JBCNOA010000404.1:0-3524 GCA_039594095.1 Dyella sp.
CATCGTCGTACCCCGGCTGTACGACCATCGCTACGCATACATCTTCCAGCAACCTGACCGGCGCATCGTCTTCGCCATCCCCTACGAGCACGAGTTCACTCTCATCGGCACCACCGACGTCGACTACCGAGCAGACCCCGCGCACCCACGCATCGATGCGGCGGAGGTCGCGTACCTCTGCGACGCCGTCAACCGCTACTTCAAGCGCGGCATCACGCCCGAAGACGTGGTGTGGAGCTACAGCGGCGTGCGTCCCTTGCTGGACGACGAGAGCGGCAACGCGTCGGAAGTCACGCGCGACTACCTGCTCGAAATCGAGCCGGCCAAGGGCGCACCGCTGCTCAATGTCTTCGGCGGCAAGCTGACCACTTACCGCAAGCTCTCCGAGGAAGCGGTGGACCGGCTCGCCCCTCTGCTCGACAACAAGGAGCCGGCTTGGACCGGCAAGGGCCATCCCTTGCCCGGCGGCGATATCCAGAGCGGCGACCGCCTCGCGCAGCAGCTGCGCGCGACGCGTCCCTGGCTGAGCGAGGCGATGGCCTGGCGCCTCGCGCACACCTACGGCAGCCAGGCGGTCCGCGTGATCGGCGATGCGGAGTCGCTCGGCGGACTCGGCGAGCATTTCGGCGCCGATCTCTACGCCAGCGAAGTGGAATACCTGCGCCGTTTCGAATGGGCGGTCAGCGCGGAGGACGTACTCTGGCGGCGCACCAAGCTGGGCCTGCACGTGGGCGCGGAAGGCGCGGCGCGGCTGGCCGCCTATTTCGCGCGAAGCAAGGCGGCGAGCACCCTCTGATATTTCGGTCCACGTGCCGGACGGACGATCCGGCGCATCCAAGGAGAGCGATGAATGCGGCAATCGATCGGTGAGTTGATTTCGGAAGCGCTGGCGATGTTCATCATCATCGGCCTGGGCGACTCCGTGGCATGCATGTACGTGCTGTACGACCCCAGCCCGTACCAGAACGCGTACTGGGGCGTGTGCATCGCCTGGGGCCTGGCGGTGACCATTGCGATCTATGCCACCGCCTCGGTTTCCGGCACGCACGCCAACCCGGCCGTGACACTTGCGCTGGCGCTGTTCCGGGGCTTCCCCTGGAAGAAAGTGGTGCCGTACACGATCGCGCAGGTCATCGGCGCCTTCCTCGGCGCGGCGATCGTCTACGTGCTGTTCGGTCCGGTGATCGACCACTACAACCAGACGCACGGCCTCACGCGCGAGGCCGGCGGCGCGGCGGGCGTGTTCTTCACCCATCCGGGCCTGGCGATCACGCCGATGCACGCGCTGCTCGACCAGGTGATCCTCACCGCCTTCCTGCTGTTCGGCATTTTCGCCATCACCGAGCGTTTCAACGAGATGGCGCCCGGTGCCAACTCCGGCGCGCTGATGATCGGCTTGCTGGTCGCCACCATCGGCGCCTCGATGGGTTACCTCGAAGCCTGGGCGATCAATCCGGCGCGCGACTTCGGGCCGCGCCTGTTCGCCTTCTTCGCGGGCTGGGGCGGCTCCGCCTTGCCGTCGCCGGACAACTACTGGTGGGTTCCCATTGTCGGCCCCTTGATCGGCGGCGTGGTCGGCGCCGGCGCGTATCAGCTGCTGGTGCATCCGTTCCTGCCGGCGCGCATGCGCGAGCTGGAGGCGGCGCGCGAGGCGGCCGCGGAAGGCAAGCCGGTTTCTTCTTCCCGCACTTCGGTCTGAGCGAGGCAAGGAAAGCATGGACAAGACTTACATCCTGGCGATCGACCAGGGCACGACCAGTTCGCGCGCCATCCTGTTCGACCATGACGGCGCCATCGTCGGCACGGCGCAGCGCGAGTTCCCCCAGGTGTTCCCGCAACCGGGCTGGGTGGAGCACAACCCGCGCGAAATCATGACCAGCGTGCTGGTGACCATGACCGAGGTGATCAACCAGGCCGGCGTGGATCCGGCGCGCATCGCCGGCATCGGCATCACCAACCAGCGCGAGACGACGGTGGTGTGGGACAAAGAAACGGGCCAGCCGATCCACAATGCCGTCGTCTGGCAATCGCGCCAGACCGCCGGCATCTGCGAACGGCTCAAGCAGGAGGGTTACGACGAGCTGGTGCGCGGCAAGACCGGCTTGCTGATCGACGCGTACTTCTCCGGCACCAAGGTACGTTGGATCCTCGACCACGTCGACGGCGCGCAGGAGCGCGCGCGGCGCGGCGAGCTGCTGTTCGGCACCATCGATACCTGGCTGATCTGGAACCTCACCGGCGGCAAGGCGCACGTCACCGACTACACCAATGCCTCGCGCACGCTGCTGTACGACATCTACCGGCGGCAGTGGGACGACGAGCTGCTGGCCATGCTCGACGTACCCCGCGCGATGCTGCCGGAGGTGAAGTCCTCCAGCGAGATCTACGGTCAGACCTTGCCGAAGTATTTCTTCGGCCGCGAAGTCCCCGTCGCCGGCATCGCAGGCGACCAGCAGGCAGCGCTGTTCGGCCAGGCCTGCTTCGAACCGGGCCTGGCCAAGAACACCTACGGCACCGGCTGCTTCATGCTGATGAACACGGGCGAGAAAGCCGTGCCGTCGAAGAACGGCCTGCTCACCACGATCGCCTGGGGCATCGACGGCAAAGTCGAGTACGCGCTGGAGGGCAGCATCTTCGTGGCCGGATCGGTGATCCAGTGGCTGCGCGATGGCCTGCGCATGCTCGGCAAGGCGAGCGATTCGCAGGAGTACGCCGAACGCGCGCGCGACAACGATGGCGTGTATTTCGTGCCGGCTTTCGTCGGTCTCGGCGCACCGTATTGGCGCAGCGACGTGCGCGGATCCGTGTTCGGCCTCTCGCGCGGCACCACGAAGGAGCAATTCATCCGCGCGGCGCTCGAATCGATGGCCTATCAGACGCGCGACGTGCTCGAAGCGATGCAGAGCGACTCAGGCATCCAGCTGAAGGAACTGCGCGCCGACGGCGGCGCCATCGCCAACGATTTCATGGCGCAGTTCCAGGCCGACATCCTCGACGTCACCCTGCTGCGCCCCAAGGTGCAGGAGACGACCGCACAAGGCGCCGCGTACCTCGCGGGTTTGGCGGTGGGTTTCTGGAAAAGCCGCGACGAGATCGCTAAGCGTTGGGCGGTGGACCGGCAGTTCAAGCCATCGATGACGCAGGACAAGCGCGAGAAGCTCTACGGCGGCTGGAAGAGGGCAGTGCGGGCGACGATGGAGTTCGCGCCGGATTGATGGGGAGATGGGTGAGCTGTTGGCGTCTGCTGTTCATCCGCCTTAATTCGTGGCCTTTGATTTAGCCACGCTTTGGCAAGCACCCGCCCCTCATCCCGCCTTCTCCCCGGCGGGGAGAAGGAGAAGTGCGGTACCGAGGCAAAAACAAACAAGAGCGAGCGAAGCGACGCTCCTAGCTGCTCTTGATCTCCGGGTCCCCTTCGCGGCGGTGAGGGCTGGACGATCAGGCCGCCGAAGGCGGGCGGGGACAGGGATGTCCCCGCCTTTTCGATCAGGGCAGGATGCCCTGTCGAAAAGCCCGGCCGGCCC
>JBCNOA010000405.1:0-3511 GCA_039594095.1 Dyella sp.
GGACCGCGCCTGGGGCGTCAACTCGGGCGGGATGTCGACGTCGTACTGGGGCATGAAGGGCAGCGAAGATCTAGGCAACGGCCTGAAGGCGATCTTCACCCTGGAAGCGTTCTTCCGCCCGGACACCGGCAAGTCCGGCCGTTTTGACGGCGATACGTTCTTCGCCCGCAACTCGTTCGTGGGCCTGCAATCGAGCACGTGGGGCTCGATCAAGCTCGGCCGCCTGACGCCACCGTACTTTGTCTCGACGATCCTGTTCAACCCGTTCATCGATTCGTACACGTTCTCGCCGATGGTGTTCCACACCTACCTCGGCAACGGCCTGAGCGGCCCCGGCGGCATCTCGGGTCTGGTTGGAGATTCGGGCTGGAACAACTCGATCATGTACTCCACGCCGGACTTCAACGGCCTGACCGCCAACTTCATCTACGGCGCGGGTGAGCAAGCCGGCCATAACGGCCAGAACAAGTGGGGCGGCAACTTCCTGTACTTCCATGGCAACTTCGCGGCCACGGCAGCCTTCCAGCAAGTGCGCTTCGACGGTGCGCCGGGTGACCTGAACGCGCTGGTGGCAGGCTTCTCGCGCCAGACGGCCGCGCAACTGGGCGCCACGTACGACTTTGGCGTGGTCAAGCTGTACGGCCAATACCAGTACATCAAGAACGCCATCAACTCGGGCGACGCGAAGAGCAACGGCGGCCAACTGGGCGTGTCGGTGCCTGTGGGCCCGGGCAGCATCCTGGCGTCGTACGCGTACACGAAGACCTCGGGTGCGGCTGACGTGAAGCGAAACACGTGGGCAGTCGGCTACGACTACTCGCTGTCCAAGCGCACCGATGTGTACGCCGCGTACATGCGCGACAAGGTGACGAACCTGAGCTCGGCCGACACCTTCGGCGTGGGCATCCGCGCAAAGTTCTAAGCAGTCGGCAGCAAAGAAAAACGGCGCCTGGACTTTCCCCAGGCGCCGTTTTCTTTTGGGCCGCCAACCCTCAGCGGCCCAAATACCGGATCAAACGATCAACGCGTAGCCGACACGTCTGCCACCGCCAGCGCCGTCATGTTGACGATACGGCGCGATGTGGCCGACGGGTTCAGGATGTGCACCGGCTTGGCCGCGCCCAGCAGGATCGGGCCCACCGTCACGCCCTGCCCGCCCGTGATCTTGAGCAGGTTGAACGCGATGTTGGCAGCATCGAGCGACGGCATCACCAGTAGGTTGGCGCTGCCCGAGAACGCGCTCTTCGGCAGGAAGTGGTGGCGGATATCTTCCGACAACGCCGCGTCGCCCTGGATCTCCCCTTCCACCTGCAGATCCGGTGCTTCGGTCTTCAGCAGGTCATACGCAGCGCGCATGCGGCGGGCCGAGGCGTTTTTCGACGAGCCGAACATCGAGTGCGACAGCATCGCCACCTTCGGCTCCTGGCCGAAACGGCGCACTTCTTCTGCCGCCAGCTTGGTGATGTCGGCCAGCTCTTCTGCGCTCGGCATCTCGTTGACGAACGTGTCGGTGATGAACAGCGTGTGCTTCTCCAGCATCAGGCCGTTCATGGCCGCGAACACCTTGGCGTTCGGGGCCAGGCCGATCACGTCGCGCACGTGTTCCAGATGGGCGTCAAAGCGGCCAACCGTGCCGCACAGCAGCGCATCGGCATCACCCAGACGCACCAGCAGTGCGCCGATCAGCGTGTTCGAACGGCGCAGCGCCGACTTCGCCATGTCCGGCGTCACGCCGTTGCGGCCCATCAGCTCGTGGTAAGCGGTGTGGTACTGGTGATAGCGGCGATCGTCTTCCGGGTCCACCAGCTCGAAGTGCACGCCCGGCTTCAGGCGCAGGCCGGCCTTCTGGATACGCATTTCAATCACATGCGGACGGCCGATCAGGATCGGCTTGGCCAGGCCTTCATCGACCACCGTCTGCACGGCGCGCAGCACGCGCTCTTCTTCACCTTCGGCATACACGACGCGCTTCGGGTTGGCCTTGGCGGCCGAGAACACCGGGCGCATGGTCAGGCCCGTGTGATACACGAAGTCGCTCAGTTGGGCGCGATACGCATCCAGATCCTTGATCGGGCGCGTGGCCACGCCGGATTCTTCCGCAGCCTTGGCGACGGCCGGCGCGATCTTCTCGATCAGGCGCGAATCAAACGGCTTCGGGATGATGTAATCGGGGCCGAAGGTCAGGTCCTGCCCGGCGTAAGCCTGGGCCACGGCGTCGTTCGTTTCGGCTTCCGTCAGTTCCGCGATGGCCTTCACGCATGCCAGCTTCATCTCTTCCGTGATCTTGGTGGCGCCGCAATCGAGCGCACCACGGAAGATGTACGGGAAGCACAGCACGTTGTTGACCTGGTTCGGGTAGTCCGAACGGCCCGTGGCGATGATGCAGTCCGGCCGCGCGGCCTTGGCCACTTCCGGGCGGATTTCCGGCTCGGGGTTGGCCAGCGCCAGGATGATGGGCTTCGGACCCATGGTCTTGACCATGTCGGCGGTCAGCACGCCGGCGGCCGAGCAGCCCAGGAACACGTCTGCATCGCGCACGATGTCGGCCAGCGTACGGGCCGAGGTGTCCTGCGCGTAGCGCGCCTTGTTCGCCTCCATCTTGGCGTCGCGGCCGACATAGATCACGCCCTTGGAATCGACCACGTAGACGTTCTCACGCTTGACGCCCAGGCCCACCATCACGTCCAGGCAGGCAATGGCCGCGGCGCCCGCGCCCGACACGGCCACCTTCACGCTGCCGATGTCCTTGCCGACGACCTTCAAGCCGTTGAGCAGCGCCGCCGACGAGATGATCGCCGTGCCGTGCTGGTCATCGTGAAAAACGGGAATGTTCAGGCGGTCACGCAGCTTCTGCTCGATGTAGAAGCACTCCGGCGCCTTGATGTCTTCGAGGTTGATCCCGCCCAGCGTCGGCTCCAGCGAGGCAATGATGTCGACGAGCTTGTCCGGGTCGCGCTCGGCCAGTTCGATATCGAACACATCCACGCCGGCAAACTTCTTGAACAGGCAGCCCTTGCCTTCCATCACCGGCTTGCTGGCCAGCGGGCCGATGTCGCCCAGGCCCAGCACAGCGGTGCCGTTGGTGATCACGCCGACGAGGTTGCCGCGCGAGGTGTACTCCGCCGCCAGCGACGGGTCTTGCTCGATCGCGGTACACGGATACGCCACGCCCGGCGAATACGCCAGCGACAGGTCGCGCTGGTTGATCAGCGCCTTGGTCGGGCGCACTTCAATCTTGCCGCGCGTGGGGGCGCGATGGTATTCAAACGCCGCGCGGCGCAGTTCGGCCTCGGCGCCTTGGTCTTGGGAATCCGGCGAGGCGTCGTGAAGCTTGTCGTTCATAGCAATGAATCCTGATGGGGAGTTCCGCACATGAGGCGCACATGCGCTCAGGCAGAAACTCCCTGAGACGAAATGGCGAAAAACAGTGGGAACAAAGAGAAACCGGGGGTGAGGCCGCACGCGTTGCGCAGCACCGTCAGGAGGGTAGCGACGGGGCGGAGGCGGCGCC
>JBCNOA010000406.1:0-3503 GCA_039594095.1 Dyella sp.
CCTGGTCGCTGGAGAGAGCGAGGAACAGGTCCTGCAGCGCGGCGAGGCGCTGGAAGCGCGACTAGAGGCGCTCGCCAAGGCGGGTGGGCTCGAAGGCTGGCTCGGCGTGGCGTCCATGCTGCCCTCGCTGCAACGCCAGCGCGCCGACGCCGCCGCGCTCGCCCCGCTGTTCGCCGACCGCGCGACACTGCTGACGCAGATGACCAAGGCCGGCCTGCGCGCCGACGTCGCGGCGGCTTATCTCGATGCGTGGCCCGGAAGTCCGCTCGATCCGTCGGAATGGCTGAAGCTGCCGGCCAGTACACCGTATCGCTATCTGTGGATGGACGAGGGTCCTCGCGGCCTCGCTTCCATCGTGCTGCCGCAAGGAACGTTCGACGCCGCGGCGCTGCGCGCGGCGGCGGACGGACTGCCGGGCGTGTCCTTCGTGGACAAGCCGGCCAGCATCTCCGCGCTGTTCGGCCGTTACCGCGAGTACGCCAGCGTGTGGCTGGCCGCGGCCGCCGCCGCGGTGGCGGCCGCCTTCGCCTGGCGCTACCGCCGCGCCGCGCCGCGGGTGCTCGCGCCGCCGCTGCTGGGCATCGGCCTGACCCTGGCCGCGCTGGGCTGGCTCGGCCAGCCGCTGACCTTGTTCCATTGGATGGCGCTGATGCTGGTGCTGGGCGTGGGCGCCAATTACGCCGTGTTCCTGCACGAGGGCGAGCCGCATGCCGCCCACGTGCCCGGCGCGGCCTATGCGGGCGTGCTGCTTTCCGCGGCCACCGCCCTGCTCTCTTTCGGCCTGCTGGCGCTGAGCTCCATGCCCGCGCTGCGGCATTTCGGCATCACCCTTTTGCTGGGCATCGGCTTCACCGCGCTGGCGGTGCCGTTGGTCCGGCCCGTTCGCGAGTACGTACCGGCATGAACCGCTCTTTTTCCCCGCGAGGCGCCCGATGAAGCGCGTCGTGATTACCGGCATCGGCGGCATCACCCCGCTGGGCCATGACTGGACCGCCATCTCCGTGCGCCTGCGCGCCTGCCGCAACGCGGTGCGCTACATGCCGGAGTGGGACTACTTCGACGCGCTCAACGGCCGGCTCGGCTGCCCCGTCGACGATTTCGAACTGCCCGGCTGGCCGCGCAAGCAGGTCCGCTCGATGGGCCGCGTGGCGCAGCTGGCGGTGGCCGCGAGCGAACGCGCGCTGCGCGACGCGGGCCTGGAAAGCGATGCGCTCATCCGCGACGGACGCATGGGCGTGGCGTACGGTTCTTCCGGCGGAAGCGTGGAGCCGATCGGCGCGATGGGCCACATGCTCAACACCGGCTCCATGCAGGGCGTGACCGCGACCAGCTACATCCAGATGATGGCGCACACCACGGCGGTGAACGTCGGCGTGTTCTTCGGCCTGAAGGGACGCATCGTGCCCACCTCGAGCGCGTGCACCTCGGGCAGCCAGGCGATCGGCTACGGTTACGAGGCGATCCAGCAAGGCAAGCAGACGTTGATGCTGTGCGGCGGCGCGGAGGAGCTCTCCGGCCCCGGCGCGGCCGTATTCGACACGCTGTTCGCCACCAGCACGCGCAACGATGCCGCGCAGCTCACGCCGCGTCCGTTCGATCGCAAGCGCGACGGCCTGGTGGTGGGCGAAGGCGCGGTGACGCTGGTGCTGGAGGAATACGAGCACGCCAAGGCGCGCGGCGCGCGCATCTACGCGGAGATCGTCGGCTTCGGCTGCAACTCCGACGGCGCCCACATCACCCAGCCCACGCGCGAGACCATGGCCGTGGCGATGCGCATGGCGCTGGACGATGCAGGGCTCGCCCCGGAGGCGATCGGCTACGTCAGCGCGCACGGTACGGCCACCGACCGCGGCGACGTGGCCGAGAGCCATGCCACCGCCAGCGTGCTGGGCGAGCGCGTGCCGGTCAGCTCGATGAAGAGCTACGTGGGCCACACGCTCGGTGCCTGCGGCGCGCTGGAATCGTGGTGGGCGATCGAGATGATGCGCGATGGCTGGTTCGCGCCCACCATCAATCTCGACGAGGTCGATCCCGAGTGCGCCGCGCTCGACTACATCGTCGGCGATGGCCGCGCGATCGATACGCCCTACGTCATGAACAACAACTTCGCCTTCGGCGGCATCAATACGTCGCTGATCTTCAAGGCCGTGGACGCATGAACGCCGTGCTGGCCCGCCGCGCTTCCCTGCCCCGCGTCGTGGTGACCGGCATGGGCGCCGTGTCGTGCGTGGGCGCCGGCATCCCCGCTCTGCGCGCCGCGCTGCGCGAAGGCCGCGGCGGCCTGCGCCGCATGGAACGTCTGGCGGCGCTGGGCATGCGCTGCCAGGTCGGCGGTCCGGTGGACGAAGCCGCGCTGGACCAGCCTCCGCGCAAACTGCGCCGTTTCCTGCCGGCCAATGCGCTTTACGGTTGGCACGCGACTGGCGAGGCGATCGCGCAAGCCGGGCTCGATGCGGCGCAGTTGCGTTCCCCGCGCTGCGGTCTGGTGCTGGGCGGCGGTGCCGCGCTGAGCGAGCACGAAGCCGCGCTGGACAGCTTCCGTTCGCGCGGTATCGACAAGCTGTCGCCCTTCATCGTGCCGCGCGGCATGAGCAGCGCGCTGGCCGCCAGTCTCGCGCACGCTTTCGACATCGGCGGACGCAGCCACGTGGTCAGCTCAGCCTGCACCAGCGGCGCGCATGCGATCGGCCATGCGATGGAACTGATCCAGCTGGGCCGCCAGGACGTGGTGCTGTGCGGCGGCAGCGAGGAACTGCACGACACCACCGCATTGTGGTTCGAGGCGATGGGCGCGCTGTCGGTCAACAGCAACGCGGATCCCGCCGCGGCATCGCGTCCGTACGACACTCACCGCGACGGCCTGGTACTGGCCGCAGGTGCCGGCGTGATGGTGCTGGAGTCGCTCGAACACGCTCAGGCGCGCGGCGCTGCGATTCTCGCCGAGCTGAGCGGCTACGGCGCCGCGACCGATCCGGCCAGCATGGTGGGGCCCGGCGCCGAGGGCATCGCGCGCGCCATGCGCGAGGCGATCGACGACGCCGGCGCTCTGCCGGACTACATCAACACGCACGCCTGCTCCACGCCGCAGGGCGACCTGGCCGAATGGGAGGCGATCGCCACCGTCTTCGCCGAACGCGGCGCCGAGGTGCCGCCGCTGTCTTCGATCAAGGGGCTGATCGGGCACGCACCCGGCGCCGCTGGCGCACTGGACGCGATCGCGGGCCTGCTGATGCTGCGTGAAGGTTTTCTCGCGCCCGGCACGCCTATCGCTTCGCCGGATCCGGCATTTGCCGCCGCACCGCTGGTCGGTGCGCTGGAGGAGCGCCGGATCGGCAGCGTGCTGTCCAACAGCTTCGGTTTCGGCGGGAGCTGCGCCTCGCTGCTCTTCCGTGCCTTCGACGGAGCGCGTGCATGATCGCGCTGCGCATCGCCGCGTGGCGCGCCTGGGCGCCATCGCTCACCGACGATGCGGCCTGGCAGGCCTGGGCGCGCGAGCCGTGGAC
>JBCNOA010000407.1:0-3497 GCA_039594095.1 Dyella sp.
GAGATAACGGCGACGATGGCGCAGGTCGTCGTGTGTCAGCAGCACCTGGGCCGCCGGGCGCTCCGACAGCGATTGCCACAGCGCGATCATCGGCGCCTGTCCCAACGCGGCGAGAGCCTGTCGCGCGGCGAGGTCGTCGCCGGCACGGTCGCGCAGCAACGCGCGGCCGGCAGCCACGGCGCCCGAGGACACCAATACAAGCTGGCGCCCTTGCGCATGCGCGTGAGCGATGAAAGCCGCGAGCGCCCTGGCGTGCCGGGGCGTGAGACCGCCGCCGTCGGCGGCGAGCAAGTTGCTGCCCACCTTGAGCACCGCACGGCGCCAGGCAGACAAGCTCTGCGCGGGCAGGCGCTCAGCCATCGACGATCTCCCGGTCGCCGTGGCTCTTCGGCGAGGAGACGACCATGAAGCGGACGTCGGCCGAGGAGTCGTTGCGCATCTGATGCGCCGCGCCGGGCGGCACATGCATCCCCTGGCGTTCGCCCAGCCGGTGGGCGATGCCGTCGAGCTCCAGGACCGCCTCGCCTTCCAGCACGTAGAAGAACTGGCGGGCGCGCACATGGCGATGGCGAACCTCCGCGGTCCCGGGCGGCATGCGCTCTTCGATCACGCTGAGATCGTCGCCCTGCAAGAGATGCCAGCCGTCGCACTGCCGGCCCCAGGTGTAATGCGGTGCGTTGGCGGTGCTGACGGCGGTCATCGGTCGGCCTCAGTGATCGAGCGCAGCCAGCCGCGCCTTCAGTTCGTCCAGCCTCAGATCGTGGCCGGCACCGGGAGACACGCGCGCGGCAAGGCTGCTTTCGGGAGTGCGCCCCTCGCCCGCCGACGCCGCAGCCTCGGCCGCGGCCCGGTAGGCATCGCGGAACGGTACGCCGGCCGCGGCCTGTTCGATGGCCACGTCGGTGGCGTACATCGCCGGCTCGATCGCCGCGCGCATGGCGCCCTCGTTCCATTCCATCCGCGCCAGCAGATCCGGCACCAGTTCCAGCGCCGCCAGGCCATGACGGCAACCGTGGAACAGCGAACCCTTGGAGAATTGCAGGTCGCGCTGGTAACCCGAGGGCAGCGACAGCAGCTGCTCGATCTCGGTGCGCGCCGCGGCGACGCTGGCGTAGCTGGCACGCAGCAGTTCCACCACGTCGGGGTTGCGCTTGTTGGGCATGATGGAGCTGCCGGTGGTGTACTCGGAGGGCAGCTTCACGAAGCCGAATTCGGCCGTGGTGAACAGCGACAGATCCCAAGCCAGGCGGCGCACGTCCAGCAGCGCGGCGGCGATGGCTTCCAGCACCGCCATTTCGAACTTGCCGCGCGATAGCTGAGCATAGATCGGCGACACCTGCATGCGCGCGAAGCCGAGCGCGCGCGTGGTGTGTTCGCGGTCCAGCTTCAAGTTGACGCCGTAGCCGGCTGCGGTGCCGAGCGGATTGCAGTCGATCAGCGCGGCCGTCTGGCGGGTACGCAGCGTGTTGTCGATGAAACCTTCGGCGAAGCCTGCGAACCACATCGCGGTGGACGACACCACTGCACGCTGGATATGGGTATAGCCCGGCATCGGCACCGCCGGCTGCGCGGCGCGCGCGAGGCAGACCTCCGCGATGGCGCGGCAATGGCGCTCCAGCGCCGCCAGCTGGTCCTTGAGCCACAGGCGCGTAGCGACCAGGATCTGGTCGTTGCGGCTGCGCCCGGTATGCACGCGGCGGCCGGCATCGCCCAGGCGCTCCGTGAGGCGCGCCTCGATGGCGGAATGGCCATCTTCATAGCGCTCGTCGAGCACGAAGCGGCCGGCACCGAAATCCTCCGCAAGGATGTCCAGTTCGCGCTTCAGCGCGGCGGCTTCCTCGGCACTGACCACGCCGATGTTGGCCAGGCCTTCCACGTGCGCCTTGCTGGCCGTGATGTCTTGCAGGAAGAATTCGCGATCCAGCACGACGTCGTCGCCGGCGAGGAAGCGCATGATCTTGGCGTCGATCTGGATGCCGGACTTCTGCCAAAGGGGTTGGGTCATGGGGATGTCCTGAAACGTGTGGCCTAGAGCCCGACGCGCTCGCGTCAGGCTTCCAGCGGGATCGCGGTGTACTCGTCCACGCCGATCGCGCGATTGATGTTCTGCAGCGCCTGAGTGGCGGCACCTTTGAGCAAGTTGTCGAGCGTGGCGACGATCACCACGCGCTTGCCGTCCACCGAGACGGCGAAACCACCGACCTCGGCATGATGCTTGTGCGCGATGTGGCTGACCCAGGGCGCCTCGTCCACCACCTTCACCAGCTTTTCGCCTTCATAGGCGTGACGGAACCGCTGAAGGATCTCGTCGCGCTTCATCGGACGGACCAGGTAAAGGTTGGTCGTGACGGTGAGCCCGCGGAAATGCGGCGCCACGTGCGGCATGAACTCCACCGGCAGGCCGAGATGGCGGCTGGCCTCGCGCTCGTGGGTGTGGCCGGTCAGCGAATACGGCATCAGGTTGTCGCGCAGCTTCTCCGGATCGTTCTTGTCCGAAGGTGTCGTGCCTGCACCGGAATAACCGGACACGCCGAAACTCACCGGCGGCGCCGCCAGCACGTCCTTCAGCGGCGAGATGGACAGCTGGATCGCCGTCGCATAGCAACCGGGATTGCTGATGCGCTTCTCGCCGCGCCACTTGCCGCGGGTCAGCTCCGGCAGGCCGTAGTACCAACGCTCGTCGAAGCGGTAGTCGGCGGACAGATCCAGGATCAGCGTATCGGGCCGGGCCGCATCGATCGCCTCCACGTAAGGTGCGGCCTTGCCGTTGGGCAGCGCCAACACCACCACGTCCGCACCCTGTGCCGCGACCGCGGCGGGGTCGAGGCTGGCATAGCGCAGATCGCCGGCGAAACCGTCCACATGATCGGCCACGCGCTGGCCGTCGAGTTCGCGGGAGGAGACGAAGCTAAGCTCCAGCGCTGGATGCGCGGCGATCAGGCGGATCAGCTCCGCGCCGGTATGGCCGCGGGCGCCGACGATGCCGATGGTTTTCTTGTCGTTGCTCATGTCAGTCCACCAGAGTCGCGGGACGAATCGCGCAATGCGCGACGCAGCGTTCGATCTCGCCGAAGTTCTTCAGGCCATACCAGAACACCTTCCAGCGCTCCTGCTTGAAGCAGCCGTCCGACTCGGCGTAATAGAAGATATTGACTTGGTTTCCATGGCGCGAACGCCAGAACAGCTGCGGATTCTCCTCGCGCATCACCTGCCACACCGCGCGCCCCAGGCCCTCGCCCTGCGCATCGTCGAGCACGGCGAACTTGTCCAGGTACGGCAGGCCGTCTTCCCAGGTGAGGATCATCGCGGCACGGTAGTTTTCGCTGACGTAGATGCGATACGGCTTGGTGCGGTCGAAATAATCGGGCACGACCTTGCGGCCGAAGCTCGATTCGATCAGCGCACGCATACGCTCCAGGTCGATGCCTTCCCACGACTCGAATCGAAGCACCTTCTCGCCGCGACGGACCAGCGTGCCGGAGCCCTTGTGGGTAAAC
>JBCNOA010000408.1:0-3488 GCA_039594095.1 Dyella sp.
CATCGCCGCGGCACGCGCCGCCTGGACCGATTTGAAGCGCACCCGCGTGCCGAAACGCATGCTGGAATGCGTATCGAGCAACACCAGCAACCGACCCTCGCGCTCCTCCTGGAAAAGCTTGGTATGCAGCCTGCCGCTGCGTGCCGTGAGGCGCCAATCGAGGCGGCGCACGTCGTCGCCGGGCTGATAGGCGCGCGATTCGGCGTAATCCATGCCGCGGCCATGCACACGGCTGGCCTGAGGCCCCGCGGGCGCGGCGCGGCTCTCGCGCAGCGGCAGCGCCTTGCGCGCCACGCGCGCGCGCAGCGCGAGCAGCTCGGCCAACGAGACGCTGGCGCGTCCGTCGCCATCCGTGACGGAGGGCAGCGCGGTGCTCACGGTAGCGGTACGAGCTCCAGCAAGCGTGTCACGACCTGGTCGCTGCGAATGCCTTCGGCTTCCGCCTCGTAGCTGAGCAGGATGCGGTGGCGCAGCACGTCATGCGCGAGCGCGTGCACGTCTTCCGGCAGCACGAAATCGCGTCCGGACAGCCACGCCTGCGCTCGGGCGCAGCGATCCAGCGCAATGGTCGCGCGAGGGCTGGCGCCCCAGGCGATCCAGCGCTTCAACTGCGGGCCGTAGGCACCCGCATCCCGGCTGGCGAGCACAAGCTGCGCGATGTACGACTCCAGCGCCGGTGCCATATGCACTGCCAGCACGGCATCGCGCGCGGCGAACACGTCCGACTGGCTCAGCGTCGGGGGCGGTGCCGGCTGCGGATGCAGGCTGCGCCTCGCCTGCTCGCGGGCGAGACGGAGAATGGCCAGCTCGGAGGCCGCATCCGGATAACCGATGGTCACATGCATCACGAAGCGGTCGAGCTGCGCCTCGGGCAGCGCGAAGGTGCCCTCCTGTTCGATCGGATTCTGCGTCGCCATCACCATGAACAGCTCGGGCAGGCGCCAGGTGCTGCGGCCGATGGTGATCTGCCGCTCGGCCATGGCCTCCAGCAGTGCGGACTGCACTTTGGCCGGTGCACGATTGATCTCATCCGCGAGCACGATGTTGTGGAACAACGGACCGCGCTCGAATTCGAAACTCCCCGATTGGGGACGAAAGATATCGGTACCGGTCAGATCGGCAGGCAGCAGATCCGGCGTGAATTGCACGCGGTGGAAATCGGCTTCGATACGCGCCGCCAGCGCCTTCACCGCCGTTGTCTTGGCAAGGCCAGGCGCGCCTTCCACAAGGAGATGGCCATCGGCCAACAGGGCGACCAGGAGACAATCGATCAGGTGCGGCTGGCCCACGATGCTCTGCTGCAGCTCTTCCCGCAATTGCGAGAACGCCTGCTGCAGACGCGACGGGGGTTGATTCTCTGGCATGTCCATCGGGATTCCATCCGGCTTCACGCGCCTACAGACAACGGCGAACACCGGAAGTTTAGCGGGCCCGTGCGGGAGCGGGTCCGCGACTCATGGCATAGCGATCGCTGAGTCTCAAAAGAAAAGGGCGGCACATGGCCGCCCTTTTCCAGACTTTTCGGCACTCCGCTCAGCGCAGGCTTTCGCTGAGGATGCGCGGGGTAACGAAGATCAGCAGCTCCGCCTTGTCGTTCTGGCGCGAAGTCTTGCGGAACAGCGCACCGAGACCGGGGATATCGCCCAGGCCAGGCACCTTGGTGATGGTGTTCTGCTTGGTGATCTCGTAGATGCCGCCCAGTACCACGGTCTGGCCGTTGTCCACGAGCACCGATGTATTGATCTCGCGGGTATCGATCTGCGGCACCTTGCCGTTGGGCGTATCGACGAACTGGGCCAGCGCATCCTTCTTCACGTTGATCGCGAGATAGACGCGGTTATCGGCGGTGATTGTCGGCGTGACCTTCAGCTCCAGCACGGCGTCCTTGAACTGCACCGAGGCGGTGGGCGCGGTACCAGTGCTGGTGCCACCGTTCTGGTAGGTCACATAGCCGATCTCCTGACCCTGACGGATGACCGCTTCCTGCTGGTTGGCGGTAATCACGCGCGGACTGGAGATCACCTCGCCGCGACCTTCGGTCTGGGCGGCGGAGAGTTCCAGGTCGACCAGGTAGCTCTTGCTCAGAATCGCCAGACCGATCTGACCGGCGGGATTGGCGACCGGGAGGTTCACGTTATAACCGCCCTGGCCGGTCTGGTACACGATATTGCCGGGCTTGGGCAGCGTGCCCGGCGTCTGCCCGTTAGCAATGGCGTTGTTGTAATTCGCGACGTCGTAGGCGTACTGCGTGTCCACATTGTGGCGATTGATCGCCAATCCACTGGCGTCGCCGCCCACCGGGCTGCTCGAAATTGTATTGTTGCCGCTAGTGCGATGGTTGTACTGCACGCCCCAACGCACACCGAGTTCGCGGGTGAAGTTGTCCGTGGCGACCACGATGCGCGACTCGATAAGGACCTGCTGCACGGGGCGGTCGAGCACCGCGATCAGGTCCCGCAGCTCGCGAATCTTCTGGGGGTTATCGTTGATCAGCAGGGTATTGGTGCGCTCGTCGAACGAGACGCTGCCGCGCGAAGACAGGAAACCTCGACTTCCACCAGCGGCTCCGCCGCCACCTCCGGTACCCGTCATGCTGCCCTGGGTCAACAACTTGGCAATGTCCTGCGCCTTGCCGTAGCTGATCGGCACGTAGTCGGTTACCAGCTCGGCAGTGTCCTCAGCCTTGAGCCGGGCTTCCGCCACGCTCTGCTCATACTTGGCCAGCTCTTCCTGCGGCGCGATCCAGATGACGTTGCCGTTGCGGCGCTTGTCCAGGCCCTTGGCGCGCAGGACGACGTCCAGCGCCTGATCCCAAGGCACGTTGACCAGGCGCAAGGTGATGGCACCACCCACCGTATCGGAAGCCACCAGGTTCTGGCCGGACATGTCGGCGATCAGCTGCAGCACCGACCGGACCGGGATGTCCTGGAAGTTGAAGGTCACACGGTTGCCGTTGTAGGTCGGCTCCTGGCCGCGCAGCGGCTTGCCGTCCGGACCGGTGCCCGGAGCCACCTTCTTCGGGGCCACCTCGACCACGTACTGGTCGCCGGTCTGATACGCGGACGTCTCGACGTTACCCTTGAAGGCGATTTCCATCCGAGCTCCGCCACGTGGACCGGCCTTCGTCGTCACCGACTGCACCGGGGTGGCGAAATCGAGCACGTCCAGACGCTGCGCGAGGTTCGTCGGCAGGTTCGCATGGTCGATGTTGACCACGACCTTGTCGCCCTCACGCTTCATGTCCGCGTTGGCGCCGGCGCCGCTGAAATTCACCAGCACGCGGCCTTCGCCGTTGGGACCGCGACGGAAGTCGATATTGGACACGGCCGGACCGGCCGCCGAGGACGGCAGTGCCTTGGAGGGATCGATCGTCGATGCGGTCGTGGTGGTCTGCGCTTCCGTGCCGTTGTTCACGGTGAAGACCAGGCTGTTGCCCTCGACTCGCGAGCGATACGAGGAATCGCGCACCAGCTCGACCACGACGCGGG
>JBCNOA010000409.1:0-3462 GCA_039594095.1 Dyella sp.
CCCACGCCGAGCGCACGGGCGCGCTGCGCGGCCAGCATGTCCCAGATGCTGTCGCCGATCACCAGCGAATGCTGGATGTCCACACCGAGTTTTTCCGCCGCAGCGAGGAAGAGGTCCGGATCGGGCTTGGCATGGCGCACCTGGTCGCGCGTGATGACCGGTATCTTGGACGGATCCACGCCCAGGGCCTCGATGTTGTGGGCGGCCGTGGCCATGCGGCCGCTTGTGGCGATGGCCCAGGGATAACCCTGCTCGGTGAGATGGGCGAGCAGCTCGCGCGCGCCGGGCAGGGGGCGCACCAGGCCCTGCGAGTGCTGCCGGTTGAACGCTTCCACGTGGCGCTGGTGCAGCCGCCGCAGGCGTTCCTCGGTGATCTCCAGTCCGGTTTCGCGCAGCAGGATATTGGTGAACAGGCCCCCGCTCATGCCGATCTTGCGATGGATGCGCCACACCGAGAGTTCCACGCCTTCGGCATCCAGGGCTTCTTTCCAGGCCAGGACGTGCTGGTAGACGCTGTCGACGAGAGTGCCGTCGAGGTCGAAGAGGAAGGCGGTGCGGGGGCGGGGCATAGGGGTGTCCTCCAGTGCGGGGGACACAGTTTGGCCGATTTGCCGTGAGGGCGGTGGAAGCGTCGTGCTTGTTGTTCTGGCCTACGCCAAAAGGGGCACGTTGGTTGTTGCGCTGTTGCGGGGTTGTCTCGCCTTATAGGCGAGGGGTTTCGCTCTCCAGCCGGAGAGCGAGTGGCTTCTTCTTGCTTGCCGCGGCACCCCACGCCACCTTCTCTCCCTCGGGAAGAACGTGGGATGAGTGCTCGCGAAAACGCCGCTACGGCGCAACCGAAAACCCCAACACCATCAACCCTGCGCCAAAAACCGATACCCGACGCCCGGCTCGGTCTTCAGCCACCGCGGCGTGGTCGGATCGTCGCCTAGTTTCTGCCGCAGCTTGCCGAGCACGATGCGCAGATAGTGCGTGTCCTGCACGTGCGTCGGTCCCCATATGTCGCGCAGCAATTGCTGCTGCGTCACCACGCGGCCGGCGTGGCGCAGCAGCGTGGCCAGTACGGCGTATTCCTTGCGCGTGAGCGCGAGCGGGGTGCCGTCCAGCTGCACTTCGCGCCGCGCCAGGTCGATCACCAGGCGGCCGTCGTCGTAGCGTTGGGCGGCCGGTTCCGGTTCGCCGGGGCGGTTGCGCAGGAGTGCGCGCAGGCGCGCCATCAGTTCCTGGATGCCGAAGGGCTTGGTCACGTAGTCGTTGGCGCCGGCGTCGAGGGCGCGGACTTTCTCGCTTTCCGCATCGCGCACGGAAAGCATCAGCACCGGCACCTGCGTCCATTGGCGCAGTTCGGCCAACACGTCGTGGCCTTCGCGGTCGGGCAGGCCGATGTCCAGGATCACCAAGTCCGGAGAGCGCGTGGCGGCCTTGGCCAGTCCCTCTTCCGCGGTCGCGGCGAGCACCACGTCGTAGCCCTCGGCACGCAGGCCGATGTCGAGAAATTTGCGGATCTGCGCCTCGTCGTCGATCACGAGCACACAAGGGGCGGCGGAGGTCATGGGCTCTGGGGCGGCGTCGGCAGAGGCAGGGTGATGCGAATGGTGGTCCCCGCGCCTTCGCCGGGCAAGGCCTCGACGCTGCCGCCGTGCGCGCCGATCATGCCCCGGCAGATGGCCAGTCCGAGGCCGGTGCCTTGCGGAGCGCGATCGCCGCGGGCAACCGAATAGAACATGTCGAAGATGCGTGCGCGTTCGTCTTCGGGAATGCCGGGACCGCGGTCGCTCACATCGATGGTCAGTTTCTCGTCGGCGGTTCGCACGAGCACGCGCACGGCCTCGCCAGGCGGCGAGAAGCGCGCGGCGTTTTCCAGGATATTGAACAGCGCCTGCTCGATCAGCGCCGGATGCACATAGAGCAGCACTGTGCCGGATGGGAGTTGCGAGTCCACCTTCAGTTCGGGGAACAGCTTATGCAGCCGGCCGACCGCCGCGGCGACGATTTCCGCAACGTCGGTCCAGTCGCGGTTGAGCTTGAGCGTGCCGTGGCCCAGGCGCGTCATGTCCAGCAGGTTCTGGATGTAGCGGTCCAGCCGCTGGCCCTCGCCGAGGATCGCGTCTAGCAGCTCCTGGCGTTCGTCCGGCGGCAGCTGCTCCCAGTAGGAAGACAGCGTACCGGCGGAGCCGATCATCGACGCCAGCGGCGAACGCAGGTCGTGCGATACGGACGAAAGCAGCGCGTTGCGCAGCCGCTCCGTCTCGCCCTGCACGCGGGCGCCCTCCAATTCGTCGGCCAGGCGCGCGCGCTCCAGCGCCTGGCCGATATCCTGCACCATCGCCATCGCCAGGCTGCGCTGGTCGGGAGAAAGATCTTTCTGCTCCGGCGCGAAGCGCATGGCGGCCACGCCCAGCGGCCGGCCTTCGCCGCCCAGCGGCAGCACCCAGCACGGCGCGGCGTTGAGCGTGTCGGTGTACCGGCCCGCCGCTTCGGCGTGGGATTCGCACCAGTCGGCCGCACCGAGGTCTTGCGGGGTGAGGCGGAAGTCGCGCGGCGATACCGCCGCCACCTGCAAGACCCTGGAAGGATCGCGCATCAGGATCGCCGCGTCGCAGCGCAGCGCCTGCGCCAGCGCCGCGGCGCCGGCATCGCGCACCGCCGTCGCATCGGTGCTGGCGGTCAGGCGCTGTCCCAGCGTCAGCAAGGCGCGCATGTGCGCGTGCGCGGCGCGCATGGACTGCACCTGGCTCGACAGCCGGGTGGCCAGCCGGCTGCACACCAGCGCCGCGACGAAGAACAGGGAGACCGCCAGCACGTCGTCGAAGTTGGCGATCATCAACGTGTAGCGCGGCGGCGCAAAGAAGAAGTTGTAGCCAAGAAAGCACAACACCGCCGTATACACCGCCACCGCCATGCGCGTACGCACTGCCACCACCAGCACCGCGGTGAGGAAGATCAGCGAGAGATTGGCAACCGACAGATAGCGATCGGCGATGAACGACAAGCCGAACGCCACCAGCGTGGCAAGCGTGGCATAGATGTATTCGCCGCGACGACCGCGGCCACCCGGCATGCGCAAGCGCAAGCGCGACTTCGCCCGCTCGGCGGGCGTGGCGATAATGGTGAGTTCCAGGTGCGCGCCGCGGCGCAGCAGCAACTGCGTCAGCGAACGGCCCAGCATGCGCGCCAGCGGACGCTCGCGCGTACGTCCAAGGATGATCTGGCCGATACCTTCGCGATCGGCATGAGCAATCAGCTCGTCGGCGATGGCATGTCCGCGCAACACCACGGTATCGCCGCCCAACCGGCGCGCCAGGCGCATCGCCGCGTCAAGCCGCTCTCGGCGCGCCTTGTCCAAGGTAGCGCCCGTGTCGACAAAGGCGACGCTCCACGGCGCACCACGACGCTCGGCAATGCGACGGGCAATGCGCACCAGGTATTCGCTCTGCGAGTGGCCATCGATCGCCGACAGTA
>JBCNOA010000041.1:0-22229 GCA_039594095.1 Dyella sp.
CGTCGCCGCCGCGGGCGCCGGACCGTGGGATGGCTTCACCGGCATCCCCTATCTAGGCGGCAGCCGACCCCGCTGGGGCGATTACGGCGCAGCCGCGGCGGACGGCAATACGGTCTGGCTGGCGACCGAGTACATCGCCCATACCTGCACGCTGGCCGAATACCTGACGCCACCGCTGTTCCAATGCGGCGGTACGCGCGGAGCACTAGGCAACTGGGCCACCAGGATTTCGGCGATCGGGCTTTGATTCGCACACGAGGGTTGGAATGGATGGGCGCGGCGGGAAGTTTCCGCCGCGCTTTTCTTGTGCGGACACGAAGAAGTCCGCCCTTACTAAACGCCGCCGCGCAGCCGGCACTTGGCCAGTTCCGAAGGAGTATTCGAACTAGCGGCTGAAGCTGTGGTTCGGAAACCAGACTCCCCGGATCACCATCGGCCCCGCATTAGGGATCACATGATGCGGGTCGAGCTCCGCGTGCGTGATGTCTTCCATTACACGCGTCACGATCTCGCCACCCCTTGGGTAACCGAACCGACGCAGCAGTTGCTCTGCATCCTCGCGTGAAAATGCTGTCACACCATAGCCGAGTCCGCGCGCAGTGTGAAACCAAAACACCTTCAGCATGGGGCCGGTCGTTTCAGACGCTCCACCAGTAGCACCACATTCCCGCGCCATTCGGGAAACAATTCTTCGTTCTCCTCCCAGAGCTCGCGAAGTTCGCTGCCCTCGCCTATCACCCGCGCGCAGGCCCTGGAACCCAATTCGGCAAGCGGTGAGAAATCGAGCGTCGCCAAATGCCGCCGCCAACTCGACCACTCTTCTGGCTCATCCTGCTCGATCGGACGATTTTCTCTCACGGACACCATGACCGCCGCCGAGACGAGAACCGCCTGACCCAGATCATATTCCACATAGTCTGCGGCCATGGTGGCTTCGAACGCCTCCCTCATGACCACTCGCGGGTCGGTTAGAGGAATGAGCTGGCCGTCTATAAAGTCCAAAGCAGCGTCATCTTCGAAAACCTTCGTGCCCCAAGCCCCCATCACCGTCTCCCTAAGTCCGGCCATATGCCGCAGCAGAACATAGCCGACCTCCAGCCGCTTCGAAAGCGATAGCGGCGGCGATACGGGACACGCCGGACACTCGCTCCCGGTATCCAACTGATCGACCCGAGAGATCAAGGCGTCGGCGCGGTTGTGCGTAAAGCGCAACGCCTGTTTGGCATCCCGGATCGCCACTGCATCGATGTCGACGCCTGGCAACAGCTGACGACGGAAGAACTGGTTGCGCGGCATATCTCTCCGGCCGACGTGAAGAGAGATGCCGAGAAGTATCACTGTCGCCAGCCGCTGGGGCTGCATTTCTAGAGAGACGCCACTTGGCCATCATCGGAAGGCTGATAGCCAGGTCAGAATTCACCGCGGGGCCCCCTACAAAGTTGGCCTTGTCGACGCGCTCACCGATGCTCCCCAGGGCCAAGCGAAACCCGCACCCGTTCTAGCTTCGAACATAGACCCTGGCCTCCCTGCTCAACAACGGCCGCAGTTGTCGCGCTATCGCGGTCTTGCCTATCGCCTCAAAAAAGCAGGTGTCCGCCGCGTTCTCCCGATTCCCGCCCGCGGCCACCGACTCGCTGAGCAGATCCGCGAGGCGCTGCCACTGCTTCGGCGTCGGTTGCGCGTGCGCGAGGAACGGCAGGAAGGATATGTAGACGCTGTGCAGGCTCGTGGATGGGGCGGCGTCGCCGGCGATGTCGGTCCGCCAAGCGGCAGCGAAGTCGGGAAAAATCCCGACCAGATCGTCGAGCAAGTCGGACTGGCCATAGGTATTCATCGCGCTCTACGGCATTCCCGCCCCGACCGTTCGCCGGACCATACCTTCGACTCCACTGTCCCAATCACAAGCATTGCCGCCGTTGTACGCAGTGCCGACTTCCATGCCCGTGGAAACGAATGTATGGCGCTTGCCGGTCCGAGCGTGGGTGTAGGACAGCGTGTGCGACGTACCTTGCAAGGTCACGAGAACATACTCGCCATGCGGCTTGCCATCGACGATCTCCGTCCATGTCGTGGTCAGCTCGCCGCCCCGGCTTTCCAGGGATTCCCCCGTGAATACCAGCGAAATCCAGGGCTTCGCTGCGCCATAGCGAACACGCGCACCAAGGTACTTGCCTGTCGCCGCGTCGGTATCGATGCGCAACTCGATGCGTGCGCGGATCTTGCCGTGGTTGACCACCGCATCTTTGACGTCCCGTTCGGTGGCATAACAGGTCGTTCCGGACATCTCCGCGCCATGGGCGGACAACGAGGAACATAGCAAGAAGACAGGCAAGAGTTTCTTCATACGCATAGCGCTAGCGTTTCCGTCGATATCGAAGCTCCGCGTCATTCCCTTTGCGGATCGGCTACACGTCAGGCTCATTCGATGCGCCCGAGCGGCCCGGGCGAGATATCCAAGTCCAGCGCCAGTTGCACGATGAAACTGATCGCCGGCATCGCCAGGAACAGCAGCAGCACCGTTGCGGTTGCCAGCAACCACAGGCGCCGGCGCAACCACAGCACGTAGGCGACGATGAAAATACCCGCGTACAGCAGCATCCATACCGGCAGCTGGAACATCGCCGCGTAGCCGGAAGCGCCCTCGAAATTCGAGACGTGCAGGTGACTGACCAGGGTGGAGGCCGACCAGAACGCGAGGGATACGCAGGCCAACAGGCCGCTGAGGGCGTAGAGCGCGGCCAGGGGCCAGCGGGCGACATGCCTGTCCATGAATTCCGGTCCTCGTCGTGAGTCGCGCGAGATTACACGCTCACGGGCGCCCTCTGCCACGAGGAAGCACGCCCTGCGCGCCTGGCTCATCCGACGGACCAGCGACGCTATGTCGGCCGGTAAACCAGCGCCGTCGTGCCCGAACGGAACACCGTCGTCGACCGGAGCTCCATATCCAGCGGCTTCGGCAGCCCGGCGAAAAGCGACAACCCCTTCCCCAGCACCACCGGATGCACCACGAGCCGGTATTCGTCGATCACTCCGGCCGCCACCAGACTTTGCGCGAAGTCGGCGCCGCCGTGCGCGAGGATGTCCTTCCCCGGTTGTCGCTTGAGCCGCTCGATCTGGGTCGCCAGGTCGCCGTGGATGACCTCCGCCGCGGCCCAGCTCGCGGCATGCGGCGATTGCACCGGGGTGGCTTCTTCGCCCGAACCCTTCGCCCGGTTGGCATCCTCAAGGGCCTGCGTCGTGCGGCCCGCCTGGAGATCCAGCGAGGGTTGCCGGGTGAAGACAGCCTTGGGAATGACGTTCATGGCTTCGGCCAGCGGGTGATTGGCCGTGGGCCAGAAGGCCGCCATGTCGTAATAGGTGCGGCTGCCCATTACATGCAGGCCCGCTTGCCGCAGCGTCTCGTCGACCCAGCGCATGCCGCCCTCGTCCCGGCTGCGGAACATCCAATCGACTTCGCCGTTGGGGCCGGCCACGAAACCATCGATCGACACGGACATTTTGAGGATAAGGCGGCGCATGCTCGGATCTCCTGCCCGGGCCGGATGGCGGGGCTTGTAGGGCAACGACGAACGGAGCGGGCGGAAATCGACAGCGGCAAAACGCTGATGTCGATCGCACGCTTGTGCGAGCCCGTAGGCCATGATTGACTCGCCCGCCGAAGCACCCGGTAGCGTTCGCAGATTCCCCAGCTCAACGAGCCGGCTCCGGCTCTCGATGGACAAGGAAAGCGTCATGAAGCTTCTCCTCACCTCCGGCGGCATCAGCAATCCGAGCATCCGCGGCGCGCTCGTCGAGATGCTGGGCAAACCCATCGCCGAATCCACCGCCTTGTGCATCCCCACTGCGATGTACGGCATGTATCCCCGCAC
The DNA here is from genome assembly GCA_039594095.1 of Dyella sp. GTDB lineage: Bacteria > Pseudomonadota > Gammaproteobacteria > Xanthomonadales > Rhodanobacteraceae > Dyella_D. The sequence continues at coordinate 3,870 of JBCNOA010000041.1, forward strand.
GGCGGTCATGACGTGGCGGCAGATCGCCGGGCAGACGCCCACGCCCATGGTCGAGCTGGGATGGAAATCCGTCGGCATGCTCGAACTGACAGCCTTGCCCAGCATCGCCAAGGAACACTGGATGCCCCTGGTCCGCGAGACCGACGCCCTGCTGGTCTGCGGAGGCGACGTTCTATACCTGCACCACTGGATGCGCGAGTCCGGCCTGGTGGATCTGCTCCCGTCGCTTACCAGCACGGTCTACGTCGGGCTGAGCGCTGGCAGCATGGTGATGGCACCGCACGTCGGCGAGGAGTTCGTGGGCTGGAAACCGCCCGGCGGCGGCGACCGCGCGCTCGGCATGGTCGACTTTTCGATCTTCCCGCACCTGGACAACCCCATGTGCGCGGAGAACACGATGGCCGACGCGGAAAAGTGGGCCGCGCGCGTGCCGGTACCGGGGTATGCGATCGACGACGAGACGGCCATCAAGGTGGTGGACGGTGCCCTCGAAGTCGTATCGGAGGGGCATTGGAGGCGGTTCGAGCGTTAGCGGGAAAAGCCGGCCCGATGCAGGGTGTTGCAAGCAGAGAGAGAAACCGACCCCCACGTTAGTAGGAGACCACCTTCCATGGCGCTTATATGCATCAACCCCAGCGATCTGCCGACGCCGACGACATACACTCAAGTAGTCGTGGCGACGGGAAGCAAGCTGGTCTTCATCGCGGGCCAGGAGCCCGAAGACATCCACGGCAAGCTCGTCGGGCCCGGCGATCTCGCGGCTCAGGCTCGCCAGGTCTTCGCCAACCTCGGCCGCGCATTGGCCGCAGCCGGAGCCCGGCCTGATCAGGTCACGAAGATCACCATTTACGTCGTCAATTACCACCGCGACGAATGCCTCGACATCATCGAAGCGGCTCGGAAGACGCTATTTGGAGACCACAAGCCTGCGGACGTGCTGCTTGGTGTGACGTCGTTGTCGCCGGGCTATCTGGTCGAGGTGGATGCGATCGCTGTCATTGATTGATCGCGTTGAAAGCAGACCAGCGTTGCTTCCTTAGGTTCAGGAACCGGACCTGGCCCTTTTTGGTGGGAGAACGCGGCAGCCATGGCCGATTCGCGATAGGAGACCCCCACACAGCGAGAACGCCGCACCCACGATCTAGCCTTGGGGAGGCGGCCCGATCACAACCAGAACGAGGTAGAGAGCACCACCAAGCAGCACGCCAGTAAGCAACCAGCCTGCCACCAAGTAGCCGATACGACGCGCGCGGCCTTGTGCGTACTCGCGCCACGAGGCGATGGACAGCGGGATGGCGAAGCCGACAAGGGCGAGATTCTTTGGCCATTCCGCGCCGGGAAAGAACAGAACGAGCGCGAGGCCCATTCCGAGCCAAACCAGTACACCCATAACGAAAAGGGCAGAGCCGAATACCCATGGGTGCAAGCGGGAAGTCTTCATATTTACGTCCTTGTGTGGTTCGGATCTGCGACCGGCCCGTCCGTCGGATCGCCTGCGACTCGCCAGTTGAATGAGAGCAACCGCCGTAAAGGTAATCGAGCCCCGCTAACTTCCGTCCATTAGCACCCGATCAAGAATGAATGCGACACGCCGCTCCACCGATACCTTGGGAAGCACGCATGTTGTGTAGCCATCCCGCACATAAGGCGACACGGTCTGCTCGAACGAGCGAGCCGCGCGCTCGAATGGCGCGCGCCGCCATCGATCGCAAACGTAAATCTCGGGCCAAGGCTCCGCCACGAACACGGTATTTGCATAGCGCCGAACTTTCGAATCCTCGACATAGGCAGGATTTATGTCGAGGCTTAGTAGTTCCATATGCGCTATGCATTCGGGAATGCCGCGATCGAAAAACACGGGTTGCGGGAGAGACTTCGCCACCTCGTACGCCCTGATATTTCGCTCCACGACCGCATTCATGAATGCCTGCAGATGGGTCCCTGGAAGGAGTGTCCCGCCAGCCCTTTCCTGCTCATGAACAATGGAAAGCGCAGCCTCGGGCATGACTGAAAAGCCTTGCTCGCCAAGTGCGTTCAAAAGAGTGGACTTGCCAGCTCCAGAAGCACCGGTGATGACATAAAACCTTTCGCCGCCCATCAAGGGATCATCCCTTTGGCCTTCGCTTTCCGTGTGGATTTGGATAGCGGAGGACGCTCATCGATTGCTCTCCAGCGCATAACGATGCCCGTCCTTAGGGATGCAGGGTCTCGCCACGACTCAGCATGTCGACGAACTCCGCGATCTTGCGCGCCCGTGTTTCGGGTTTCTTGGCGTTCTGTACCCGATACAGGATGGCGTAGCGGTTGCGGCTATTGAGCGTCGCGAAAAACATGCTGGCCTCGGGATTGGCATCTAGAGCGACCTGCAAATCCGCCGGCACCGTCGAGTTACTCGCGGACGTATAAGCCATCTTCCAGCGACCGTCCTTCCTGGCCTTCTCGATTTCCCGCATACCCGCCGGACGCATCTTTCCGGCGGCGATCAGCGCCTCGGCCTTGTCCTTGTTGATCTTGGACCAGACGCTTTTCGCGGACCGCGGGGTGAAGCGCTGCAACCAGTATTCCTCGCTATGGGCCTGCTTCTGGCCATCGATCCAGCCATGGCAGAGAGCGCCCTCTACCGCCTGGGCGTAAGTCAAGGTCGCCTGCCTCGCGCCCTTCTTCGCCAGGCGCAGCCATAACCCGGTCGACGTGCTTCCGTTCTTGGCCAGCCAGTCTTCCCATTCGTTCTGGTTGGCGAACGTGAACTGCGGTTCCGTCATGGCGATGGTCCAGGTAGTCGAGTTCGCAATCGGCTGCGCACATTGGCCGTGAATGTCCGCATCGCTTGACCTATGCCCGGTCGATACACCGGGACATCATGCAGAGCGCGTCAATGTACTCCTGTCTCTACCGCGCACACCTGCCGCTTCATCACGACCAGGCAGCTAAGTCCCGGCAAGCACGGTCTCTCCAAACACATCGATCGCCTTCTGGCTCAGATCCGTATTGTTGAGCACCACCAAGGTGGCCTTGCCGTCCAGCCGATGCGCGAGAAGCGAGCGGTAACCGTCCACGCGTCCTGTTTCCCAGGCGAACAACCGGGACTGGCCGCCCATCGCCAACGATTTGATGCGCCCTCCAAGCGCGTAAGATTCCCCCGGCATCAGGACCGTCGTAAGCGCGTTGCGGCTTTCGGTACTCAGAAAATCGGCCCCGTAGACGCCGTGCGCTGCACGCACGAGCTCGGCGGCGGTGCCACAGTAGCCACCGGATGCCAATGTGTAAGGCCGCGGCGGATACATTTTCCGCACGGGCGGCTCGACGGTAGCGTAGCCGGCGGCGACGTGCGCAAGCGCGCGCTCGGCATAACCCGGGACCATACCGGCGACGCCCAGCGGTGCGAGGGTGAGCGTATCGACGGCCTCGGCAAAGTCCTTGCCCGTGACGGTCTCCACGATCCCTTTGACGATAATCCAGTTGGTGAAGTCGTAGGAAAAACGGCTGCCCGGCTCGAAGACGAGGTCGCCTGAGCAGAAGGCCTCGATCGCTTCGCTGGTGGTGAATGCCTTGGTCCAAAGCCCGGGATCCGCCTTGGGATCGAATCCATTGGGAATCCCGCTGGCGTTCGACAGCAGGTGCTTCAGCTGCACACGGCCGCCGGTGTCCGGCCGGTAGTCGGGAAGATAATCGGCGATCTTGCCCTCGAGCTTCAGCTTGCCTTGATCCACCAGCCGCAGAACGGTCACCGACGTGATCCATTTGGAAATGGATGCCAGCGGATACAAAGTGTCGACCGATGCCCGTCGACCGGCCTCCACATCGGCCATGCCGAAGGCTTGCGAGAACGCCACCCGCCCCTCTCGCACGAGATGGATGACGCCGTGGAAATGGTTCGCCTTGACGAAGGTTTCGATCGCGTCCCCAAGACCCTCTTCACTCGAGCCCATCGCTTTGAGCGCTGGCGCCAAGCCGAGAGCCGCCAGCGCGGTGGCAGTTGCCTGGATGAAGCCGCGCCGGCCATAGGTTCCCGTTGCCATATGCCATCCCCTCTCGGTCCGTCGCTTGGGCCGTTCTTGAATTTACGGTTGCCGTTGGCGGGGAGGCAGTGCCATCAGTTAGGCATCCCTGCGAGCTGTCGATCCGCAGACATGCACTCCATGCCTCCCTTTCGTCTATACGCCAAGAAGACAGGCCGCTCGGCAAGCATGCCCGACACCCATGGGTGCGCTGCGACCCGCCCCGTCCGCAAGCCTGGCTATGCTAACTCTGGTACCCGGGTCATGGACGTGACACCGGATGCTCATGTCACGCTGTCATAAAAGCAGTGCGGTCTCTCGCCAGCCAAGGGGGCGATCTCCGACCCATTTGCCTTGCCCCTCACTGACGCCCCATGTTCTTGGCGTCGCTATCGTCGGCGTTATCCAACAACGCCAACTCCTCAAGCAGATGCCGCTCCAACAGCGCATAGGGCAGCGCCACCCGCCCAGGACGGGACGGATCGGGAAGGAAGGCGGCCTCTCTCAAATATGAAGGCTCCCACAGGCCGCATTCCTTCTCATCGAGAAGGTGAAAATGAGCGACGGCGCAGACCGTGCCGGCGACGTCCTCTACGGCAAAATGCCCTCGCCATGGATACTCGCGATACAGGCCGCCGGTTTCCGATCTCGCGATAAACGCCAGTGCCGTCGCCCCGCTCTTACCGAGCGGAACGTTGCCCCACGCGCCGGATGCCTTCGTCACCTGAAAAGCTTCGGCGGGATACGGTGTGTGGCGCGCATGCCGGGTCGAGTAGATCTTTATCGCCTTGCAGGTAACAACCGTCCCATCGTCATCCGCGATGCTCAGCAGCACGGGGTCGGCATGCGTCACTCGCTTGCGCAAAAGTGTCGGCTTTTCCTTGAAGAAATCGAGCAGTCCCTCGGCGGCGTCTTCATCCATTGAATCATCTCTTTCGATTGAGGGAATCCATTCCCGATCGCGCGCTCACTACATTCGAGCCGCAAAGTCGACATCGCATGAAAAGAACGCGCGCATGCCGCGCATGCTTATGGCGTCAACACGCCACGCCGCCTTCCACGCGCAAGGTCTGGGTTGCACCCTTGTAGGTCACCGTAAGCGTTCCGGAGAGCGCCGTGCTATCGGCGTTCTCATTCGTCACGCCGGTCTTGACTGCCTCGACGACCTTCACCGTGTGAGCGGCATCTTCGAACACGAGAGTGGCGTCACGCCCCTTTTGACTGGCGCTCACCAGCCCGACGTGAAGGAGCTTGCCGTCGATGCGGATGAATCCGTCGCCCTGCGTATCGGAGCTGCTCTCTCGAAACGTGTCACCCACGGATGGCTCCGCCCCCACTCGCGTCAGGCCAGTCGTGCAGCCTTGAAGCTCGTCCGCGCCATCATTCTCTTCCAGTACGCCCACCTTGAATGTGGGGGCAGCGGGCATCGGCGTGTGCTCGGCATCGGCGGCATGGGGCGGCGGGGTTTCCAGTGCCTTCACCGCAGGGCTGGCCGCAAAAAAACCCGCGGCCGCGCAGAACACCAGAAACAACCATCCGCTCTTCCTATCCATGGAACGACTCCATCATCCTGACAAACGGGGGTGCCGAGTATAGAGGATGAGCCCGAAGATACGGACGCCGTCTTCAGCCGCCCTGCGCGTCGCGCCGAACCGCGATAATCGACTCGTCCACCTCGTAGCTCGTTCCCAGCCGGGCATTTACCTTACCCAGGAACACCGCAGGCGCTTCAAGCCACATGGCGGACAAGCGAGTCAGCATGGAAGGCATGAGCGATTCGATCTCCGGCTCATTCGCCCTCAGCAACCCCATGAGCCGCTGATCGAAAACCTTGATCTCATCTACTCCATCCTCGCCAGCCCACCGCATCTGGCGATAGATGACCGCGACCCAGGGAGCCGTTTTTTCTTCCGCGGTCATTTCCGGGTAGTTGCTGGGAAGCATGCTCAGAGCCTTGTTAGGTCGACACAGGACAATGAGCTACGGATCAAAGACGGACATACGGCGATCGCTATCCGTGATGCAAGGACTACTCCCCATACGTCCGCCAGGTTCGGAAGCAGGCACTATCCAGCCAAAATCAGACAGGTTACGAACCCGATAACAACACAAGCTTGGACGACGACAGCGATCCGAAGAGCCCAAATGCGTCCCGCCACGGCAAGAGGTGGGCGACGCCGGAACAGCACCCACGAATTTATGGCGCCGAGGCGATAGATCACCTGGTCGGATAGCGGAGTATAGAGATCCCCGGCATATGCGGGGTCCGCTGCTACGACGGCCTTCCAGCTCGTGCCGGCCAGGGACGTCATCACAATCCAACTTACGATGGCTAAAAACGCAAAGACCGCGGCAATATCCATCTGCACCACCTTTTCGCATCCACTCGAACCAACGAAAGCATGTCCGTTTCGGGTCGGAAGCGGATATCACGGAGATCTCGAGCCGGAAGTCCGGGTAGATTCGTACGCTCAATTATCCTTACGCACTCGTTGAGTAAGGCAGTGCGAAATTTTGCCTCGACCCGGGCAAGGCGGCCATCGGTCTCGAGCATGACGGCATGGGTTCCACAGCAGCCGGGCGCCACCCAACGGGATATCGCGCGGAATGTTGTCAATGAAGTCCTTAAAAACAGGATGCTTCTGCTCGTAGGTTGCCCCCAGCCACGAAAGCGCGTTTCGAACCCGCGACGCCCCAACGGCGAGCCCGACTTGCAGCGACAATAGAGCTTTCGCGGCCGAAACCAGCTTTGCAAGTCGGGCGATCTCTTGTTCTGGCGTCATATAACCTAGCGATGCAGATGGCTTGCTCATTGTGTCCGCTTGGGGTCGGAAGCAGGCATCCGCATTTGGCCGTTACCTGCATCAACTCCTGATCGAAAGCCAAGCACCCTTTGCCGCTACAAACTATCGTTCACGCTCCGCAAGGAGTCTACCTTCGTCCAGCAGTCTCAGAAGCTTCTCCACTGCCATCACCTTACCGCCAACGCCCGGATTGAAAGCAACTTCAAATATCCCATCATCCGTGAATCCAGCATCCAGCATCGCTGCATCACCGTCCAGCAGTTCATATAGCGCATGCTCACGATTGATGTCCGTAATCTTCCTCCACCGATAAGTTTCATGTGCCGTCATAGTCGTAGTCCTTATGGGTTGATTTACCCTACCGCTCTCCGTGCAGATAGGTGGCCAAATGTCTGCTATGGGTCGGAAGCGGACACTAGTCAAGGGATTCTCCACGCCGAATACGACCAGCATACGCACGGAGATGCTCTCGCTCATCCGCTTCGGCCGCAGCCAACAATTCCTGAAGTTGTGGCGAATCAATACTGTGAAGGCAATAGAGCGCCATCATTCGAGACCATTCTTGCGCTGCATCTGGCTTGTGCCACATCGCTAGAGCCCGCTCCTCAACGGCTGCAGAGCCGATCCGGAGAAGTGATTGGAGAGCCATTCGCCGTACGTATTCATTTTCGTCGCGAACCATTGTCAGCAACAACGCTTCAGATTCTTCGCCAAGCCAGCCCAACTCAACCGCCAGTTGCCAGCGATCGTCACATTCGCCCACCTCAAGTGCGGCTCGGGCAAGCGGCTGCAATAGCCCCGGATGCCGCTTCCTAATTTCTCTGGCGAGGTATTGAATCTCATTGTCACGGGCGATGGCGTAAAGGACCTGAGCGCGCTCAGCCGGCTCCCACGCATCAAACGGATGATTGGCGACAAAGTGAAGGACGGCGTCGTGAAGCGCCGGCCACTCCGGATAGTCGCACTCCCATTCGCCATACCCGCCGGTGATGGGGTTCGTAGCAGCCCATTCTCTGAATCTATCCACCGCGACCATAAGATCCGACATCTTCAAATTTCCAGGCGCTGACCAGAAGAAGGTACGTCCGCTTCGGGTCGGAAGCGGACATCAAGTATGAACGTGTATGAACTCTCGATCTCGCTTAGAGGCAAGAGCAGCTGCGATCGCATCGAGTCCCGTACCTTCAAGGCGAATGCCGGCGGCATGGCCCCTCGGGATCATATCCAAGGACTGTCGAAACCATCGAACTTCGGTCAATCGAAGTTCAATGAGAGCAATGTCCCCAAGGTCCACGGTGATTAGGTCTGGCAATTGGCCATCTACGCGGCACTTAGCTAAGGCGACAAACACAGTTCCAAGCGGAATATCTACATTGCCGTTCCGCCCGACGATAAGTCCACCGCGCTCGAATCTTTCGATCTGAAAGTCCAAGCTTCTCTCCTTTGTGTGAAGCGTCCGCTCCGGGTCGGAAGCGGACACTTAATGAATCTCGCGTCGGTACAACCAGCACCCTAACGGCTTGGGCAGGTCCGTCGGCAGCGACTGCGTGACGATACTTTGATGATCGACCCAGATCAGATGACGCCACAGTTCGCCACAGAGGACATCTGACGATGTGCCTGCGAACTCGGTCTCAGCTTCGCCTGGTTCCTTATCGAAGTATGTCCACCACGTGACTCGGACTCCTTCCCGACCCGCTGTGTCATTTGGGTCGAGTTCGAACGCCCAGCCTAAAGCAACTCCAAGCACGCTCGCTGGTATGTTTCCTGCGGCGTCAAGCGAGTTTCTTGCACTCTGCTCCAATATTTCGATCAGTTCGTCTCGCTGCATACCCCACCCGGGCCCGTTGATGAATGGCCGGCGATGTCAGGTCGTCCGACCAAATTACCGCCTTATTGCCATGTCCGCTTTGGGTCGGAAGCGGTCACTCGGACCGAATCGTCACATGCCGGGATTCTGCCGCCAATCGTTCTAGGGCGGCACAGAATCGGCCATCTTCAATGGTTCGCAGTTGATCGAAACTGACCAGTCGGATCGCACATTCCCCCGGCCAACCCGGGCCGCCTCCAAGGATGGCGTCACGGAAGGCATCCAAGTTGCGGCCAAAGCTGGATGCGCCCTCGGGCTTGGCCGCGCCCAAATAGGCCTGCCAGAACGACGCTTCGCTTGTGAGGCCAGTGCATTCAACAACGATATCCATACCTCCCCTTTCGTTCCTTCGAGCGTCCGCTTCGGGTCGGAAGCAGACTTTAAGGGCCTACGGCTCAAATCGGTAGACAAGCCCTATCGTCGGCTGATCGTGGTACTTCAATGCAGCCTCGATCTGACCGACCAACCATTCTCGATCCGCTTCTTCCGATAGGTCACCTAACGCTTGATCGGCCGATAGACGCACTTTGCCGCCATCCATCAGGGCGTCAACATAAGCGATGTCGATCAACAAGGACGGTGCGATGCGGTCCGCGAACAGTTCGGGGGATTGCAGCCCGCAGATCTCAACCTTCATACCTTCTCCAGTCTTAGCTGGAACCCCATTTCGCGATGTCCGCTGTGGGTCGGACGCAGACGTTCATCTTAGTACTCGAGCTACTTCCGCTCGATGCCAGCCGGCCACGGCTTTGCATCGAGCTTTGCAGGTGGCGCGTATAGCACGGTCTCCCAAGCCTCAAACGGCGGCACAACGTCGTAGCTTGGGTCGCACCAACGCCTAATGCATTGTGCGGCCCTGAATTCCGCGTACTTGGCGTTGGTTGGGACGCCGTTCTCGTCGAACTCCAAAACATTCGCAAAAATGGCATAGACCTCCTCCATAAGGCTTGGCGAATCCTTGAGGTCCGCCCAGTAGTCAATGCCTTCTAGCAAAGGAAGACCTACGGAACCGTTAGCCATCCAAAAGCTAAAGGTCCTGAGGGCTCCCGAGAATTCAGGACTCAACTTCGCTGGATATTTCATGACAGTACCAATCCTTGTGCAATGAAAAGCGCCATTTCCGCGAGGTCTGCTCTGGGTCGGAAGCGGACAGTTTACTCAGCCGTACACGCCAGGGCCGTATTGGCACTGAGTCTGGCGCAAAGGAAGGCAGACGCCCTGCGCCGCGGCTGCGAATCCGCCTCCGGCTCGACTTCGACGGCTAGATTGCCCAGAGAGCTCGGCAAGGAACCGATCCCGACCATTTCGCACAGGAAGTCAAAGTAGTAATAGCCGTCTTCCTCGGCATCGGCAGGATGGCCTTGTAAGGCGAACTCCAAGCCTTCTGCGCTCGCGATAAACCCTGGAACCTCGTCAAACCGATCGGTCTCCACCAGCGTTAGGGGCGCCAGGAAGTTATTCAGTTCTTCGGCAACAGCGTCCAGCGTCCGATCCGCAGCGATAGCGACTGCACCCCAATAGCGCTTTGTCATCCTCTCCCCCTGAGAGCTTAGTCCACACCGCAATGTCTGCTTCGGGTCGAAAGCGGACGCCTCCTAGAACGGTCTTAACCGCAAGTCCGGATGACCCAGCCTCCGGTTGTCAGCGATAGCTTATACGTGGGCGAGTTCGGGTCACCAAAGAAGTCAATGGAAGCATGGACACCGCCCTTGCAGAACCAGAGTGAGTGATATTCGTCGCTGCTCTTCCAGACCGGCCTCCAACCTTCGGCAAGAAGCACATCCGTGTAGCTCTTGGCGACGATATCGCGACTGACCGAGGACGCATATCGCTGGTCTACGTAGTAGAAGGTCAACCTGTCGGTCAGCTTCAGATCACCCAACGACTGAGCGCCAGAAGGCACTGGAAGGGCCTTCAACTCATCGATCAATACCTGTTTGGGTGTCAAGGTATAGCTCTGGCCGTCCCGGTAGGACTGCCAGCTGATGAACAGGAAAACCACAACCATAGTGAACACAGTTAGCCACCTAATCGGCCGACCCACTTTCCCGTCCATCATGTTTCCCCTGCCTCCATTTCGCCCCATTGATAAGTGTCTGCTTTGGGTCGGAAGCGGACATTACTTGGAGTCTAAGCCCATGTAAGAGGCCGCTGTCCCAATGTGCTTAATGGCCTGCTGCCGGGCGAACAACCCTATAGGCGCAAGCTCCTTTGCCACCCCCAACTCCTCTTTGCCATCGGCCACACCCGCTACTTCCGTTACTGGGCCGACGATTTGCGAGAACTGCTTCCATTTCTCTACATCCATGAACTCGGCAAAGTCCACTTCCCGAGTGAGGGTGGCCAACATATCGGAGGCGGTGACCTCACCAGCGGCATACCTCTCATAAACGAAGCCAATCAAGAGTGCTTCATCGCTCAGAGCCCTGGCGCCGATCAATAAGTACTCACGCCCTATGTCCGCGCGAACCGCGTCCATCGCCTCACTCTTGGCATCGGCTATGAATAGGTTCAGCACCCAGGCAGGCACAGCCTCTAGCGACCGGATCTTGGAGTCTGCCCAGTTTCTCCAGGCTGAGCGGTCGACCGCAACGCCGGAGCGGAAGAGAGCGAGCCAGAGCTGACGCGAGTGAAATAGGTCGAGCTGGTCCATTGAATTCTCTCCGTTATGGTCCGCAAGGTCCGCCTTGGGTCGGAAGCAGATCTTAATTAGCCAGCATCGACACGGTTGCAATAACACCCTTCACAAACACGATTACGCCAAGTACACCGCCTATAACAACGCCAAGAAACAAGCGCACTGTTCTCGGCGGCGCATCTTCCAGGTCGACATGTTCATCCCGAGCATCCAAGCCGGCCATATTGGCGAACGTAAGGTCCACGCCTGACAGAAGGACACCAAGGGTGAACCATTTCAGCGGGCCCTTGAAGCCATCGAACGGGATGTTCCCCAGGCCATACACAAGAACACCGGCAATCATGGCGATGTTCATGAGCAGAATCAGCCAAAGTGCTCTTGCTGTACGTGTCATCCCCGCCCCCTTTTGGGCACCTTCCGACTAGTCCGCTTCGGGTCGAAAGCGGACGTCTCGATCTCGTTCGGATTCGCTCAGCGCGCCCGCGCGCCAAGTTGAGCCAGACCTATCGACTCGTCCACTTCGTAGCTCGTCCCCAGGCGGGCGTTTACCTTGCTCAGGAATGCACGGGGCGCTTCAAGCCACATACCGGACAAGTGGGTCAGGATGGATGGCATGAGCGATTCAATCTCTGGTTCGTCCGACTTAAGTAGACCCATGAACCTTTGGTCGACGACATTCGCTTCGTCAACGCCATCCTCACCAGCCCATCTCATCTGGCGATAGATCACCGTCACCCAGTGACCGATCCTTTCTTCCCTGGTCATTCCGAGGTAACCGTTAGGCAGCATGTACGGACTCCTAGTCTGACCACAGTGATAAGGTCCGCTCCGGGTCGAAAGCGGACATAAGTGCAAAGGCTATGGACAGTGAAATTTCGGGGTCCCGTAGCTTCCAGAGTCCCCAGCCGCAGCTATCAGGCGATACTGCTCCGCCCACCACTTCCTATAACAAGAGCCTTGCTCATCCAGCCTAATAGGCACGCCGTTCAGATGTCTCCAATAAGACGCCAGAATCATAGAGGACACATCGTCGAGTGATCCCGCGCCCAAATCCCGAAACTGCCTAACAAGACTGGAGTTCCCGGCACGAAACCAATTGTTTCGGATGTACATACCCAAACTGCTGTGAGCATCCACTATCGCCGATGCCTCAGGTCGTCGACGAAACTCCTCCCTCTGTGAGGCGCTCATGACGTTATCTAGCGAGCTGAAAGCCTCATCAAGAGTGTTTGGGACCTCCTGCGCCCACAAGGTCATCGAAAAGATGAGCGTGGCAATAACGGGCGCGACCGTGGCCTTCGTCATGGATGAATCACTCCGATGGATGCCCCAACTGTGAAGTTCGACATGCCCGCTCTGGGGCGGAGCCGGACGCTTCTAAGTTGCCGTTCGCGGTCCCTGGCGCAACCTTAGCTTTCGGCATTCCAGGGCTCGCCAAGGCGCTCTGCGCGACGCTTCAGAACTGCATTGGCCGCGCCGGTGGGAAAAAGCAGCCCAGCCGACGGCTTTGCTAAATGTATGCCTTGGGTTGGAAGCAGACATACAGATCAGCCAGTTGCTCTTTCAACTGCATGGCGCACGACATTCAATACCTGACGGGGCTCACAGCCATAAATACCTGCTCCCCAAGCTGCATTTTGCTCCACACACGCCCACCCACTACCTTCGATATAACCGACGTCGACTACCGTTGCGTTCGGAAGATCCACATCTGGATCGGCAAGAAGTTCGTTTATGAATGCCTGTAACTCGGCATCTTCGTCTGGCTCGCTACGAAATAGTGTCTCTCGTTGAAGCTCGCCGTCACGAGCATAGATTGAATATGTCATCAGCGATCTGCCGAGTACAAAACAACGAAACTCGGTCTTCCACGAAACCACATCCGACACGAGAACCCGCATATCATCGTCAAATTCTCGTGGGAGTGATGAGCCGACATATACGCCAGCAGGGAAACTCTTATCATTCGGGGGCTTAATAAATCGCGCTTCCTCTGAGAGCCTGGCCTGTCCGAGAGTTGTCAGATGGATGTTCCGAAGCTTGTATTTAAACGGAAGGCGTACTAGCCAGTCTTCAGGTGGATCGACGAGTCGAAGGCCAAGGCGCTCAGCGATGGTTGGGCCGAACAGAGCCTCAACATAGAGCACGACATCTTCCCTCAACTTCAAATGCTCAGGCACGCGCCACCCATTAAGCCTCTCAACAGCCCAGCCCGCATTAGCAGCAGCCCTCCACAGAGTCTGCGAGTCTTCCGTATATCTAGGCGTTAGTACAAGGGTCGGCATCAGTCCATGGTCCTGTAGATAATTGGTGTCCGCTTCGGGTCGAAAGCGGACATGCTCCACCCCGCATTTTGTCAGCAGAGACAGATCGCAATCTCGCAGTTTTGGGCCTGCGACGCCTCACATGCTTTGATCAAATCTGTAACGCAGTAAAGCCGCCAGCCTAAGCCGTCACCCCATTTGGCTCTGACCGGTTCGAGACCGGCAGCCTCTTCCTCCATGGCCTTCTTCCACCAGTCATCGTGACCGATTTGCTCCAACAACTGGTGCCTATATGAGACAAGAGCCGGCAAAAGCGGCACCGTCCGCTCCACTGATATCAGCGCGAACTCGGCGCTTTCGAATTGGGAATCGATCGATTGCACTAGTTCCTTTGGAATCTTCGGCAGCGCCTTTAGAACGCCATTGATCGCCGAGCCAGACTTTTCGTCTCCTTGGAATGAGCCGCAATGGATGTTCAAACCAGACATCTGAAGTTCCTCTAGTTCCTACATTCTAGGTCCGCTATGGGTCGAAAGCGGACATCAGGACACTGCCAGGGCAGCAGTTCGGGCGGCAAGTGCCGAGACAGGGGATCGATCAGCTCAAGAGCTATCTACTTCGAGATTCGGCAGCCTTTCTGTCCTGATCATCCTGTGGCGATCCGCTGGCGGCAGACTAACGAAGTCACCTTCCTTGCCCCGTCAAGCAGCACCACTGGTCGCTCTACCTTCACCAGCTCGTTTTACGCGGCGGACGCTCACTGCGCGCCCAGAATATGGGCAATTTTGTGCCTGGGAGCAGTAGCAGGCGGCGGCGTGGAGATCCCAGCCAACCAGGCTATTTGACAGGCACAAATGAGGGGTAATATCTAGCACTTGGCTGGCAATGTGCCTGAGGGGGTGTTAGGTGACCCGGCTCCTGCAAATTCTCGTGATCATTGTTTGTCTCAATTTCATCACCTTTGTCCCAATGCTGTTTATCAGCAGCGAGCTCGGGACAAAAAAACCGGATGCCATGCATACGTATCAGGTCCGTTTTCGAGGGGGCAAGTATTACTATTTCCACCCTGCATTGGGCTTTTATTACAAGAGGATCGGACCCTGCATCTTTATGGGCAGCTTGGGCTTGCTATTTCTTACTGGCTTGCTCGCACCTAAGATCAAGTGACTATGCCGTCTTCGAATCGGGCCGCCTGCTGATGCGCGCCCCGATAATAAGAACGTTTCGCCGGAAAGCCGGCACTTCCCAGCGGTGTTCGCCATAGATCGTAAGCGGGCATCCCAACTAATCTAAGCGAATTACTTCCGCATCATCGAAATCAATGTCCAGCCGCGGAATGGCATCTGCCGCATGCTGAATTGCGAAGACTAGATCGTCATTCGTCGGCGCCATCGGTGCGCAGAGCCTTGCATACCTACCTTTCTCGTCGTCCCAGTCGTAGACGAAGAGCCCGGCATCTGCGTAGCTCTTCCAGACATCCTTCGTTCCCCAGTTCACGACTTCGATGAGAGCCACCAACGCGTCATGGACTTCGGCAGCCGACAGAACCTGCTGCGGGACAGGCCCATGCCCACCCGTAGCAATGATCCCCCATCTCCCCTGCCGGTCGGCACAAAGCCAGTCGAATTCACTTCCTTCGATATCACTCATTTCAGCCACAATCGCCACCTCTTCTCTGGCTCTATCCCTGTCCACTTTGAAATGACTTCCGTCTCCCCTTTCTACAGATCCCCAGCCAATAACAGACTTACATCTTGTCTGCCATGATTCAAAAGCTGCCTACTCGCCGCCAGCCATACGCGACGCTTGGCGCGAGAGCGCGGATTTCACAGGCATCTGATTGAAGCGCCGTTTCATGATGCTGCCATCGCAACCCACTCGCAGACGCTATCGCCGTACCCGCAGTTCCTCCCTATAATCCCGCCACCCCACCGGGGACTTCGATTTTTTGGGCCCGGGCGATTATCACAGGACGTGAACGCATGACTGTCTACCTCAGCGAAGCCGGCGCGCGCTCATTGGAGCAGCCGCGCGAAATCTTCACTTCCACCGCCGACATGTGCTTCCAGATGCTGATCTGCGTGCTGGCTGCTGCACTGCTGGGTGGCATTCCCTTTTTGGAGCGTGGCTCCCTGCTATGGCCGTGCATTGCCCTGGCGTTGCTGCTGCTCGGCTCCCTAGGCGTGATCAAGCATTGGAAGTACCGAACCCGGCCCATACTGGTGCTTTCCAAGGAAGGCATCCGCGTGGCGCGCAAGGATGGGGATCGGCTGATTCCCTGGGCGAATGTGACGGAAAACGTCTGGCATGAGAACCGGTATGCCTTCCTGACGACCAGCGCGACGATCACCCTGCGCGACGATCGCCAGCCCAAGTCCTACCTCATCTACGCCAAGTGGCTGACCATCGGAAGCGACGATTACCTTCGGCTGTGCGATCTGTACGCCGCGGCTTCGCGCGGACACGGCCATGAGTGACGCCGGCGCCACGCTATGCGGCGAGCGCCGGTTGCCGCGTAAGTGTCTGCTCATCGCCGTGGCCTGTGCGATCGGCACGCTTGCCCCCGTGGCTTATGGGCTGCACCAAGGAATGGGTGCGTTGCCTGTGTCATGGCAGATCTTCGGCGGCCTGTGCTTCTTGGCGACGCTGGGGCAGCTGCCGACCCTGTTCACTTACGCCCTGGGGCCAAGGCGCTTGACGTTCGGTGCGAATGCCTTGGCATGCGATGCGGCGACTCACCCCTATGCACAGATGACGAGCATCGCTTGCGACGCCGGCTCGGAGATCACGCGCATCGAGCTGGCCGACGGCTCCCGATTGAAGTTGCGCTGGGACATCTGGGTCAACGATGAGGAGTGGAACGCGCTGTTGCTGGAACGCACCTTCGCGCACCTCCATGCGTCGTCGACGGCGGCGCTGGAGCGTGGCGAGAAAGTCGCGTTCGGCCGCGGGGTCGCACTGGATCGCCAGACCCTGCATTTGCCCAAGGGCAGCCTTCCGCTCGATGCGATCGCCGAAATCCGCATCGCTGAGGAACACGATAGCGGCGTGCGCATTCGCACCCTCCATGTCGCCAGCCTGGACCGCCAACTCACGGTCGAGGAACGCCACCTGTGCAACTCGCACGTCCTGTTCGCTTTACTGCGCGAACGCCTGCCACGCCCCCGACTGGCTTGACGACCACGCGGGCATGTCATCGCCAGACGTATCGATCATGCGGCGAACGCCCGGCCTGAGGACGGATGCCGTCGCCTCGACGGCGACCTTGCCGCGCGATAACCGCGGGATGGCGCCCACTCGAACCCACCATGCCCAGGAAGGGGCTATGAAGAAGATCCTCACCCTGTTGCTCGCCAGCACAGCCCTCGTGGCGCACGCCGATGACGTTCCGCCGTCAAGCCACTTCTCCAAGGCTTATGACACCTGCATGGCAAAGGCCGGGCCGCCTGGCTTCTACGATCAATCGGCCCAGGGCGATTGCGTGGAGGCCGAGGTGAAGCGGTTGAAGCTGCGCATCAACAAGGCCTACAACAAGCTCGTGAAGCTGTGGGCCAGCGACCCGGAAGGTATCGCGCAACTGGACAAGGCGCAGAAGTCCTGGGTGGAAGCGCGTGACGCCACGCTTCACCTGTTGCAGGAGCGCGGCGGCACCAACGGCCAGGTGGTGTACATCGTCAGCTCCGGTTATCTGCTGGATTCGCTGGCGGAACGCGCGGAATTGCTGGAGGGGCTGGTGGCCTCGCACGGCGGCGAATGACCGTCACATCCGGCTGTGGATTCGCCCCCCCTGCAATCATCGCGGCCTGCCGAACCATCGCGAAGCCGCGCGCCCCGCCTCCTCGGCATCCGGCGCACCGTCGGCGGCCCAAGCGACGAAACCGTCGGGACGCAGGAGCATGGCGCTCAGGCCAAGACGCTCCTCAGCGTCGCCTGCGAGATAGACGATGCGATCGCCCCAGCGGCTCGTCATGGCGCGCAGCGACGCGTCGCCTTCGAAGTCGAGCATGAGCCCCCTACCCGTCCGCAGATGCTCGCCGAGTCGCGTGCCATCGGCCAGTTCGATATCCGGCGCGCTGCGTCCCGTCAGCGGATGTCCGTCGCCCAGGTCGTAGCGCAGCGACACTCCCCATACACGTTCCGCGAAATAGGTGGCGCCGTCGGTTGTTTCCATGACGTCGCGGAGAATGGCTTCCAGGGCGCGCGAACTGCGGCTGGGCCGCATCAACGCCACCTGCGCGCGCGACCAGTCGAGGATCTGCAGGCCGATGGGATGGCGCTCGCTGGTGTAGGTATCGAGCAGATCGTCCGGTGCATCGCCCCGGTGAGTGGCAGCGAGCTTCCAGCCAAGGTTCATGGCGTCGCCCAGACCGAGGTTGAGACCCTGGCCGCCCAGAGGCGAGTGGATATGTGCGGCGTCGCCGGCGAGCAGCACGCGGCCCTGGCGGTAGGTCGTGGCCTGATAGGCGCGGTCCGTCCAGGTCGAGGCCAGATGCAGGGCGGTGACGGCGATGTCGGTGCCGGTGACGCGACGAAGGACGTCCTGCACGTGTTCGCGCGTGATCGGCGACATGCGGTGGCAAGCGCCGCCGTCGAAGTCCGCCATCGCGATCATGCCCGGCGGCGTGAAGGTATACATGCCGCCGGGCATGTAGTGACGGCCCGGCCGCAACGCATGCGGCCCGGCCAGATCGAGGCCCACGGAATAGCCGGTGAATTCCGGCTCCGTACCGACAAATGCAAAACCCGCCAACTTGCGCACCGTGCTGCGGCCGCCATCGCAACCGAC
>JBCNOA010000410.1:0-3451 GCA_039594095.1 Dyella sp.
GGAACGGCAGCTGGGTGGCATCCGCCGGCACGATCGATACGCCTGCGGGATAGAGCGCCGTCTGGCGGAAGGCTTTATGGGCGCGCATCAGGCCGATGGCATCGGTATAGCTCATCGCGGCCGGCGGCTCGCCGTTGTTGCGCTGCGCATCCTCCGGGCCCCAGTTGTCGATCTGCGGCACGTACAGCACCGAGGACTTCTGCGGGATGGGGTTGTTGGAGGTGGCGCGGAACACCGAATAGGTGGTCATCGAGGCCGCCACGCCAAAGCCGATCGCCATCACCATGAGGGCGGTCAGCAAAGGGTTCTTGCGCAGGCTGCGCAGGCCGAGCTGGAAGTAGTAGGCGAACATCGGGGCGTCCGTCGATGAGGAGAAGGGCCTCCCGCCGTAACGGGAGGCGACCTTGTAGCTGCTACGTCAGGCCGGTGCGCCGGCGCGCGTGGGGTGCTGGTGGAAGCGCGGATCCTCTGCCAGATCCACCACCTGGCCGTCGATGACGTGCACGTTGCGCTGGGCACGCGTGGCCAGCTCCGGATCGTGCGTGACCATCACGATGGTCGCGCCTTCGCGGTGGATCTCCTCCAGCAGCTCCATCACGCCGCGGGCCATCTGCGTATCGAGGTTGCCGGTGGGCTCGTCGGCGAGCAGCAGGCGCGGCGAGCCGGCCAGCGCGCGGGCGATCGCCACACGCTGCTGCTGGCCGCCGGAGAGCTCGGCCGGGTAATGCTTGGCGCGCGAGGCCAGACCCACGCGCTCGAGCGCGTCCATGATCCGCTGCTTGCGCTCGGGCGCCTTCATGCCGCGGTAGCGCAGCGGCACTTCGACGTTGTCGAACACGTTCAGGTCGGGAATCAGGTTGAACGCCTGGAAGATGAAGCCGATCTTCTCGTTGCGGATCTTCGAACGCGCGTTGTCGTTGAGGTTGCTCACCTCCACGCCGTCCAGGTGATAGTGGCCACCGGTGAAAGTCTCCAGCAGGCCGGCGATGGTGAGGAAGGTGGTCTTGCCGGAGCCGGACGGGCCGGTGACGGCGACGAACTCGCCTTCCTTCACGTCGATGTTGAAATCGCGCAGCGCATAGGTCTCCACCACTTCGGTGCGGTAGACCTTGGACAGGTGGGTCATCTTGAGCATGGTTGTTCGTCCTTCGGTGATGGAGCTGAGAGAGATGGATCAGCGGCTGATGGCGACGCGCGCCGCGTTCTTGAAGCTGTCGGTACCGGAGATCACGATGCGATCGCCTTCCTTCAGGCCGTCGAGGATCTCGACCTTGTCGATGCTGCTGGCGCCGACGCGGATCGGGTGCTTCTCGGCGATGCCGTCGTGCACCACGTAGGCGTAGGCGCCGCCGGATTCGTCCACGAAGGAGCCGCGCTGCACGGCCAGCACGTTGTCGCGGCGATCGAGCAGGATGCGCACGGACAGGCGCTGGTTCTGGCGCAGCTGCTTGGGCGTGTCGCCGTCGAAGCGCAGGCGGGCGGCCACTTCGCCGTTCACCACTTCGGGCGAGATGGCGCTGACCAGGCCCTTCCAGGTATTGCCGTTGCCACTGATCTCGCCGGCCATGCCGATACCCAGGTCGCGCGCGAAGCTCTCCGGCACCTTCATTTCCACTTCCAGTCTGCTCAGGTCGATGACGCTGAGCAGCTGCGCGTCCTTGGCCACCGTGGCGCGCTCGGCGATGAAGAGCTGGCCGACCTGTCCGTCCACGGGCGACTTGACGTTGAGTTCGTCGACCTGGCGCTGCAGATCCTTCACCAGCAGGACCTGGCGGTCGTGCGCCAGCTTCTTGGACTTGATGTCGAAGTCCAGGCTGGCACCGTCATTGGAAAGGTCGGCCTTGGCGTGTTCGAGGGTGATGCGCGCCTTCTCGACTTCGTCCTTGGCCTTGTCGACATTCATGCTGGGCACCGCGCCCTGCGAGAAGGCCTTCTGGTAGCGCTGCAGGTCGCGCTGGGCGCTGGTCTGGTCGATGGAGGCGTTGTCGTAGACCTTCTGCAGCTCACCGCGCTTTTTCTTCGCATCGATCTGCGAGCGCAGGTAGTCGACTTCCATCGCGTCGGCGGCGCTCTGTTCCTGCGCGAGCTTGTTGGTCAGCTCGGGGCTATCGATGGTGGCGAGCACCTGTCCCTTCTTCACCACGTCGCCGGCGTGCACCTTCAGGGTGACGGCGCCGCCGGAGGTGGCGTACATGGTCGGGCTGACCGCGGCGACCACCTTGCCTTCGGCGGCGATGTCGCGGACGAACAAGCCGCGCTCCACCGTGCCGAAGGCGAGACGGGATCCGCTGACCGAGGCGTCGGCGGAAAACAGGCGGCTGGCCTGGGGCAGCACGAAAGCCAGCAAGGCCACGACGGCCACGCCGGCACCGATGAAGATGGCCCGGCGCTTGCGGCTGGGCTTGACCTCGACCAGGCGGTCTTGAGCGGAGGTATCGCGAATCATGGATCGGTCCCTGGCCACGGACGTGTGTGGCCCCTGGACCCTTCTCAGCAAGCGCTGTGCCAAGCCTGACCGTCGCGAATTTCTCTTATCGTTCAGCGAGTTGAGCGGTCATGTCCGCCGGCCTGGATTGTCCGCGGACAGACGGACGGACAGGCGGACAAGTGTCCGGACACGGACAGGACGGACGATGGCGGCACGCGGGGACCTTGCGCGGACGCTCTGTCGTTTACAGGGAACGGCGCCGACCTCAAGAGCTCGCGATCAGTCCCAGCCTTCCCGGTTCCAGCGCTTCCGCCCTCATGACCTCGCGGGCGATGTCACGCCCCAGTACGGACAGGCTCGCCGCATCACGGCCGCCGAGCAGGTCGATGCCGCCCAATCGCCGCCGGGTGAAGTGCAGCACTCGCGCACGCGAGGCACGGAAGGGCCGCTGAAGGCGGCGGTAGGGAGGAGTGGTCATGGGAGTGGCGGTGGAAAGGAGGACGTCCCAGGCGAGGTAGTCGGTGTCCGGCAACAGGTGCAGTTGCGCACGCACGCGGCCGGCGGCATCGGCGCAATCGATCCATTCGCGCGGACCGTGGATGCCGATCGCGCAGCTCGCGAGCAGCCATTCGGTGCGCAGCAGCGGAGCGAGATCCTCGCTCTCGGTCAGCCAGCCGCGCGCGGGGTGGTCCGGCGACGCATCGGTCCACATCGGGAGATAGAGCACGTTGCCCAGCAAGGGCAGACGCGAAGCCAGCGCGGCCGGATCGGCGCGAAGCCAGCGTGCGTCCACTGCGGGGGCACGGAAATGCGGACAGACCGCGGCGAGAGTGTGGGCCAGCCAGCCGAACATGGATGTGCTCCTTGGCGAGGAGACCTGGCTGGCGCGGGGCGGGGGCGCGTGCTGGCGATAGGCCTTCGAGGACGAGGTCCGGCCATGGGCCGGCTCGCGCTTACTTGGTGAGGATCAATTTGTCGTTGCGGGTGAGCCGCAGGTGGTACTCGCTGCCTTCGTGCGTGATC
>JBCNOA010000411.1:0-3445 GCA_039594095.1 Dyella sp.
GGAACTGACCCCGCCCCACCCCGTACAAAGCGACGAGGCGCCGGCCGGAGCATCCGCCGCCGGCACCGAGGCCGATTACGGCGCGTTCCGCCAGCGCTACCTCACTCTCCAGCGCTCTATGCAGGCGGCCACCGGCCGCCTGCGCGGCCGCCTGCGCGACAGGCTCGCGCAGCGCTCGGCCGACCTGGCGCGGCTCGCGGACCTGGATGCCGTCATGGAACTCACGCTGAGCCCCCGCGAGCAGGCGCTGCTCGCCACCGTTCCCGGCCTGCTCGGCGCCCATTTCGAACGGCTGCGCCAGACCGGCGCGATGCCGCCGGACGAGGTGCCGCCGGGCGCCGCCAGCCCTTGGCTGGACATCTTCCGCAAGGACATGCAGAGCGTCCTGCTCGCCGAACTGGATGTTCGTTTTCAACCGGTGGAAGGGCTGCTCGCCGCCCTTCGCGCCCGCTAACTGGATTCGCATGCAGAAACATTCGCTTTATTTCGCCGCGCTCTGCTGGGCCGTGTTCTTCGTCGGCCTCGCCGCCGTGGTCTGGATCGGCGGGGGCTACCTGGGTTCGAACCTGCTCGGTGCCGCGGTCGCGATCGCGATCGGCGCCGGCTATCTCGTCGGTGCGTTCGAGCTGTTCCGCTATCGCCAGGCCACCTCCTCGCTGCGCGAAGCCGTGGCGGACTTGTCCGCGACGCCGTCCAGCCTCGGCACGTGGCTCGGCCGCCTGCACCCGGGCCTGCGCAACGCCGTGCGCCTGCGCATCGAAGGCGAGCGCGCCGCGCTACCCGCGCCGGTGCTGACGCCTTACCTGGTCGGCCTGCTCGTACTGCTGGGCATGCTCGGCACGCTGCTGGGCATGATGGCGACCCTGCGCGGTACCGGGCTGGCGCTGGAAAGCGCGACGGACCTGCAAGCCGTGCGCGGTTCGCTGGCCGCTCCGGTCAAGGGGCTGGGCTTCGCATTCGGCACGTCGATCGCCGGCGTGGCCAGCTCCGCGATGCTGGGGCTGCTTTCCGCGCTGTTCCGGCGCGACCGGCTTCAAGCCGTGCAACAGTTGGATGCAGGCATCGCCACGACGCTGCGCCCCTACTCCCAGGCGCACCAGCGCGAAGAAGCCTTCCAACTGCTGCGCCGCCAGACCGAGCTGATGCCCGCCCTGGTCGATCGGCTGCAAGACATGGTGGCTGCGCTGGAGCAGCAGAACGCCGCCGCGCACGAACGCCAACTGGCCAGCCAGGACGCCTTCCACGCCCGCACCGAAGTCACCTATGCACGCCTCGCCTCCTCGGTCGAGCAATCGATGAAGCAAGGCGTGACTGAGAGCGCCCGCGCGGTCAGCGCCTCGATCGAACCGCTGGTGGAAGCGACCATGGCCGGCCTCGCCCGCGAGACGGCGGCCATGCGCGACACCGTCGTGCAGGGCGTGCAGGAGCATCTGGACAAGCTGTCGTCCGGCTTCGCGGCGACCACCGCGCGCGTGGCGGAGGTATGGAAGGACGCCGTCGCCGAACAGCGCCAGTCGGGCGAAGCGCTCACCCGCGATCTGCAGACCTCGCTGGAACGCTTTGCCGACACGTTCGAGCAGCGCTCGTCCGGCCTCGTCGAAGCGGTCTCGGCGCGCCTCGACGCTACGGCGGACCGCGCCAAGGACGCCTGGACCGACGCGCTGGCCCGCCAGGATGCCGCCAACGACAAGCTGGCATCGCGCCATCACCAGGCACTGACGGAAGCCACGGCGGCCTTCGAAGGACACGCGGCCTCTCTGGTGGGCGTGGTCCGCCAATCGCACGAGGACCTGCAATCCGCTCTGGCTTCGCGCGACGAAGCGCGCCTCACAACTTGGTCGGAAACGCTCGAATCGATCACCGCCGCTCTGCAGGACCGTTGGGCGCAGTCGGCCGATCACGCCGCCGAGCGCCAGCGCGAGATCTGCGACGCGCTGGCACGGACCGCGAGCGACATCGCCGCGCAGACCCAGGCGCATGCCGGCGAGACGATCGCGGAGATTTCCCGCCTCGTGCAAGCCGCCTCCGAAGCTCCCAGAGCGGCGGCGGAGGTGGTCGCGGAGCTGCGTCAGAAGCTCTCCGAGAGCATGGTCCGCGATACCGCCATGCTGGAAGAACGCAGCCGCCTGCTGGCGACCGTGGAAACGCTGCTGGATGCGGTCAATCACGCGTCCACCGAACAGCGCGAAGCGGTCGACGCACTGGTCGCCACATCGGCCGACCTGCTGGACCGCGTCGGCACGCGCTTCCAGGAACACGTCGAATCGGAAACGGGCAAGCTCAGCGCCGCCGCCGCGCACGTCGCCGGAGGCGCGGCCGATGTGGCGAGCATGAGCGAGGCCATGGGCACCGCCGTACAGCTGTTCGGCCAGTCGAACGAAGCGCTGATGGAACGCCTGCAGCAGATCGCCGGCGCGCTCGATGCCTCGCTCGCACGCAGCGACGAGCAGCTCGCCTATTACGTGGCCCAGGCCCGTGAAGTGATCGACCTGAGCGTGTTGTCGCAGAAGCAGATCATCGAGGAGATCCAGCAGCTCGCCGACCGCCAGGCCAGCGGGGCCGAGACGGCATGAGCGACGACATCGAATTCGACGCCGAATCCGGTGCGCCGATCTGGGCCGCCTTCGGCGACCTGATGTCAGTATTGCTGGGTGTGTTCGTGCTCATCCTGGTCGGCATGATCGGCGTGCAGCAGCAGCTCTCGCACCGGCTCGACGAAGAAGTGAAGCAACGCCAGCTCGAAGCGCAGAAGCGCCAGACCCTGGAGCAGGCCCTGGCCGTGCCGCTCGCCGCCGGCCAGGTGACGCTCGTCAACGGACGCATCGGCATCCGCGGCAGCGTGCTGTTCGCGCTGAATTCGGACCAGTTGCAGCCCGAAGGCCGCGACGTGCTCAAGAGTCTCGCCGGCCCGCTGTCGGGCTATCTCAAGTCGCACGACGAGATCCTGATGGTCAGCGGCTTCACCGACGATCGCCAGGTACGGGACGGCAATCGGCAGTTCGCCGACAACTGGGAGTTGTCGGCCGAGCGCGCATTGACGGTGACGCGTGCGCTGGTCGCCGAAGGGGTGCCCGCGTCGTCCGTATTCGCCGCCGCATTCGGCGCGGAACAGCCGGTGAGCTCGAATGCCACCGAGGAAGGCCGTGCCAGGAACCGGCGCGTGGAGATCGCGCCCATCCCAAGATCGCCATCGGCCGCGGCCGCCACCCATGAGTGAACGCGGCGCCACCGCACGGCAGCGCCTGGAGGCTTGGCGCGCACAGGGCGCCGACCGGCTCGACCCCGTGCGTTTCCACCACATGGATGCGCTGGAGCGCCGCACGGCGGGACACGATGGCGAAGCACGCCGCTGGCTGGACGAACGTCTCGCCGCCCTGCTCGACGCCTATGACAAGACGGTCGAACGCGCATCGACGGCGGGTTCCCCCGGCGAAGCGGTCAACGC
>JBCNOA010000412.1:0-3412 GCA_039594095.1 Dyella sp.
GGCCGTCCAGTTCCAGATAAGACGGCGCGCGGCGGAGCAGTTCGTCGAGGCGTTCCTGCACCTCGGCTCTCGCATCGGGGCGCATGCCGAATACGGCTTCGTAACCATAGCGCTGCGGATCGCGTACGTGGTCGAGGGTGGCGTACTGCTCGCGGGCGAGCGCGGCCTGCTCCTGATCCACGTCTTCCAGGTAGGCGATCACCGCTTCGGACGAGCGGTAGAGGCTGTACATGTCCAGACCATAGAAGCCGACGCGCCCTTCGGCGGGCCGGTTCTGGTTGATCTCGCGCAACTGGCGGATGAAGCGAAGCACTTCCTCGTTGCGCCACATCCAGGTGGGAAACCGCTCGAAGTCGCCGAACGCCTGCTCGGCGTTCGTGCCGCCTTCGCCGCGCACGTAGCGATTGAGCCGATAAGCATCGGGCCAATCGGCCTCCACCGCGATGGCGTCGAACGCTTTCTCCTGAATCAGCCGCAGCGTGATCTCGGCGCGCATGCGGTAGAACTCGCGCGTGCCGTGCGTGGCTTCGCCCAGCAACACCAAGGGGCGGTCGCCTGCGGCTTCGAGCAGGGCGTCGTAATCGCCGGCGGCACCGCCCAGGCGGATGGCGGTGCCGCGGATCCATTCGAGCGGATTGGTCACGGTCATGCCGCCTCCACGCACAGTGCCCGCCGCAGGCATCGCCGCGTGCCGGCCCGGCCGACGCACTGACGGATGCCTGCTTCAGGCTGGCTCACGCAGCTGCCGCGCGCCAACCGGTACTCAGCTGACGGTGACTTTGCGTCCGCCGCCGTTGTGCTTCTTCGGCAGCTCCAGGGTGAGCACGCCGTTCTCGTAGCGCGCGGCGGCCTTGTCGCTATCCACCTCGCTGGGCAGAGTGAAGGAACGATAGACCTGGCCGAAGCTGCGCTCCGTGAAGATTTCGCGCTCGCCTTCCTTTTCCTTCGTCTCGCGCTTGACCTGGGCGGTGATCGAAACCTGGTCGCCGTGCACCTGCACGTCGATGTCGTTCTTATCGACGCCGGGAATCTCGGCTTCGACGCGATAGCTGCCGTCAGTCTCCGAGACATTGATGCGCACGTCGGGCGCGACGGACATGTCGTTCCAGCGCGGGCGCAGGCCGAAGCTGCGGAAGAAGTCCTCGAAATCGGCCGCGGGATCGATGCGGGCGATGGTCTTGAAGGGGTTCCAGCGGGTCACGTTTGCCATGGCAGGTTCCTCCGGGTCGAAGAGACGGGATGTGGATGAACGCTCCTTGCGTACGCTGCGGAGCGCGGTCCATGTCCGAGCATAGGCGCGTGCGGAAGCCGCCTTTTGACCCAGGTCAACCCGCCTTTGCTTTTCATGCGTGCAGCCATCGCTCGAACCACGCGCTCGCCAGCGAAGCGACACGTTCGAGCGCTCCGGGTTCGTCGAACAGATGCGTGGCGCCTGGCACCAGCACCAGTTCCACGGTCTGGTTCATCGACGCCAGCGCGGATTTGTTCAAGTTCACCACGTCGGTATCCGCGCTGCCGACGATCAGCAAGGTGGGGGCTTTGACATCGCCCAGCGCGGCATGCCCGGCCAGATCGGGACGTCCGCCGCGCGACACTACTGCTCGGATCGTCCGCGGCAGGCGCGCGGCCACCGTCAGCGCGGCGGCCGCGCCGGTGCTGGCGCCGAACAGGCCGATCGGCAGCAGCGCCACGTCCGGTTGGCGCGTTGTCCATTCCACGGCGGCTTCGAGGCGGGCCGAGAGCCGCACGATGTCGAAGCGCGCGGATATCGCGGTGTCTTCGTGCGCACCGAGCAGGTCGAACAGCAAGGTAGCCAGCCCGTGCTCGCGCAAGGTCGCCGCCACCTGCCGGTTGCGCGGGCTGAATCGGCTGCTGCCGCTGCCGTGCGCAAAAATCACCAGGCCTCTCGCACCCGAAGGCACGTCCAGGTCGCCCTCCAGGCGCGCGCCGTCCACCGGAATGCGCACGGCCTTCGCCTCGCCATGCACCGGCGGGCGCTGTTCGAGCAGGCGCACGACTTCCGCGTCTTCCACGGGGGGAAAGTCCCGGTAGTACTGGCTGACCGCCATGAACTCGCGCGGTGCCGCCACGACCACGACGTCGTCGCATAACGGTCGTATCTCGGCCACGCTTCGCGGCGAAGCGACCGGCACCGCACACACCAGCCTGGCAGGACCCTTCGCGCGCGTGGCGACCAGGGCGGCCCGCATGGTGGCGCCGGTGGCCAGCCCATCGTCCACCACGATCACGGTGCGCCCTGCCGGGTCGATGGCATGGCGGTGCGGGCTATACAAGTCGCGCCGCCGGGCGATGACGGCACGCTGTCGGGCGGCTTCCTGCGCCACATAGTGCGCGTCGGCGCCCACACCCTCCGCATGCTCGGCCAACCACACCTCGCCGCCCTCGGCGACGGCGCCGACGGCGAACTCCTCGTGACCGGGCGCACCCAGTTTGCGCACCAGCACCACGTCCAGCTCGCCGCCCAGGCGGTCGGCCAGCAGCCGGCCGATCGGCACGCCTCCGCGCGGAATCGCCAGAACCAGCGGATGCTGGCCGCGATAGGCCAGCAACGGCTCCAGCAGCCGCTCGGCGGCGTGCTCCCGATCATCGAAATACCCCTGGCGAGGAAGCGTCATGGGTGTCGCTCTCCGCTTGGCCGCCCGTGCGGGCACCCGTCCGTACACGCTAGTCCGGCACGCCTCTATGGTGGGTTGACCGGCGTCAATCCTGCGCGACGAGCGGGCTCTTGTTGACGGGTGTCAATGCGCCCCGCCTTGAGCTTTGGCCTGATGGCGGCATCGCCCCCGCCAGGAGTGCCGCCATGCCACGCGTCGCCGTCGTCACCGGAGGAACCCGCGGCCTGGGCCGCGCCATCGCCACGGGTCTGCTGGCCGAAGGGCACCGAGTCGCCGCCGTCTACCGCGGCAACGAGCAGGCGGCCCAGGCCTTCTTCGACGACACGGGCATTCCCGTGTACGGCTGGGACGTGGGCGACTACACCGCCTGCGCCGAGGGGCTGGCAAGGGTGGAGAGCGACCTGGGGCCGGTCGACATCCTGGTCAACAACGCCGGCATCACCCGCGACGCGATGCTGCACCGCATGAACGAAGCGCAGTGGTGGGAGGTGATACGCACCAACCTGGGCTCGATGTTCAACATGTGCCGCCAGGCGGTCGGCGGCATGCGCGAGCGCGGCTTCGGGCGCATCGTCAACATCAGCTCGATCAACGGTCAGAAAGGCCAGCTCGGCCAGGCCAACTACGCTGCCTCCAAGGCGGGCGTCATCGGCTTCACCAAATCGCTGGCGCTGGAAAGCGCGCGCAAGGGCATCACCGTGAACGCGGTGGCGCCGGGCTACTGCGAGACGGAAATGGTCGGCGCGGTCGCGCCGGACGTAC
Organism: Dyella sp.; assembly: GCA_039594095.1. GTDB lineage: Bacteria > Pseudomonadota > Gammaproteobacteria > Xanthomonadales > Rhodanobacteraceae > Dyella_D. Next base: position 3,399 of record JBCNOA010000412.1, read on the forward strand.
TCCAGGGCATCGTC
>JBCNOA010000413.1:0-3399 GCA_039594095.1 Dyella sp.
GGAAATCGTCCGCCGCGCGCCAGTGAAACGCGGCTCTGCGCGCCTGCAGGAACAGCGCGCGCAGAGCCGGGCGATCCGCATCGGCCATGGGGCGGACGCAGCTCGCGCCGGTCGCCGAAGCGCTCAGAACGCGACCAGCGCGGACTGACCCATGATCGCGCCGGTCCGGCGGACGAAGTCGTTGTACTTCTCGTTCTCCGCGGTGGGGAGCGAGGAGCTGCGGCTGGCGAAGACCGTGACGAAGTCCATGGTCAGCTTCTGGTACTCGGACTGGAGCTGCTTCTGCTCGGACGGATCGGCGGCGTGCTGGTAGCGCTGGTAGACGTCGCGCAGTTTGAGCGAGGCGTTCTGCAGGGTCGGGTCGGTGAATTCCGGCAGCGCGGCCGGCGGCGCCAGCTTGCGCGGCGTGGGTGCAGCGTGCTGGCGGTTCTTTTCGAAGAAGCCCGGCTGGCCGGTCTGCTTTTCGAAATAGGCGACGAAATCCGGCGCGGTGAAGATCTTGCGGAAGATGTTGCCGCCGTTGCCGGGGTCGTAGCCGGTGAGCGAGTCGGGGAAGGGCTCCTTCACGCCGAAGCGCCAGTCCTTCTCGATGAACAGGGCGTTGGCGCGCTCGAACGGGCCATCGAAACGTACGCCATCGAGTTCGAACGGCCCGCCGCCGGCGGGATTGAAGTTCTTCGCCTTCGAGGCGTCGGTGATGTAGGCCTCGCTGACGATCACGTAATCGCTCAGCGTGGGGTTGATGAGCGCGCCCTGGCGGCCGGCGTAGACATTGAACTTGAGGGCGCCGGTGGCCGGTGCGTCCAGGCTGTGGCCGCCCGCTTTCAGCGTCAGGTTCTTGGCCTGGTGCGCGGGAATCTCATAGGCGGTCCCGTCGATCTGGAGCGTGAGCGGCGCGTCGGTGGGGTTGTCGATCGAGAAGTCCACGCTGTTGCCGGCGCAGCCGGCGAGCAGTGCGAGGGCGGCAAGGGAAAGCGCCGCAAAGGGGAGGGCGAAGGTCTTCATGGGTCGGTCCTTGGCGTAAAGCTCCTGGGAGTTGGCATTCTAGCCGGCCCGGCGTGGCGGTTCAGGCCTGTCGCGTCACCGGTGCGACACCCAGGCCGGGTGTGGCGCCGGAACGCGCGATACGCTGGAATGGCGCGAAGGCCGGCGGCGGCTTCGCTTCGCCCCGGTTCCGGCGGCCACCGAGACTACCGTATGAATGCTCTGGATCGCATGGCGCACCAGATGGCGTCCTTGCCCACCGTGATGGACATCGCCGACGAAATGGCGGTATTCGCCGGATTGATGCGCGTGCCCGCCGCGGAAGTCGCCGCGCGCAAGGAGCTGTTCTGCGACATCGTGGAGCGCCTGGAGCTCTCGCATATCCATGGCGGCTGGAGTCAGCTCGATGCGTCGAACGAAGGTTTCTTCCAAGGCGTGCGCGCGTGGCTCGCCGCGCTCAAGCGCGAGCTGGGGCTGCCGCTGGACGAGGCGCTGATCGACAACCTCGGCCTGCGCCGGGCGGACATCGAGAGGAACATGCCTCGGTCCTGACGGCCCGGTCCGGTTTTCCCCGCGCCGGCACTGCTAGGCTGCGCGCGATCGCCACGGAGCGAACGGCCATGTCCGAATTCGTCAACCACGTCATGTTCGGTCTGCTGGGCCTGCTGCCCATTCCAATCCGTTGACCAGCGCGACGGTGTTCCTGGCGCTTACCGGGCGCTATCCGGAAGCCGAACGCCATCGCCAGATCAACCGGGCCACGCTGTACGTGACCATCGTGCTGCTGGTGTGTTTCTACGCGGGCAACGCGGTGATCGGCGGCTTCGGCATCTCGTTGCCGGGCCTGCGCATCGCCGGCGGCCTGATCGTGTCGTACATCGGCTTCGGCATGCTGTTTCCGCCGGCCAAGAAGGCCGAGGACGAAGTGCAGGCGGAGATGGCATCGCACGAGGAACAGACGGCCAAATTGCCGGATGTGTCCTTCATTCCCCTGACCATGCCGTGCACGACCGGTCCCGGCACCATCGCTTTCATCATCAGCGCCGCGTCCAGCCTGCCGGGCGGGCGCATGACGCCGATGACGCACCTGGTGGCCGTCACCACCGCCGTGCTGTTCGCCGCCGTGTTCTGGCTGTGCCTGCGCGGCTCGACCAAGATCATGCGTTTCCTGGGCGAAACCGGCATCGACGCGACCGCGCGGCTGATGGGTTTCCTGCTGGTGTGCATTGGCGTGCAGTTCGCCATCAACGGCGTGCACGACCTGCTGCGGGCGTGGGGCTTCGTGGTGGCGTAAGCGCGTTGCGCTAAAACACGAGCCGGCCATGCGGCCGGCTCGTGCGTGGACATCGAGTGCTCACTAGCGGGTGGTCAGATACCCGATCTTGGTCGTCACCGGCGCGAAGACGCCGGCCTCGGTGAACCACAGCCTGCCGTTCCACGGATCCAGCGCGATGTTGTAGTAGCCGCTGTTGGCCGACGGGATCGCGTACTCGGTGTAGCGCGCCGCGTACGGATCGAGGCGGCCGAGAAAGCCCGCGTCCTCCTCGAACCAGACGTTGCCGAAACCGTCGACGCGCATGTCTTCCGCCTCGGCGTTGGCCGTTGGTAGCGGAAACTCGATCCAGCCGGGCGTCACCACGGGCTGCACGGTATGCAAGGCGGGAGGCGCGGCGGTCCGCGTCGAGGGCGCGCGTGCGCTCACCGTGCGCGGCGACGATGCGAGCTGGCCGGTAGCCTTGCGCGTGTCCGGCGCCACCGTTTCGTCACTGTGCGGTGCCACCAGCGGATCGAGCAGCGCGAGGGCATTGGCGTAGTACTCCGACACCCAGACCGTGCCATCGGCATTCGCTACCACGCCGGACGGCGTGCCGCCGAGCGTGGGCACGGCGTAGGTGCTGACCACGTTGGTGCGCGGGTTCAGGCGACGCACTTTGTTGGTGCCCGCGGCGCCGACGCCGTCGAAGTTGCGTTCGACGAACCAGACGTTGCCCCACGGGTCCAGACTCAACTGCTCCATGTTGTCGTCCGGATGCTCCAGCGTGAACGTCCATTCGGTGATGGCGCCTTGCGGCGACAGCCGGCCCAGGCCGGCGGTCTCGGTGAACCATTTGCTGCCGTCTGCCGCGATCTGGATGAAGAACGGCGACGCGCCGGAGGGAATCGCGTACTCGTCGATCTTGCCGCTGCGCGGATCCAGATGGCCGATGGCGCGATGGCCGCTGTCGGTGAACCAGATGCCGTCGGCGGCGGCCTTCACGATGAAGGGCTGGCCGCCGTTGGGAACCGGGTACTCCGACGAGCTGCCGTCGGGATGCCGTACCGCGAGCTTGCCGGCGGCGGTCTCGGCGTACCAGACGCTGCCGTCGGCGGCGACGTCGATGCCCTGCGGCGAGCTTGCAGGCGAAGCCGTGGGGA
>JBCNOA010000414.1:0-3393 GCA_039594095.1 Dyella sp.
AGCCGGCAGTCGGTGTGCGCGGCAATCAGATCGTCGCGCTGATGAAGGATCTCGCCCGTGGCCTTGGTCGCACCTCGATCCGCGTGGTCGAAACGATTCCCGGCAAGACTTGCATGGGCCTGGAGCTGCCGAACGAGCAGCGCCAGATGATCGCCCTGTCGGAAATTCTCGACTCGCGCGAATACCGCAGTTCCGATTCCTTACTCACCCTCGCGATGGGCAAAGGCATCACCGGCGAGCCGATGGTGGCCGACCTCGCGCGCGCGCCGCACATGCTGGTCGCCGGAACCACCGGCTCCGGCAAGTCGGTGGCAGTGAACGCGATGATCCTGTCGATGCTGTACAAGGCCACGCCCGACGCAGTGCGCTTGATCATGATCGACCCGAAGATGCTGGAGCTCTCCGTCTACGAGGGCATTCCGCATCTGCTCGCGCCGGTCGTCACCGACATGAAGCTGGCGGCCAATGCCTTGGCGTGGTGCGTCGGCGAGATGGAGAACCGCTATCGCCTGATGTCGGAACTGCGCGTGCGCAACCTTGCGGGCTATAACGCCAAGATACGCGAGGCGCGCGCCGCGGGCCGGCCGTTGCTCAATCCGTTCCCCGCGCACCCGGAAATTCCCGAGACACTCGATACGCTGCCGATGATCGTCGTGGTGATCGATGAGCTGGCCGACCTCATGATGGTCGCCGGTAAGAAGATCGAAGAGCTGATCGCGCGTCTGGCGCAGAAGGCACGCGCCGCCGGCATCCATTTGATCCTCGCCACGCAGCGCCCGTCGGTGGACGTGATCACCGGCCTGATCAAGGCCAATATTCCGACCCGCGTCGCCTTCCAGGTGTCCTCCAAGATCGACTCGCGCACCATCCTCGACCAGATGGGCGCGGAAAGCCTGCTCGGCCAGGGCGACATGCTATTTCTGCCGCCGGGCACCGGCTATCCGCAGCGCATCCACGGCGCCTTCGTCGCCGACGAGGAAGTGCATCGCGTGGTCGCGCACCTCAAGCAGTACGGCGAGCCGGACTACAAAGACGAAATTCTCGCCGGCCCGCCCGGCGAAGGCGGCAACGGCGAACTGTTCACGGAGGAAGGCGCCGACGCAGAGCTCGACCCGCTCTATGACGAAGCCGCCGCCTTCGTGCTTCGCACCCGCCGCGCCTCGATCTCCTTCGTGCAACGCCAGTTCCGCATCGGCTATAACCGCGCGGCACGTCTCGTGGAAGCGATGGAAGCCGCCGGCCTGGTCTCGCCGATGGGAATCAACGGCCAACGCGATGTGATCGCACCCGCACCCGCGGAGTGATCGTCAACGTCAGTTATTGAGCCACGCGTCGAGTTCTTCGCGCGTCGGCATGCCACCCTGGGCGCCGAGGCGGGTCACCGACAGCGCGGCCGCGGCGCAGGCTTTGCGTACGGCGTTGGGCAGGCCATCCGTGAGGAACACGGCGAGCGCGCCGTTGAAAGTGTCGCCGGCACCGGTGGTGTCGACGACGTCGACGGCGAAGCCAGGCTGGTGGGCGGGTTCGCCGTCTTCGCGGTACCAGGCGCCTTCGTCACCGCGAGTGAGCACCACGGGACACGGCGCCTGGCGCATGAGGGCGCGGAAGTCGGCGCCCGCATCCGCGCCTAGCAATGTCGCCAGCTCGTGCTGGTTCGGCGTGACGTAGCGTGCGAGCTTCAACCATTCCGTCGGCAGCTTTTGCGCCGGTGCGGGATTGAGGATCACCGGAACGCCCAGGCGATGGCCGAGGCGCAATGTGGCTTCCACGGTCTCCAGCGGAATCTCCATCTGCACCAGCACCGCTTCGGCGCGGCCGATCGCTTCGCTCGCCTTTTCCACCTGCGCCGGCGAGACTCTGGCGTTGGCGCCCGGGACGACGACGATCGAATTCTCGCCATCCGCGACAGTGATGGACGCGGTGCCGCTCCCCACATGTTCGACTTGCAGGACATGGTCGAGCGCGATGCCCTCGCGCGCCAGGCCGGCGCGCAACTGGTGGCCGAAAGCATCATCGCCCAGGGCGCCGACGAGCGTGACTTCGGCGCCCAGCCGAGCCGCCGCCACCGCCTGGTTGGCGCCCTTGCCGCCGGGGATGGTGAGAAAGCGTTCGCCAAGGATGGTTTCGCCTGGCTCGGCGAAGCGCGGCGCCAGCGTAACCAGGTCCATGTTGATGCTGCCGACCACGACGACACGCGCCATACCTGCTCCGAACTCGGTGGGAAAATCGCCGCCGAGCATACGGGATGATGTGCGCCGCCGTGGAGTGTGTTCAGTGTCCCGCGGCAGGCATCGGCATGGACGGTTCGGGCGTGCCCCGTGCTTCCTGGCGCTTTTCGATCATGCGTTCCTTCATGGCCAGATAGCGCTGGCGCTGGCTGTCGGTCAGCACGGACTGAATCTGGCGATCGCCGTCTTCCATGATGGCGCGTGCCTGATCGCGGCGTTCCTGCCCTTTCGCGCCACCATCGCGCAGCGACTGCCGTTTTTGTTGTTGAGCCTGCAGGATGGAAGCGATCTGCGCCTGCTGCTGGTCGTTGAGCTGCAGACGCCTGGCCAGTTGCTGGGCGCGCTCCTGCGGATCCGGCGGGCGCCGCTGGCCGTGCATCGCCTCGCCGGTGGGGGCGGGATGGGTGTTGTCCTGCGCATGGGCGACGCAGGCGGCGGCAAGCCCGAGGACGATCAGGCACAGGCGGGTCTTCATTGGCGCAGCTCCTTGAGAGGTGGGCCCGGGAACGGCGCCCGGGCCGTCTGCGTTGACTTGAAAGGCACGCGCCGGAGCCGAACATCGCAAAGATTGCCGCCCAAGGACCTGCCTCATGATCGAACTTCACTACTGGCCGACGCCGAACGGCCACAAGATCACCCTTTTCCTGGAAGAAGCCGGCCTGCCCTACGAGATCAAGCCGGTGAATATCGGCAAGGGCGACCAGTTCAAGCCGGCCTTCCTGGCCATCTCGCCCAACAACCGCATGCCGGCGATCGTCGATACCGCGCCTGCCGGTGGCGGCGAGCCGCTGAGCATTTTCGAGTCCGGGGCGATCCTCGACTATCTGGCCGAGAAGACCGGCCGCTTCCTGCCGGCCGACACGCGCGAGCGCTTCAAAGTGCTGCAGTGGCTGTTCTGGCAGGTGGGCGGCCTGGGGCCGATGCTCGGGCAGAACCACCATTTCAACCGCTACGCGCCGGAGAAGATCCCCTACGCGATCGACCGCTACGTCAATGAGACGCGCCGCCTCTATGGCGTGCTGGACAAGCAGCTCGATGGCCGCGCCTTCATTGCCGGCAAGGACTACACGATCGCCGACATGGCCTGCTATCCATGGATCGTGCCGCACGAGGCGCAGGGCATGTCGCTGGACGACTTCCCCCATCTGAAGGCCTGGTTCCAGGC
>JBCNOA010000415.1:0-3390 GCA_039594095.1 Dyella sp.
GCCTCAAACGCATGCGCCGGCTGCCGCAGGGCGGCACGGCGGTGGGTACCGGCATCAATGCGGATCCCAAGTTCGGCCCGGCCGTGGCGCGCGAGCTGAAGAAGCTCACCGGCGTGCGCTTCGACTCGGCGGAGAACTATTTCGAAGGCATGTCGGGCCAGGACGCCGCGGTGGAACTGTCAGGCCAGCTCAAGGCCCTGGCGACGGCGCTGATGAAGATCGCCAATGACCTGCGCTGGATGAATTCCGGCCCGCTGGCCGGCCTGGGCGAGATCGAACTGCCGCCCTTGCAGCCGGGCTCGTCGATCATGCCGGGCAAGGTCAATCCGGTGATTCCGGAAGCCACCGCGATGGTGGCGGCGCAGGTGATCGGCAACGATGCGGCCATCACCATCGGCGGGCAGTCCGGCAACTTCCAGTTGAACGTGATGCTGCCGCTGATCGCGCACAACCTGCTGCAGTCCATCGGCCTGCTGGCCAACGTGAGCACGCTGCTGGCGGACAAGGCCATCGCCGGCTTCAAGGTGAACACGGCGCGCGTGAAAGAAGCGCTGGACAAGAACCCGATTCTGGTGACGGCGCTCAACCCGGTCATCGGCTACGAGAAGGGCGCGGCGACGGCCAAGAAGGCCTACAAGGAAAAGCGCCCGATCATGGACGTGGCGCTGGAAACCACGGGCCTGTCGAAGGACGAGCTGAAGAAGCTGCTCGATCCGATGACGCTGACCAAGGGCGGTATCCACGAAGGCGGCGGTGGCGGCGGCTGAAGCGCCGCGACGTTCGCGGGTTGGGGGCGTCAGCGCCCCCAACCCTGTTCGACGTTTCAGTCCTTGTCGTTACCGCCCTTGCGGCAGTCGTCGATTTCCTTGTCGTCCATGATCGCGCCGTAAGGCTTGAACGCCGGCAGGCTCGCCGCGAGTTCGTCCTGCACGGCTTTGACGCCGGCCAGGTCGTCGCAGATCTTCATCACCTGGGCGTTGATCTGCTGGGTCTGCGCCTCGACCCGCTTGTCCACGCTGTCCTTGTCGCCGCCGACCGACTCGGCGACACCCTTGAGCGCTTCGCCGGCCATGGCCGCGCCCGCCTTGCCGGTCTCGATGCCGTGCTGGTGGATCGCGGCGGCGTTGGCGTAGTAGCGCCGCAGCAAGTCGCGTTGGTGGTCATCGACCGCGACGTCCTTGCCATCGATGCTCAACGCACCGGCCTGGTCGATGGTGGCCTTGGGTACGCCCTCCGCCTTCAGTTCGACCACGCCGCCGCGCACCGCGAGTCGCCCATGTTCGGTCGAGGTATAGCTGCCGCTGCCGCAGCCGGCGGCGAGGGAGCAAAGGGCGAGCAGAGGGAGCAGATGTCGTTTCGGCATGGTGATGTCTTGTTCCTTGAACGAAGTGCGTTGGTCAAAAGGCGTGGCGTATGGGGGCGCAGGGCGGATGCGGATGCTTGCGCACCTCCGGCGAGCGCCATTCGGGGTGATCATAGGGGATGTCGCTTTCCCAGAACCATGGGTAGCAGGTCGGCCCCAGCGCCGCATCGAGCAGATAGCGGTAAAGGCCCTCGGCGTTGGAGCTGTTGCTCATGATCAGCACGCAGTCGCGCGATGCTTGCAGGCACAGCGCCAGGTTGTTCGTTCCATCGTCGTGCCCGGTCTTGAACCATGCCGGTCCCTGCGGTGACCGATACACGGTGACACCCAGCGCCGCGGACAGGCGGATGCCATCGTTGTCGTGGGTGGTGTCCGTGTCCAGGGTCGGGAACTGCTGCACCGAATCGATGCGCTGCACGGGCTTGAGCCATTCGGCGCGTGCTTTCGCACCGAGCCCGTCGCCGCGCACCATGCCGGCCAGCAGCTGCGCATAGTCGCGTGGCGTGGTGTCCATGGAGCCGGCCGCCCGCACGGAACCGCGCTGCTTGTGCCCTAGCGGCTTGCCCTGTTCGTCATAACCGATGGCGAGGTCGTCGGCGAAATCGGCGCGCCAGGTCATCGAGGTGCGATGCATGCCGAAGCGGTCGAACAACTGCTTCCGCATCAGCTCGCCGACGTCCGTACCCTGGCCCTGTTCCAGCACGAACTGCATCAGGTTGATGCCCTCTCCCGAGTAGGCGTAGCGGGTACCCGGTTCCGCGTAGATCTTCAGCTTGCCGTTCGGGTCGTAAGCCGTGGCGCCCGGGGGAAAGTAGCGGAAGTTGGCAAAGCCGGCGCGATGGCTGAGCAGCATGCGCGGCGTGATCGCGCGCCAGCGCGGATCGCCGGCAAGATCGGCGTACTTGTCGTAGTCGGGCAGGGGCTTTGGCAACAGCTTGGCGATCGATGCATCGAGATCCAGCTTGCCCTGATCCACCAGGCTGAGCGTGGCGTAGGTGAAGGCGGCCTTGGTTATGGACGCCGCATACATCACCGTGTCCACCGTCAGCGGCAGCTGCTTCTCGATGTCGCGTTGCCCGTAGGCCCGCAGATGCACGATCTTGCCGTCCTCGATCACCGCCAGGGCAAGGCCGGGTACGTTCGCGGCCTGCATCAGACGGGCGACTTCCTTGTCCAGAGCCTCGCCGCGCAAACGGGCGGGAGCGGTGTCTTCGGCGTGAACGCCGGCGCCGAGCAGGCCACTGCCGAGCAGCAGTTGGCAAACGAGGAAAAACCGACCCAGCGTACCCATGAAACCCCCTGGCGCATGGCGAACGACTAGCGAAAACGAAGCCCCGTTATAGACCAAGGCCGCGCCGGCGTCCCGCCTCCGTGCGGAGACGCCGGCGGGCACAACCGGATCAATCCTTGTCGGCGTCCTTGCCGCAGTCGTCCACATCCTTCTGCGTCATGGTGGCGTACGGCCGGAACTCGGGCATGGCCGCGGCAAGCTTCTGCTGCGAGCTCAACAGGTCGGGCATGCGCTGGCACAGCTTCACGGCGGCGGCTTTGATCTGCGCGGTCTGCGGCTTGATGCTGTCCTCGATCTCCTTGTCGCTCTTGCCGCTGAGCGCACCCCAGATCGCTTCCTTCGCCGCGGTGGTGCCAAGGCTGGCGCCGCTCGCGCCGATGTCCATGCCGGCTTCGGCGATGCCCATGATGCGCTGGCGGTAATCGGCCACCAGCGCGTGCTGCTCGGGCGTGGCCGGCACGGTCTTGCCGGCGATCACCAGATCGCCCTGCGGTGTGATGACTGCCTTGGGTAGATGGCTGTGGTCGTCGTCGTGATGGCCGTTGCCGACGTGCACGCTGCTGACGTTGATGTCCTTCGTCGCCAGCTCGCGCTTGGCCTGGTCGATACCTTTCTGGACCTGGGCGGCGATGAAGGACGGCGAAGTCTGCTGCTGCACTTCCTTCACGGCGTCGGCCACGCCGCCCTTGGCGCCCGCGTCGGTCTGGTCGGACTGGCCGCAGGCCGCCAGAGGCAG
>JBCNOA010000416.1:0-3387 GCA_039594095.1 Dyella sp.
CGAAGCCCTCGTGGATCCACATGTCGTCCCAGTCGGCATTGGTCACCTGGTTGCCGAACCATTCGTGCGAAAACTCATGCTGCAGCAGCCAGTCGAAACCGAACTCGCTGCGCGGATAGCCGTTGCCGTACGCGTTGATCGTCTGGTGTTCCATACCAAGATGCGGCGTTTCCACCACGCCCATCTTTTCGTCGCCGAACGGGTAGGGGCCGATCTGCTCCTCGAAGAAATCCAGCATGCGCGGGAATTCGCCGAACAGCTGCTTCGCCTGCGCCTCGTGGCCGCGCAGGTACCACATCTGCATCGGAATGGTGTTGCCGTAGCGGCTCTTGTAGTCGCCCTTCAGCACGTCGAACGGGCCGATGTTGAGCGAGATCGCATACGTCGTCGGATGCTTCGCGCGCCAGTGATAGGTGTGGTTGGCGCCCTCGTCGGTGATCTCGACCAGCGTGCCGTTGCCAGGCGCGGCGAGCGACTTGGGCACGGTGACGTAGGTGTCCACCAGGTCCGGCTTGCCCATGGGGTGATCGATGCACGGCCAGAACAGGTCGCAACCCTCGCCTTCCACCGCCGTGGCGATCCACGGCTGGCCGTCATCCGTCTTGGACCACACGAAGCCACCGTCCCACGGTGCGCGCTTGGCCGCGTGCGGCTTGCCGCCATAGCGGATTTCCACGGTCGTCTTGCCACCCTTGGCCAGCGGCTTTGTCAGGGAAATCCGCAGACGGCCGTCAGGATTGCTCCATGCGCTCGTCGGCAGTGCCTGGCCGTCCAGCGCGATCCCGCTGATCTTGAGATTCGGGTCGAGATCCAGCAGCAGGACATCCGTGGCCTCGCGCGCACTGAAGGTCAGCCGCGCGGTGGCGTCCAGCGTCTGCTTGGCCAGGTCCACGGTGAAGTGCAGCTCGGCGTGATCGAAGTTGAGCCGCTTCTGCTCCGCCGGCATGGTGCCGCCGGAACGCTGGGTCTGCTCGCTCAGCGGCGGCTGGTCCGGCTGCTTGGCCGGCGCATCGGCGGCGAAGGCGGCATGCGTGCCGAGCAGGGCGACGAGGCCCAGGGTGAGCAGGCGAGGGCGAAGGGTCGGCATGGAGGGCTCCCTGTGAACGAAGCCCATAGGATGGCAGCGAAGCTTCCTAGGCAACATCGCCGAAGGTCATGCCAACCGGCACTGGCGATGGCCCGCACCGGCGTGGCGCGCGACCGTCAGCAGGCGACAGCGGCGTCCGACGCCACGCTGCGTGGACGGCCGATAGCGAGGGACAGGGCTTGGACGGCTAACTGTCCGCAGTCCATCGCAAGGAGCGACACCCATGCATTACCTACGCCGCCAGCTCGACCGCCGCCGCGATCAGTGCGTCCAGGCCGAGCGCCATCTGTGGCTGGCCCTGCAGGGCGAGGAAATGGTCCGCTACCGGTTCCGCCGCCATCACCTGATCGCCGGCTATCTGGTCGACATGGTCTGCATCCCCGGCCGATTGATCGTGGAAATCGACGACGGTCGCGTGCAGGCCGCGCCGTCCTATCACTCCGCCCGCACCGTCATGCTGGAGAGCAAAGGCTTCCGCCTGCGCCGCTTCCGCAGCGAGGACGTGCTCCTGCGCAAGCAGCGGGTCCTCTCCGATATCTGGCACGAGCTGGGGCGCCTCAGCCAGTTCCCTCGCGCCGTGTCTTTTTGACGCGCGATTCGGGTCGATGCGAGCAATGCAAAACCCAGCGGACGCGCTCCATTGCCGCTCCGCCCATGCAGGCATTCGTCTGCGGCTCACTCGGCCAAGCTTCGCGCCATCCAAACGAAAACGGCCCGCGGATCAGGCGGGCCGTTTTCCGAACAACGGTATGGCCGCCTCAGCTGCGCCCATACCGTTGCTGCAACAGCGCGAACATCGCGCGCAGGCCCATCGCCTCGCCGCCGCGCGGGCGGCCGGGGCGGTCGCCGTCGTTCCATGCGTAGGTGTCCAGATGCAGCCAGGGCGTACCGTCGGCGACGAAGCGCTCCAGATACAGTGCCGCCGTGATCGCGCCGGCATGCCGCGAGGTGCCGCTGTTGGCGAAATCGGCGATATACGACTCCAGCATCTTCCGGTACGGACGCCACAGCGGCAGGCGCCACAGCGGATCGTGCGTCGCGCGGCCCGCGGCCAGCGCCTGTTCCGCCAGATCGTCGCGGTTGGCGAACAGCGCCGGCAGATCGGGGCCCAGCGCCACGCGCGCCGCGCCGGTGAGCGTGGCGAAGTCGATGATCAGCTCCGGCTCCTGTTCGCCCGCATAGGCCAGCGCGTCGCACAGCACCAGGCGGCCTTCGGCGTCGGTATTGTCGATCTCCACGCTGTGGCCGCCGCGCGTGACCACCACTTCGCCGGGACGCAGCGCATTGCCGCTCACGGCGTTCTCCACGGCGGGAATCAGCAGTGTCAGCCGCACCGGCAGCTTCGCTTCCATGATCAGGCGCGCCAGCGCGATCGCGTGCGCGGCGCCGCCCATGTCCTTCTTCATCCAGCGCATGCCGTCGGCCGGCTTCAGGTCCAGGCCGCCGGTGTCGAAGCACACGCCCTTGCCGATCACCACCAGCTTCGGATCACCGCTCTTGCCCCAGCTCAGCTCCACCAGGCGTGGCGAGCGATGGCTGGCGCGGCCCACGGCGTGGATGGTGGGGAAGTTCTCCTTGAGCAGCTCGTCGCCCACCCATTCGCGCACCTTCGCCTTGTACGCCTTGCCCAGCTGGTTCACCGCTTCGGCAAGCTGCTTGGGGCCCATGTCTTCGGTCGGCGTGTTGACCAGGTCGCGCACCTGCGCGGTCGCTTCCACCAGCGGCGCCAGCGTCTTCAGGTCGGCGGTGGGCACGGCCAGCGTCGCCGGCTCGCGCTTGGTCTTGCGGTAGCGGGTGAACTCGTAGGCGCCCAGCGCCCAGCCCAGCGCGGCCTGCGCCTTATCGGCCAGCACCCCTTCGTCAGCCAGGCGATACGTGCCTTCCGGCAACAGCCTGGGCAGATGCGCGATCGCGTTCAATGCGTCCGCCGCATCCACGCCGGCCAGTACGCGCTCCAGTTTGCCGTTGGCATCGGCCAGCAGCGCGAACGTGCCCGGCACACCCTCGAAACCGGTCTGGTCCAACCATCGCCGCTGCGCGGCGCTCAGGCGCTTTTTCGTCGCGGCGAGACGGCTGGCATCGGTGGTTTCGATGGCGACGCTCTGGCGGTCGCCGGCTTTGCGTTCGATCAGGGACATGGGACTCCATTCGGCGCGCGGTGAGCGCCAGGATTGGGGGATGTTCAGCTCGTGATGATGCGCGCTTTTTCCCAGAGCGGCGACTGCTCCACGACACAACGCCGACCTGCAGGCTGGGTGAGCCGCAGCCTGCCTATGCGCCTTGGTGCTCCAGCCAATCCG
>JBCNOA010000417.1:0-3368 GCA_039594095.1 Dyella sp.
CATAACGCCGCACACCCCCACCAACCGCGACAAACCGCCCACCCCAATTGACCGGCGTCAATAACACCCCGCCCCCCGCTCCCTACCCTGCGCGCCAACACCACGCAGGCACCCACGCCCATGGGCATATCACCACCGGAACCACTGACCTACAACGACAAGGTAGTCCGCCAGTTCCTGGCCGCGGCTGTCTTCTGGGGCATCGTCGGCATGGCCGTCGGTCTTCTCGCCGCAGCCCAGCTCGCCTGGCCCGCCTTCAATTTCGACATCCCCTGGCTCACCTATAGCCGCATCCGACCGTTGCATACCAACGGGGTGATCTTCGCCTTCGGCGGTAGCGCGCTGATGGCGTCCTGCTACTACGTGGTCCAGCGCACCTGCCACGCCCGCCTGTTCTCGGACAAGCTGGCCAGCTTCACATTCTGGGGCTGGCAGGCCGTACTGGTGTCGGCGGTGATCACCCTGCCGCTGGGCATCACCCAGAGCAAGGAATACGCCGAACTGGAGTGGCCGATCGACCTGCTGATCGCGGTGGTCTGGGTCGCCTTCGGCTGGAACTTCTTCGGCACGCTAGCGCGACGCCGCATCCGCCACATCTATGTGGCCAACTGGTACTACGGCGCCTTCATCATCGCGGTCGGCCTGCTGCATATCGTCAACAACATCGCCATTCCGGTGTCACTGACCAAGTCGTACATCGTCTACTCCGGCGCCGTCGACGCGATGGTGCAGTGGTGGTACGGCCACAACGCGGTGGCGTTCTTCCTGACCGCCGGCTTCCTGGCGATGATGTACTACTTCGTGCCGCGCCAGGCCGACCGGCCGCTGTGGAGCTACCGCTTCTCCATCGTCAACTTCTGGGCGCTGATCTCCATGTACATGTGGGCGGGCTCGCACCACCTGCTGTACACGGCGCTGCCGGATTGGGTGCAGTCGGTGGGCATGATCTTCTCGCTGATCCTGCTGATGCCCAGCTGGGGCTCGGCCGCCAACGGCCTGATGACCTACAACGGCGCATGGCACAAGCTCAAGACCGATCCCATCTCCAAGTTCATGGTGATGGCGCTGGTGTTCTACGCCGCCGCCACTTTCGAAGGCTCGATGATGGCGATCAAGAGCGTCAACGCCATCTCCCACTACACCGATTGGACCATCGCCCACGTGCACTCCGGCGCGCTCGGATGGGTGGCGATGATCACGATCGGCTCGCTGTACTCGATGGCGCCGCGTGTGCTGGGCCGCGAGGAAATGCATTCGGTGCGCGCCATCAACGTGCATTTCTGGATGCATGTCGGCGGCACCATCATGTACGTGTTCGCGATGTGGGCCGCGGGCGTCACCGAAGGCGTGATGTGGCGCGAAACGCTGCCCAGCGGCTCGCTCGCCTACAGCTTCATGGACAGCCTGCGCGCCATCCACCCGATGTACGTCATCCGCGCGATGGGTGGCGCCATGATCGTGGCCGGCATGGGCGTGATGGCGTGGAACATGTGGCGCACCTGGGCCCCCGCGCGCGAGCGCGGCGTCGAACCCGTCGCCATTCCGCAGGGAGCCTGATCCATGAGCGACACGCAGAACACCGGCTTCCGCCGCTACCGCTACTTCGAGTTCATCGAAACCCACGCCGGCCTGCTCGGCGTGCTGATCGCCCTGGCCGTCTCTTTCGGCGGCCTGGCCGAAATCATCCCGCTGTTCTTCCAGGCCCACGTGATCAAGCCGCTGCCCGGCGTGGAACCGCGCGATCCGCTGCGCCTGGCCGGTTTCGATGTCTACGTGCGCGAAGGCTGCTACGGCTGCCATTCGCAGATGATCCGAACGCTGCGCGCGGAGACCGAACGCTATGGCCACTACTCCGACGCCGGCGAATCCGTGTACGACCATCCGCACCAGTGGGGCAGCAAGCGCACCGGCCCCGACCTCGCCCGCGTCGGCGGCAAGTACAGCGACGACTGGCATCGCCGGCATCTGATGGATCCGCGTGGCGTGCCGGGCGGCAAGGACTCGAACATGCCCGGCTACCCGTGGCTGGCCGAGCGGCCGCTCGATGCTGCCGACGTGCAGGCCCGCATGAAGGTGCTGCGCCAGCTCGGCACGCCCTACACCGACGCCGAGATCGCTGCGGCCCCGGCCGCGCTCAAGGGCAAGACCGAGATGGACGCCATCGTCGCTTACCTCCAAAGCCTGGGCACCGCCCTGCCTGCCACCGGTGTGCACGCCGCCACCGTTCCCGCGGAGAACGCACCATGAGCGCCAGTTGGATCGGACACCTCTACGGGATCAGCATCCTCGTGCTGATGGGCCTGTTCCTCGGCATCTGGGCCTGGGCCTGGAGCCGCCACAACAAGAAGACCTTCGACGCTGCCGCGCGCCTGCCGCTGGAGCACGATCGTGTCCTGCCGCGCACCGGGGAGGACGCCCGATGAGCCTGTTTTGGAGCATCTACGTCGGCGTGCTGATCTCCAGCAACATCGGCCTGGCGATCTTCCTGTACTTCTACGGCACGCGGGTGAAGATCCCGATCGAAGGCGACGGCACCACCGGCCATGCGTGGGACGGCGGCAAGCTGCGCGAATCGGTGCGCAGGCTGCCGCGCTGGTGGGCGATCATGTCGCTCGCTTCGCTCTTCGTGGCGATCGGCTACCTGGTGCTGTTCCCCGGCTTCGGCAACTTCAGGGGCGTGCTCGGCTGGACCTCCGAGCAACAGGTGGCGCAAGCCCGCGAAGAGAACGCCAGGAAGCTGAGCGAGATGTTCGCCCGCTATCGCCAATACCCCGTGGATCGCCTGTCCCAGGACGATGTGGCCCTGCAGTACGGCCACCGTCTGTTCCAGGACAACTGCGCTGCCTGCCATGGCGTCAAGGCTGAGGGCGGCTACGGCTTCCCCGCGCTCACCGTCAATGGCGACGACGGCGAGTTCGTGATCGCCACCGCGTTGAACGGCCGCAACGGCGTCATGCCGCCTTGGGGTGCCGTGCTCGGCGAACAGGGCGTGTCCGAGGTGGCCAATTACGTGCTCAGCCTCTCCGGCGCCCCGCACGACACGGCTCGCGCGCAGGCTGGCGAAGCCCGCTTCAAGGAAACCTGCGTGGCGTGCCACGGCGCCGACGGCAAGGGCAACAAGGCCCTGGGCGCGCCGGACCTGACGGACCACAGCTGGATCTACGGCGGCGACCTCGCCAGCGTCACGCAAAGCATCCGCGACGGCCGCAACGGCACCATGCCTGCCTGGAAGGACCGCCTGGGCGAAGACCAGCTCCGCATGATCGCCGCATGGCTTCGCCACAACGCCTTGCGCGAACGCGCCCAGCAGGCCGCACCGGCGGCGGCCGCGGCCCCATGAGCGTGGCCGCCGCGCGTGGCTTCCGCTG
>JBCNOA010000418.1:0-3360 GCA_039594095.1 Dyella sp.
GACCTCCGCTGGCTTCTGTTCGCCGCGGTGGCCATGCTCTTCGGCCCGGCGTGGGTTCATTTCCGCGTGCGCGACGCGTACCGCCGCATGCCGCTGCTGCTGGGATTCGTGCTGGTGGCCACGTTCATCTGGCTGGGCGAGAACGTGGGCACGTTCGCGGCCGCGTGGCATTATCCGGCGCAGCGCGCCGGCTGGAGCGTGGTGCCGCTGAGCAAGCTTGGATCCTGGCTGCTGCTGATGATCATCAGCTACGTACTGGTCTCGGCCACCAAGCACGCAGGCCGGGCCGGAACGCGATAGGGCAGGACGTCAGCGTTCGCTGTCGAGCGAAGCCATGCCCTGCGCGCTGTACCTGTCGCCCGCCACCGCGCCCTTGGGTACCGCGCGTTCGATCGCCCCCAGTTCGTCCTGGCTCAGCCGCACGTCCAGCGCACCGATCGCCTCGGCCAGACGGGTGCGGGTGCGCGCGCCGACCAGCGGCACGATATCCCCGCCCTGGGCCAGCACCCAGGCGATGGCGAGCTGGGCGACGCTCACGCCGTGGGCGGCGGCCAGTTCCCGCAGTTGTTCGACCAGGCCGAGGTTGTGGCGCAGGTTGTCGCCCTGGAAGCGGGGACTGTGGCTGCGGAAATCGCGGGCGCCGGTCTGGCGCGAGGCGTCCCAGTGGCCGCTGATTAGCCCGCGCGAGAGCACGCCGTAGGCGGTGACCCCGATGCTCAGCTCGCGGCAGGCGGGCAGGATGGCGTCCTCGATGCCGCGGCTGACCAGGGAGTATTCGATCTGCAGGTCCGTCACGGGCAACACGGCATCGGCACGCCGGATGGTCGGAGCGCTCACTTCCGAAAGCCCCAGGTGGCGCACGTAGCCCGCTTTCACTAGATCGGCGATGGCGCCGACCGTGTCCTCGATCGGTACGGCCGGGTCGAGCCGTGCCGGCCGATAGATGTCCACGTAATCCGTGCGCAGGCGGCGGAGCGAGTAGGCCAGGGCGGTCTTCACCGCGGCCGGCCGCGCGTCGTAGCCGAGCCAGTCGCCGCCGGGACCGCGCTGGGCGCCGAACTTCACGCTCAGCAGGTAGCTGTCGCGCGGCCGGCCGGCGAGGGCCTCGCCCAGCAGCATTTCGTTGTGGCCCATGCCGTAGAAGTCGCCCGTGTCCAGCAGGGTGACGCCCGCATCCAGAGCCGCGTGTACGGTGGCGATGCTCTCGCCGCGATCGGTCTCGCCGTAGAAGTCGGAGGACATGCCCATGCAGCCGAGGCCGAGGGCGGAAACGCGCAGGTGCTGCTTGCCAAGGGAACGCCATTGCATGGGTCGGACTCCGGGGCAGGGGAGGCGGCCATGCTGCCCCGGCGGGCCGCTTCCGACAAGCGCGTCCGGAGCAGCCGTCCGGCGGCCCAATACGCGCCGGTATGCGGTTTTCCGGGCCTTCCGGCGGTGGCCCCTCATCCCCCCGGGCGCTACAATTTCGCGCTTATTCCCCGCCGCCACCCGCAGAGGTCAGGATGTTTTCCAAGAACGAGACGATCGCCGGCTTCGACGATGAGCTGGCCAAGGCCATGGCCGACGAGGCGCGCCGGCAGGAAGACCACGTCGAGCTGATCGCCTCCGAAAACTACGCCAGCCCGCGCGTGCTGGAGGCCCAGGGCAGCGTGCTGACCAACAAATACGCGGAAGGCTATCCGGGCAAGCGCTATTACGGCGGCTGCGAATATGTGGACGTGGCCGAACGCCTGGCCATCGACCGCCTGAAGGAACTGTTCGGCGCCACCTACGCCAACGTGCAGCCGCATTCCGGCTCGCAGGCCAACCAGGCGGTGTACTTTGCGCTCCTCAATCCGGGCGACACCATCCTGGGCATGAGCCTGGCCCACGGCGGCCATTTGACCCACGGCGCCAAGGTCAACCTCTCGGGCAAGATCCTCAACGCCGTGCAGTACGGCGTGAACGAGCACGGCCTGGTCGACTACGACGAGGTCGAGCGTCTGGCCCTCGAGCACAAGCCGAAGATGATCGTGGCCGGTTTCAGCGCCTATTCGCAGGTGATGGACTGGGCGCGCTTCCGCGCCATCGCCGACAAGGTCGGCGCCTACCTGTTCGTGGACATGGCCCACGTGGCGGGCCTGGTCGCCGCGGGCGTGTATCCCAACCCGCTGCCGCACGCGCATGTGGTCACCTCCACCACGCACAAGACCCTGCGCGGCCCGCGCGGCGGCATCATCGTCGCCAAGGACGCGGGCGAGGAGATCGAGAAGAAGCTGCAGTCGATCGTGTTCCCCGGCATCCAGGGCGGCCCGCTGATGCACGTGATCGCCGCCAAGGCGGTGGCCTTCAAGGAAGCGCTGGACCCGTCGTTCAAGACCTACCAGCAGCAGGTAGTGAAGAACGCCAAGGCAATGGCCAATACCTTCATCGAGCGTGGTTACAAGATCGTCTCCGGCGGCACCGAAAACCACCTCATGCTGGTGGACCTGATCGGCCGCGACGTCACCGGCAAGGACGCGGAAGAGGCGCTGGGCAAGGCCCACATCACGGTCAACAAGAACGCCGTGCCGAACGATCCGCGCAAGCCCTTCGTCACCTCCGGCCTGCGCATCGGCACCCCGGCCGTCACCACCCGCGGCTACCAGGAGGCCGACGTGGTCGCGCTGGCCGGCTGGATCTGCGACGTGCTGGACGCGCCGAACGACGAAGCGGTGATCGCCCGCGTGCGTGACGAGGTCACCGCGCAGTGCCGGAAGTTCCCGGTCTACGGCTGACCGCGGGTATCGGCGCGGGCGTTCCCAGGCGAATGCCCGCGCCACGCGTGCGGCGGGGGGCCAGGCGTTCACCTCTCCGTGACGCCGTCGCGGCTCGGGGAGGGCTGGACCGGTCGGTGCTCCCCTTCATTTTTTGCCCAGCTTTTCGTCTTCAGCCGCGGTGCCCGCTGGTGGGCCCGACCGGCGCCGGGTTGTAGTGCGGCCCAACTGAACGTCTAATGGCGCCCCATGCACTGCCCCTTTTGTCAGCATGAAGACACCCGTGTGATCGATTCGCGTCTGGCCGACGACGGCACCACGGTGCGTCGACGGCGCGAATGCCCGCAGTGCGGGGAGCGCTTCAACACCTTCGAAACGGCCGAGCTGAAGCTGCCGGCCATCGTCAAAAGCGGCGAGCGGCGCGAAAGCTTCGACGAACGCAAGCTGCGCGTGAGCTTTGAGCGCGCGCTGCAGAAGCGCCCGGTAGCCAGCGACGCGGTCGACGTCGCGGTGCGTACCATCGTCAACGACCTGCGCAAGAGCGGCGAGCGGGAGGTGCCCTCCCGGCAGGTGGGCGAGCTGGTGATGCGCGAGCTGAAGAAGCTCGACCAGGTCGCGTATGTGC
>JBCNOA010000419.1:0-3338 GCA_039594095.1 Dyella sp.
TGCGTACCTTGAGGAGGAACCACCATGGGTGTGATCGATCAGCTGCGCGAACTGCGCGATTTCGGCGGCGCGCCGCAGACCACTGGCCTGGACGACGCGACCATCGAGCGATTCGCCGCCAGCCACCCCGAACTCGCGCAGGCGATCGGCGAAGCGATAGAACAGCATCGCGCGCTTCGCGCCGAGCTCGGCGATTTCCTCAAGCTCGACGAGACCGAGCAGCTGCGCCAGGCGCAAGCCGGCTTCGTCAACTTCTATCCCGACGACGGCATCAACCGTTATCTGCCCGCCGCCGCGCGCGGCCCGTGGATCGTCACGCTCAAGGGTGCCGTCATTCATGACAACGGCGGCTACGGGATGCTCGGCTTCGGCCATAACAACGAGGCGATCCGCGCGGCGATGAGCCGTCCGCAGGTGATGGCCAACGTGATGACGCCGAGCGTGTCGCAGATGCGCTTCGCGAAGGCGATGGACAAGGAACTGGGCCGCAACCGCGGCGGCAATCCCTATGCGCGCTATCTATGCCTCAACTCGGGTTCCGAGTCGGTATCGCTCGCCTGTCGCATCGCCGACGTCAATGCGAAGGCCATGACCGAGCCCGGCGCGCGCTACGCGGGCCGCAGCATCAAGCGCATCGCGGTGAAGGGTGCCTTCCACGGCCGCACCGAGAAGCCCGCGCTGTATTCCGACTCCACCCGCAAGACCTACCAGCAGCACCTGGCCAGCTATCGCCACGAAGACACATTGATCACGGTGGCCCCCTACGACGTCGCGCAGTTGGAAGCGGCATTCGCCGACGCCGACCGGCACGGCTGGTTCATCGAGGCGATGTTCCTGGAACCGGTGATGGGCGAAGGCGATCCCGGCCGGGCGGTGACGCCGGAGTTCTACAAGGCCGCGCGCGATCTGACCGAATCCCATGGCTCGATGCTGTTGATCGATTCGATCCAGGCCGGCCTGCGCGCGCACGGCGTTCTCTCGCTCACCGACTATCCCGGCTTCGAGCACCTGCCCGCGCCCGACATGGAAACCTTCTCCAAGGCGCTCAACGCGGGCCAGTACCCGCTCTCCGTGCTCGCCGTGAACGAGCGCGCCGCGGGCCTGTACCGCAAGGGCATCTACGGCAACACCATGACCGCGAATCCGCGCGCGCTCGACGTCGCGCTGGCGACGCTGCACGAACTCACCGACGACGTGCGTACCAATATCCGCGAACGCGGCAAGGAATTCGTCGACAAGCTCAACGCGCTCAAGAACGAACTCGGCGGCCTGATCACCAAGGTGCAGGGCACGGGCCTGCTGTTCTCCTGCGAGCTGTCGCCGGACTTCAAGTGCTACGGCGCCGGCTCGATCGAGGAATACATGCGCGAGCGCGGCGTGGGCGTGATCCATGGCGGCGTGAATTCGCTGCGCTTCACGCCGCACTTCAAGGTGACCAGCGCCGAAGTGGACCTCGTGGTCGCGCATGTGCGCCAGGCCCTGCTGCAGGGGCCGCGCAAGATGAAGGCGGAAGCGGCCTGAGTCCGGCGCGCCCGTAGGACGGGCGCGCTGCGCATGAACGCCGGGACAGGCGCCCGGCGTTCCCCCTCTAGCCAACGGCCGCAACGGGCATAGACTTGCGCCCACCGGCACTCGCCGGCTTATCCAGGAGGGTACCCGCATGTTCTTGCGTTTCAGCCTGACCGCCGCCAGCGTTGCCCTGGCCCTCGCCGTTTCCACCGCCGCTTTCGCCGCGCCGCAGGCCAAGAAGGAACTGACGCCGCAACAGCAGCGCATGACCGACTGCAACAAGCAGGCGACCGGCAAGAAGGGCGACGAGCGCAAAACCTTCATGAGCAGCTGCCTCAAGGGCGAAGCCGCCGCGCCGGCGAAGATGACGCAGCAGGAGAAGATGAAGGCCTGCAATGCGGATCCGAAAGCCAAGTCCCTCAAGGGCGACGACCGCAAGAAGTTCATGAGCTCGTGTCTGAGCGGCGGCGCTGCGGCGAATCCGTAAACCAGCAGGTTCGATTGCCGCAAGGCGCCGCTTCGCCGAAGCGGCGCCTTTGCTTTTTGGAGAGGCCGGAGCGTGGACGCCGGGTGCGCCATAATTCCTCGCATTCCTTCACGCAGGGCGCCTCATGAAGCTCGTCGAAGTCCGCCACCCCCTCATCCAGCACAAGCTCGGCCTGATGCGCCGCGCCGGCATCAGCACCAAGGAGTTCCGCGAACTGGCCTCCGAAGTCGCCGCGTTGCTCACCTACGAAGCCACCAAGGACCTGGAGACCGTCGACAAGCACATCGAGGCCTGGGCCGGTCCGCTGACCGTGCATCAGATCAAGGGCAAGAAGATCACCATCGTGCCCATCCTCCGCGCCGGCCTGGGCATGCTTCCCGGGGTGCTGGACCTGATCCCGGCCGCCAAGGTCAGCGTGGTGGGCCTGCAGCGGGACGAGGAGACGCTCAAGCCCATCGCCTACTACGAGAAGCTGACCGGCCGCATGGACGAGCGCATCGCCCTGATCGTCGATCCCATGCTCGCCACCGCCGGCACTCTCGTCGCCACCGTGGACATGCTCAAAGCGGCCGGCTGCAAGCGCATCAAGGGCCTGTTCCTGGTCGCCGCGCCGGAAGGACTCAAGCGCATCGAGGCCGCCCACCCCGATATCGAGATCTACACCGCCGCCATCGACGAGCGGCTCAACGAGCATGGCTACATCCTGCCGGGCCTGGGCGACGCCGGCGACAAGATCTTCGGCACGAAGCAGCTCCCCGCGGGCTGAGGCGGCTGGGGGCCATGGCACCCAGCCTCTGGCGGCCATGCTTCGGGGCCTCCCCAAGGTGAGATTCCGCTTAGCAAATCTGTCGTAATAACTTGCTAGCCTCCGCCCTCGACGGATCCGTTCGGATCCCATCGAGGGAGTGGGTCAATGGAAGCAAAGCATGCCCGGCGCGCCCTTTGGGCCGCGCTGCTAGGAATCGTGTCGGTCGCCTCCGTGCAGGCGGCCGATCTCAGCATCAGCCAGTTCCGCGTGCGCGGCCCGTCGGGCGGCAACGACGAGTTCGTCGAGCTGTTCAACGCCGGCGCCACGACGCTGGACCTGTCCGGCTACAAATTCAACGCATCGAACAACAGCGGCACCACCGGCACGCGCCTGACTTTCCCGAGCGGCACGTCGATCGCGCCGGGCTGCCACTTGCTGCTGACCAATAGCGCGAGCGGCGGCTACTCCGGCAGCGTGGCCGGCGACCTCAAGTACAGCACGGGCGTCACCGACGACGGCGGCCTGGCCGTCCTGGACGCCGGCGGGCAGGTCGTAGACCAGGTCGGTCTTTCCGCCGGCTCCGCTTACAAGGCC
>JBCNOA010000042.1:0-21987 GCA_039594095.1 Dyella sp.
GTCCGCTTCGAGGATCTCGGTCTCCCGGCCGAACCGACGGTGTCGGTCAATAGCGCACGCGTGCAGGCGACCGTCGCGAAGGGCGTCGATGGTCAGCGCACGGCGGCCGCCAAGGTGTTGTTGTTGTCCGGCTTCAACACGATCGACGTGGAGGGAGACGCGCACGTGCTCGACGTGGACTATCTGCAACTGGATGGCGAGCCGGGCGATGCCGCGCCGGCGCCGGAAGAAAAAGGGGGTTGACGGTGCGCGCACGTCTGTTTGGTTGGCTGCTTGGTCTTCCGCTCGCCGTCTCCGCGCAAGCGGGCGCTCCCATCGGCCCGCTGCTGCCCTCGGGGCCGGATCCGTGGGTGGCGCAGCGGGACGGGTTCTACTACTACATGCATACGCAGGGCGACCGCATTTCCCTGTGGAAGACGCGCGACATGGCGAAGCTCCGCGAGGCGACGCCTATGACGGTGTGGCACGCGCCGCCGAGCGGCCCTCATTCCGCGGCTATCTGGGCACCTGAACTGCACTTCCTGGATGGCAAGTGGTACCTGTACTACTCCGGCGCGGACAAGGTCCACAACGACGACGCGCACAGGCACGTGTTCGTGCTGGAAAACGCGTCGGCCGATCCCACCCAAGGTCAATGGGTCGACAAAGGCATGCTGCGCACGCGGCGTACGGGGATCGACGGCACGGTGTTCCAGCATCGCGGGAAGCTGTATTTCGCCTATTCGGCGTACGTGGACGACCACAGCGATCTGGTCATCGCGCCGATGCGCAATCCGTGGACGCTGGCGGGGCCGGAGGCGGACATCGCTGCGCCGACGTTCGCGTGGGAGATGCAGGGCGGGCGGAAGATCCTGGAGGCGCCCGAGTTTCTGGCTGGCCCTCGAGGCAAGGTGTTCCTGACGTATTCGGCGAGCGCGTGCTGGTCGGACGGCTATGCGATCGGGATGTTGACGGCGGATGCCGACGCGGACCTGCTGGATCCGACATCCTGGACAAAAGCGCCGGCACCGGTCGTGAAGAGCTCGCCGGCGCATGGGGTGTATGCGACGGGGCATAACGGGTTCTTCAAGTCGCCCGATGGGGCGGACTGGATCATCTATCACGCCAATGGCGGGGCGGGGTGGGGGTGTTCGGCGCGGCGGGCGCCGTATATGCAGCGGTTTTCTTGGGACGGGAGCGGCGTGCCGGTTTTCGAGGAGAACTAAGGCCTCGACCCACGGCAAGGCCAGGCAATCGAGGCCGCATGCCCTTACTCGCCCGGCTCAACCTCCTAAGATGTACGCGCCCACACACCGGAGCGAAGGAATGCTCAAGCCTCTTGCTTTGCTATGTCTTGCCTTGTTGCCGCTTGCGGCTGGCGCGGAAGTCGAAAAGTTCGCGGTCGTTTGCGAAACCCGAATGTGTTTCTACTGGTGGCCAAAGGTGCCGCCCTTGCCCGGTTGGCACCAGGACCGCGCGCGCAGTATCGAGCAGGATGCCAACGTGCTGGTTCCGGATGGCCGCAGCTTCGGCGATGCGCCCGCGGTGGTCTATGCGAGGGCCGTTTACAAGCCGAGAGTGCCTGAATCCGCCTCGCTCAAGGCGTTCATCGATCAGGACCGGCGTACATTCCTCGAAAAACGGCCGGACATCGCCATCGCCGAAGCTGGCACGGTGGCGACGGGGGATGGGCATGCATGGCGTTCGCTCACGTTTTTCCCAGGCCGCGGCGGCCCGTGGGAGCGCGTCGTCTACGGCGAGGAGGGCGACTTCTATTTGATCTTCACGCTCAGTGCGAATGACAAGGCGGCATACGATCGCGCGGCGCCGTTGTTCGAGTCCTGGGTGAAGCGTTACCGGGAGGCTCCTTGAGCAGCTGGCTTCCTTGGGCGATTCCGATCTTCGCCGGGGTTTATGTCCTGGTCTTCACCTCGCTTTCGATCGGCCTGAATTTGCGGTTGCGCAGCCGCTATCCGCAGATCTACGAAGCGGTCGGCAAGCCGAGGTTGTTTTCCCGCTATCCGGATTTTCTCTGGGACCTGTCGACGCACAGGAAGGCGCTCGGCGTGGGGGACTGGCGATTGCGTACGGTGGCGATATGGCTTTACTGCCTCGGCATGGTGGCTGCGCTAGGAGTGGGCCTGTGGAGCGGTTGGCAATTTTTCCAGGCACGCTGAGCGTCGTGCGACGGGCTGTCAGGACATCGCCTTCGCATCCGGCGCCGCCGCCCAGGCCAGCTGGTTTCTTCCCGCATGCTTGGCTTC
The DNA here is from genome assembly GCA_039594095.1 of Dyella sp. Classification (GTDB taxonomy): domain Bacteria; phylum Pseudomonadota; class Gammaproteobacteria; order Xanthomonadales; family Rhodanobacteraceae; genus Dyella_D. The sequence goes on from JBCNOA010000042.1 coordinate 2,244, forward strand.
ATAGAGCGCGGCGTCCGCTGCGTTGAGCAGCGCTTCGGCGTCGGCATACGGCATCAGGACATTGGAAGCGATACCGGCGCTTACGGTAACGAAGCCGGAGACGCCGCGGACGTGAAGAATGCGCAAGGCTTCCACGCGCTGGCGCAGCCGTTCGAGCGCGGCTCCGGCGGCGTGCGGAGCGTGGCCGGCCATCAGCACGACGAATTCCTCTCCTCCGGCGCGGGCCAGCGTGACTCCCGGCATGGCGGCGACTTCGCCGGCCAGCGCGTTGGCCACGGACGCAAGGCACTGGTCGCCGGCCAGATGGCCATAGGTGTCGTTGAAGGCCTTGAAGCTGTCGATGTCCAGCATGGCCACCGCCAGCGGGGTGCGCTGCCGGCGCGCGCGTTCCCATTCCTGATCGAACACGCGATAGAAACCGCGGCGGTTGAGCAGCTGCGTCAGGTCGTCGCGCAGCGCGGCGCGGCGCAGGCCGTGATGCAGGCGCTTGAGCTCGTCCTCGGACGCGAGGTGGCGGCCCAGCATCAGTGCGGCGCGCACCGCATAAGAGGCGACGCCGACGATCAATGCGGCCACCGCCACGCCCGGGTGCGCATGCAAATAGCCGAAGGCGAGCAGACACAGCGCCAGGCTGAGCACGAAGGGGCTGATCGTGCCGGCCAGGTGACGCATGCGCGTGGATGGCCGATAGCCGCGCAGCCAGTCGCCGCGGCGGCGGCTCATCATGAGTCCGACGAGCGCGAAGGGCAGGCCGAGCAGGAGTTCCGGCACGTAGGATTCGCTGGAAAGGATGAAGCGGTTGTGCGCGGCCGGAGCGAACAATTCGATCCATGCGAACGCGGTGAGCACGGCGTAGAAGCGCCGCTCGTCGCGCCGTCGCGTGCCGAGAAAGCGCAGGGTGGCGAACAGCGCCACGAACAAGGCCATGCCGTCGAACATCCACATCACGACGCGCGCGTTCTCCGGATGCGTCTCGGCGCCGGCCACCAGCGCGCGCACCAATCCATAGAACATCAGCGCGATCAGCGCGGCGAGCGCTGCATCCACCACGCTGGCCCAGCGGTACGCCGGCGCGACCGGCTCATAGGCGGCGGCGATCGTGAGCAGCAGGCTGCCGAGGCAGAAGTAGAAGGTGGGATCGACGGCGACCAGGGTGCCTTGCGGATTGGCCAGCGAGTCGGCGAACAGCAACCCGAAGGCGATCGCCTGGCTCAGCAGGGAGGCCAGCAGTAACGCCCATAGCGGCCGGTTATGCGCCACGCTCAGGTGCACGCGGCGTGCGGCGAGCACCAGGGTGAAGCCCAGCACGGCCAGCACCAGCACGTAGCTCCAGGTGAGTACCCGCGGCGGCTCGGTGGCCAGCACGGCCAGATGCGCCGTCAGAAGCGCTGCATACAGACGCGGAGCGAGAGCCTGCATTTTCACGGGGCGCCGGGTCCGGCAGGTCGGTTGCGGGACACTTAAGCACGAATCCGCCCCTGCCGGTATGACCTTCCTCTGGGCGGCGCGCTGGGCCATGGACGGCGATGTTCGCCAAAAGGTGGGGTCTTTGGGGCCGCCCATAGACCCGCTTCCCCCTGCCAATGGCCGCGATGGCTTGCATGCCAACGCGCACGACACGCACGCATGGAAGCGGCATTCGCCTACAGACCGGGGCTGGCCGGTAAAGCAATCTATCCCTGCCCGCGCCATGCTTCCCCATGGCACATGGGCCGTGGCCGTCCCGTTTCTTCCCCCTCTTGTACGGGTCGGTCGCGGGTCCCCCCGCAATGGGGGGACCACTTTCATCTTCGGAGTTTGCGCAGCCCCAGGCTGATGTGTGCTCAGGACCCGCGGATGGCGGACGACCGGCGACTCATACGGTTAGATGCGGTCGCATGGGCAGAAGGCGTTGGTGGCGGAGGCGCGCGGCCCCCGTGCTCGTCGGCGGTGTGAACGGTCAGCCGGTCGTGCCGTCACCGAACTCCAGGGCGCGTAGGCTCAGGGACTGTGCGTATTCGCTGAGGAAATGCACTGCGACGAACAGGCCTTCCACGCAGGTCGGCGGCAGCGGCCATTCGCCGGGGGAAGCCTCCTGTCCGCACGCCTGCTGATCGCGAAAGGCCTCGCTGTTGGCGAGCAGGTCGTTGATGACGTTCACCGCCAGGTGGATGCCGGTGAGGCGTGCCAGCAGGCGTTGCTGCGCATCTTCGGTCTCGTCGCCCAGATAGAACGGACGACCGAGCGGATTGGTGGGCGCCTCGGCGGCGGCTTCGTCCATGGTCGGGATGGAGGGGTTCGAGCCCGCCGTCTGATCCTGGCCAGCCATGGTCGACTCCTTCTTCTTATGCATCGGTGGATCGCCTGCGCGGTCGTCCGGCTACCTGCATCCGCGCGGGTGGGGCGCCGTCATCGCGTGAAGCGCGTCAGCACGTGATGCGTCAAGCTAGCAAAGCATCATGTGGGTGTCTGCCGGCGTGGGCTTACATGCGCTGTCGAAATTTTGTAGGGGAAGTGCGTCGGCGCGGTTCCCCTACCGCATCGGCGTCGATCTCCTATTGCGGATGGGCACCCGACGCTGTCGACCGTGTGCGGAGTACTCGCCCCATGACCGCTGTGCGCTAGGATGTTTCGCTCAGCCCTATCCGGAAAAGCCATGCATCCGCCCATGACCGAGAGCGTCACGATCGACGCATCCGTGCCGATCGTGTGGCAGGCGCTGACCGAGCCGGCGCATATGGCCGCCTGGATGGGCGAGCCGGAGATGAAGCTGGAGGTGCTGGCCGACTGGCGCGTGGGCGGGGCAGTCATCGTGCGCGGCGTCCACTACGGACGTTTCGAGAATCGCGGAACCGTGCTGGCGTTCGAGCCCGGGCAGCGGCTCGGCTATACGCACCTGGGCTCCATCTCGCATCTGCCGGACGTGCCAGAGAGCTATACGCACCTGGATTTCCGGTTGAAGTCGGCAGGCGAGGGGACTCGTCTCGAACTGACGCTGGCCGGATTTCCCACGGATACGATCTATCGCCATCTGGCGTTCTATTGGTCGGGAACGCTCGAACTGCTGAAGCGATACGCCGAGTCGCTACACGCCTGAGCTCATTTCGGCCGAGTTGCCCAGAAGCCTGCCGCTATCGGAGCGCGAGCGACATTTCGATCAGGTCGTAGCCTTCGCCGAAGCCGTTCGCCACGGTTCGTACCGGGATAAAACCGAAGCGCGCGAAGAAGCCGGCGCTCATGGGCGTCGTCTCGATGCGTACCTGGGCAAACCGGCCTTCTGTGCGGATACGTTCGAGCCGCCCGGTCAACAGCTGCGAGCCCAAGCCCTGGCCGTGCAGGTCGCGGCGGACCATTCCCCAAGTGAGGCTGACGGATGCCGGCATTTCCGGATGCATGGCGTAGCCGCCGCAGCCGATCGCCTGGCCGCCGCTGTCGAGAACGAAGTAAGGGCCGATGTCTTCATCGATGCAGGAAAGAAAGTCGCACCTTTCGTGGGCGCCGAAGTACTCGGGCACATTGCTTTCGAACAACGTGATGCAGGCTGCGCGATCGGAAGGCCGATAAGGTCGAAGACGAGGAGGACGGGGCATGGCGCTCGGGATGCGATATTGAACTTGTTCTATTAAATCGGATTTTCCTCATGGAGAGATCCGCGGCCATCGCGCAATCTATGCCTCGCCGGCGGGTCGGACTCCCTCCTCCCTCTCTCCCCACCGACAAGCCGGCGCAGTGTCTCCCTGTGCACACCAGGCCCCCGCAATGGGGGCCTTTCTTTTGGACGTCCATAAGCGGTTTCCACGGCATGGCTTTCGCGTGTAGGCATACGATTGTCTGCCTGTTTCCTAGCGTTTTGGATTGCGCCGATTGTTTAACCTGTGGTGCTGGCTGATTTTTATGTAGGCAGGCGGGAAGCACGCTGTAGTCAGCTAGGGAGGAGGACACCATGATCGGCCGGCTTCTGAGTATGGCCTTTGGGATGTGCGCGTTCGTTCCGGCATCGCGCGCGGCGGACCTGTACTGGTGCAACGGATGCACGCCGGAGGAGGAACGGGCGATGCTCGCGCGGATCGACCATGGCGAGCAGTGGAAAGAGGTCTACGTCGGCGATCTGCAAACGCGCACATTGAACAAATACGGCGTAGCGCGGAGCTGGGGACAAACGGAACGCTACGACGTCCGCCGCAGGCGTACCGACCCCGTCGTCATGTCGGCCTTCTTGCAGCTGATGCATTTCCACGACACGGTGCCGTCGGGTTGGAAGAAGGCCTATGCCTTGCGCATCGTCGATCCGGCGGACCCGGCGTCCGTCTATGTCGACCGCTCCTTGCCCGTCCTGGATTACCCCATGCCGTCGATCACGGTTCGTGACGTGCTGGAGGATCCCCGGCAGCAGCGCTTCTTCGAGGACTATTTGCAGGCGGACGTGCAGCGCCGCATACCGCTGGATATCGGCTTCACCCGACGCAGCCTCGGCGAATTGAAACCTCGCGACCAGGCGCAAAGCCCGGCCATCGAAGTGTCGGTGCGCTTCATGGACGGAAGTCGGATCACCTCCACCTTGGACGTGGCGGAAGGCTCATCGATGAAGCTGGATAAAGCTTCGGCGCGCGACGCACAGGACCGAGCCATTTCCGCCACCGATGTATCTCCACCCGGGAGTGAGGATCGGCGTGAAAGCAGCGGCACCCCGGAGGATGGCCTGGCATCGATGCATTTCTGACGCTGCAATCGGAGCTCGCCGCATGGCGCGATGCCTGGCGTTCGCCCATTCTGTGCGGGTCCGGTGCTCAGGGCGGCACCATCGAGGCGCCGGACGTTCGGTATGTTCCCGTGGTAGTCCGAAGCCCCCGAGAGAAAATGTCTCGGGGGCTTTTTTTATCCGCGCGAACGGCTGGCGGCCCCGTGCCGTAGTTCCGGCGGTTAAGTCGCACCGCGACGGGCGCGGCGGGAAAAGCGACGCACGCCCGAAAGGGAAGGGCGTGGCCGTTTTGCCACCTCCCCACGGGCATGTCGTTGGGCTAGCTTCCGCCGGTATCCACGCGAGCGATCGTGCCCAGGCCAGTGGCGCCTGCCGGTGCGACGTCGCGTTCTGACGAAACAGGGGGAGGGCTCATGCTTTTTCGCGGTCGGTGGTGGCGTGGCGGTCCGGTGGCGGTGCTGGCGTTCTGGGTCGTCGCCTGTGCGGGGCCGGCGATCAAGCCCCATTCGTCCATCGTCACGGCCGACCACGCGCGCTTTTCCTTCCTCACGTCGAGCCTGGTGCGTATGGAGTACTCGCCCGGCGGCGGTTTTGTCGATGTGCCCACCGCCGTGGTGCAGAAGCGCGACTGGGCGCCGGTGGACGTCCATGTGTCCCGCGAGAACGGCTGGTTGATCGCCGCGACCGATGCGATGACGCTGCGTTACCGCCTGAACTCCGGCCCTTTCAACGCCGGTAACCTCAAGGTGACGTGGACCGCCGGCAAGCCGGGCGAGTGGCGTCCGGGCGTCGAGGATGCGCAGAACCTCGGTGGCCTGACCTATTCGCTCGACAACATCGCCAAGGCCAATCTCACCGCCAATCCGCTCGACAGCCCGGTCGATGATGTGATCCCCGGCATCGAGGTGAAGCTTGAGAAAGCCAAACCCGGCCTGCTCAGCCGCAGCGGCTACGCCTTCATCGACGACAGCACGACGCCACTGTGGAATGCCTCCGCGCGTTGGATCGAAGCGCGCAAGGATCGAAGCGGCCAGGATTGGTACCTGTTCGCCTACGGCGACGACTATCGCAAGGTGCTGGGCGACTACGCCACGCTCAGCGGCCGGATCCCGATGATCCCGCGCTACGTGCTGGGGCCGTGGATCACCGACTTCAACTTCGAATACTTCCCGGGCACCGCCGAAGCCAAGCAGCCGGCCTTCCAGCGCTACAACCAGAAGATGCTGGAAGACGAGGTGACGCGCCTGCGCAGTGCGCATATTCCCTTCGATACGCTGGTGCTGGATTTCGCCTGGCACGACTACGGCTGGGACGGCGGTTACGACTGGAGTCCGCTGATCCCGCAGCCGGACCGCTTCATCACCTGGCTGCATGCGCGCGGCGTGAAGCTGAGTCTCAACGACCATCCGGGCTATGCCAACACCGAGGAGAGCATCCTCTCTCACGACGACAGTCACGCGCCCGCCGTGTTGGACGCGCTGGGCCGGCCACCGCAGGCCAAGGCGACGCTCGACGTCGACCTCTCCTACCAATGGACCTTCGCCACCGATCCGGACGATCGCGGCCTGGATGCCAAGTGGTACGCGCCCGAATTCGACGCACGACGCTGGAAGACGGCCAAGGCCGACCGTTCGTGGCAGGCACAGGGCTATGCGAACTACCGCGGCGTGGCGTGGTATCGCGCCTATGTGCCGCTGCCGGCGAGCCTGCCCGCATCGCTCTATCTGGTGCTAGGCGAGGTCGACAAGAGCTACCGTGTCTTCGTCAACGGCAAGGAGCTTCAGCACAGCCGCATCCAGTGGCCCCAGCGCCTCACTTACACGGACATCGCCGCGGTCGCGAAGCCCGGCGAAGTCAATCACATCGTGTTGCGGGTCGAGCCCGGCCGCGCGGGCGGCGGATTGCTGCGCGGTCCCGTGGCGATCCGCGATGTGCGTCCCTCCGAGCGAATCGCCTTCGACCTGTCGGACCAGAAGCAGGCGGAGATCTTCATGCGCCAGCTGCACGAGCCGCTGATGCGCCAGGGCGTGGACCTGTGGTGGGTAGACGGGGGCAGCGGCGCGACCACGATGCCGGGCCTCAACCCGCAGTTCTGGACCAACAAGGTGTTCTACGACTTCACCCAGCAGGCGACCGGCAAGCGCGGTTTCATTCTCGGACGCTATGGCGACTGGGGAAGCCAGCGATACCCGGGCTTCTTCACCGGCGACACCTATTCGGAGTGGCCGGTACTCGCTTATGAGGTTGCCTTCACCGCCCGTGGCGGCAATGTGCTGGTGCCTTACATCAGCCACGACATCGGCGGTTTCCATGGGGCGAAGATCGATTTCGACCTCTACGCGCGCTGGATCCAGTTCGGGACCTTCAGTCCGCTCCTGCGCATGCACAGCGCGCACGCCAATCCCCGCGAGGGCAACACGCGCATGCCGTGGGTGTACGGAGACAAGGGCCTGGCGCTCATGCGCAAGTACTTCACTCTGCGCACCCAGCTCATTCCCTATATCTACACCTACGCTTGGCTGGCCCACCGCGACGCGATGCCGTTGCTGCGGCCGCTCTACTTGCAGCATCCGGAGCTGGAAGAGGCGTACAAGCAGCCGTACGAGTATTTCTTCGGCGACGACCTGCTCGTGGCACCCGTGCTCGAGGCCGGCGGGCAGCGCACCGTCTACCTGCCTCCCGGGCAATGGGTGGATTTCTTCCACGGCAAGCGCTACCCGGGTGGGACGACGTTCACCGCGCGCTATGCCGTCGACGACATGCCGGTGTTCGCCCGCGCAGGTGCGATCGTTCCGATGCAGCCGCCGAGCGAGTACTCCGACGCAAAGCCGCTGGACACATTGATCCTGCACGTCTTCGGCGAGGGCGATGGCGACTTCCAACTCTACGAGGACGATGGCGTTTCGCTGGATGGCGGCGAAAGCCGTTATGCCACCACGCTCATCCATCATCGCTCCAGCCAGGATGGCGTCCAAGAGCTGGTGATCGAACCGGCGAAGGGCGAATTCGAAGGGCAGGTACAGAAGCGCACTTACGAGCTTCGCTTTCACGCATCGAAGAAACCCGCCGCGCTGACCGTCGACGGCAAGCCGGGCCCAGCCTGGCGCTGGGATGGAAAGGAGAACGTGGCGACCGTGTCGTTGCCCGCGCGCTCCATCAGGGATGAAGTCCGTATGACGTGGCATTGAACCGCGACAGGCTGCTTGTCCTTTCCGTGAAAAGCCCGTGCACGCGCTCGTCGTGATCGTCCCGTGACCTTTCCTTCACCGCATCCTCGCCTAGATTCCGTAAAGTCGCGGTAGCCCATCAGCCCATCGATGGAGGTTCGCTTGCGGCTTCTCGTTCCTCTCCTCGGCCTGCTATGCCTCGCTGCCTGCACGGATCAGCCCCTGCGCGGCGAGGGAGTGCCCTCGGTGGACGGCCACACCTATCTGATCGTCACCGACAACGGCGGCGGCGAATGCCCGTCGATCAAGGTCGACGATAAGGATTGGCCGCACAAGATCGGCGAGCCCGGGCCTGTGGTGCCTGGGCGGCACGTCATCGAGTGCGGTGGGCCTATTGCGTTCAACGTACCGGAAGGCGTCATCTTCACCTTCAATTACTGGGGGCCGTAGACGTCGTCGTCTCGCGGCGGCGCCGTATCGAATGGACGCGGCTTCACGGTCCTGCTGTACTGCGCGCACGTGCCGTCCGGCACGGCAGGAGCGGAGCAGCATGGCGCAGGGAAGTCGCTGGAAGACGTGGATCGGCGGAACGGCCGCCGGCCTGTTCGCCTGGGCGTTATGGCTAGGCTCGACGGGCCTCGCGGTTGTGGCGGGACACGGATCGATGCCGCCATGGGGCTCATGGATGGACAGCGTGGCCTGGCCGGTCTGGCTGGGTGTGCCTAGCGGCGCCTATCTGCTCTGGCGCGTCATTCGCGGGGCGAGCCCGGGGTATGTCCTGCTCGGACTGGCCACGGGCCTCGCATTCCCCTTGTTGCTCTTTCTGGGCTTCGCTCTGTTGGCGGGGGTTCCCCATGCCTGATCCGGGCAGGATATTGGCAGTTTCATCGGTGCCGTCATCGGAACGGCGCCATCGGGGTCAGGCACTGTGAAGAGGAAACCCTTTCGCTTATCGGCGGAACAGATCCGCCCACTCGCTCCCGGCCACGGCGCCTGTTTCGCCACCGACCGCATCACGGTGGACGGCGAACCCGTGCGCTACATGTACCGCGAGGCCCCCGACAACGACGTGGATAGCGGCTGGCGCTTCCTCGCGGGCACGGAAGACCAGGCCTATCTGGACGATTCCGCCAACATTGGCCTGTACGACGTGAACACCATCGCCAACTACGATCCCGCCATCATTCCGCTGTTGGACGCGCTCGAGGGTAGTGCGTTCGAGCGCAGGATCGAGGATGGTGAGTTTGTGCCGGTCGAGGATCCACTTTGACGAATGCCTGGTGGAATGGCGACATGAGCGAGCATGGTCATCCCGCCACATTCGACGTCGAAGGTTATGCGATCGTTCCGAAGCTGATGTCGGATGCCGACTGCGACGCGCTGATCGCTTTGATCGAAGAAGGACATTCCCACGGGCGACCCGGCTCGCGCGGCTGGTTGCGAAAGCCCGGCATTGCGCAAGTGGCCGAGCGCGTGCGGTGCCACCCGGCAATCCACCCTTTGCTGGCGCTGGATGCGCGCGCCGTGCAGTGCAGCCTGTTCACCAAGGACCCCGACGCCAACTGGTCGGTGACGCCGCATCAAGACCTGAGCGTGCCGGTACGCGATCGTATCGATGCACCCGGCTGGTCGGGCTGGTGCGTCAAAGAGAACGTGATATACGCGCAGCCCCCGCGGGACGTAATGGAGCAGATGGTGGCTGTGCGCTTGCAGCTGGACGCAGACTGCGAAAGTACGGGGCCGCTCGAAGTCGTGCCGAGGTCACATGCGGCAGGACGGCTATCGAGCGGGCAGATCCTTGAGCTGTCGGCCCGACATCGAGTGCGTTGTCCGGTACCCAGGGGCGGGGCGCTGATCATGCGTCCACTGCTGATCCATGCCTCCGGCAAGATGCTCGGAGCGGGGCGCAGGCGTGTTCTGCATTTCCTGTTCGCGCCACCGCTAGAGCACGGTATGGCCTGGGCGGATGCCGTGTAAGGGGCGCCAGCGCTTTTTCGTCGGGCTATTCGTTCAAGTCCCGCGCGTCCGAACCTGGTCCTTAACCATGCTGCCGCTCAGTGCACAGATGCACGAACGAGTGCGGACGCTGCCGCCGTGGCACAAGTTCGGCATGCCTCATATTCAGCGCACTTACTTCGGCCCACATCCAATCGGCAACGGCAGGAACAGAGGCTTGGCGGCTGTCGGCATCTTTTCTTCCGACCAGAGCACGTCGCGGCCTACCTTCCGCACGTCCGTCTGGCCCGTTAGCGCCATGCTCACGCTCAGCTCGCGGCGGATGAGCTCGATGGTGCGTGCCACGCCCTCTTCACCCATCGCGCCCAGGCCGTAGAGGAAGGCCTTGCCGATCAGGCCCGCGCGGGCGCCGCAGGCGAGGGCCTTGAGTACGTCCTGGCCGCTGAGGATGCCGCCGTCGAACAGTACGTCGAGGTCATCGCCGACCGCATTGGTAATGCGTGGAAGCACCTCGATGCTGGCCGGCGCGCCATCGAGCTGGCGGCCGCCATGGTTGGAGACGACGATGGCGTCCACGCCGTGCGACGCGGCGATGCGCGCGTCTTCCTCGTCCATGATGCCTTTGAGGATCAGCTTGCCGGGCCACAGCTCGCGGATCCATTCCAGGTCTTTCCAGTTCAGCGTGGGATCGAACTGGTTGGCGATCCATTGCGCCAGCGTGGTGAGGCTGTCGGTGCCTTCGATGCGCCCGGCCAGGTTGCCGAACGAGCGGCTGGGCGCGCGCAGCATGCTCCAGGCCCAGCGCGGTTTGCTCGCGATGTCGAACAGATTGCGCAGCGTGACCTTGGGCGGCACGGAAAGACCGTTCTTGATCTCGCGATGGCGCTGGCCCTGCACGGTGAGATCCGCGGTGAGCATGAGCGCGGAACAGCCGGCGTCCTTCGCGCGGCGGATCAGGTCGCGCGCGAAGCCGCGATCGCGCATGACGTAGAGCTGGAACCAGAACGGTGCCTGCACCGCGTCGCGCACCTGTTCGATCGAACAGATCGACACCGTGCTCAGGCAAAACGGAATGCCGGCCTTCAAGGCCGCGCGCGCACCCAGGATCTCGCCGGCACCGTGCTGCAGGCCGGTGAGGCCGGTGGGTGCGATGGCCAGCGGCATCGAAATCGGCTGGCCCACCACCGTGGTGGCCAGCGAGCGCTGGTCCACGTCGATCATCACGCGCTGGCGGAACTTCAGGCGTTCCAACGCCGCGCGGTTGCCGCGCAACGTCACTTCGTCGTAAGCGCCGCGGTCGGCATACTCGAAGAACGCACGCGGCACGCGGCGGCGCGCCAGTTCGCGCAGGTCCATCACGTTGGTGATCGGCGTGGCCATGCGAAGCCCCTTCTCAGCCCGCCGCCAGGGCGGCCGGCTCGCGCCACACCGGGCCGTCGGGGAAGCGGTACTCGGCCAGTGTGCGCTCGTGCATGCGCGCGGAGAAGCCTGGTGCGGTCGGCGCGCGATAGCGGCCGTCGCGGATCGTCACCGGATCGTCGAAATGTTCGTGCAGGTGGTCGACGAACTCGATGGCGCGATCTTCCTTCTTGCCCGTGATGGCCACGAAGTCGGCCATCGCCAGATGCTGCACCAGCTCGCACAGGCCCACGCCGCCGGCATGCGGAAACACGCGCACGCCGAACTTGGCGGCCATCAGCAGGATGGCCAGGTTCTCGTTGACGCCGCCGACGCGCGCCGCGTCGATCTGCACCAGGTCGACCGCGCCGGCCTGGAACAGCTGCTTGAAGATCACGCGGTTCTGGGTGTGCTCGCCGGTGGACACCGGCACCGAGACCGCTCGCCGGATCGCGGCATGGCCCAGTACATCGTCGGGGCTGGTCGGCTCCTCGATCCAGGCCAGATCGAAGCCTTCCAGGCGGCGCAGCCAATCGATCGCGGCGTGCACGTCCCAGCGCTGGTTGGCGTCCACGGCGATGGCGATGTCCGGTCCCAGCGCTTCGCGCGCCAGGCGGCAGCGGCGCACGTCGTCCTCCACGTTCAGGCCCACCTTGAGCTTGATGGTGCGGAAGCCGTCGGCCACGGCCTCGCGGGCCAGGCGCAGCATCTTGTCGTCGGTGTAGCCCAGCCAGCCGGGCGAGGTGGTGTAGGCGGGGTAGCCCTCGGCCAGCAGCTGTTCGATGCGGCCGGCCTTGGCGTGCTCGGCGGCACGCAGCATCTGCAGGGCTTCGTCCTGCGTCAGCGCGTCGCTGAGATAGCGGAAGTCGATCGTCGCGACGAGTTGCTCGGGCGTCATGTCGGCGATGAATCGCCACAGCGGCTTGCCGGCCCTGCGCGCGGCGAGATCCCATCCGGCGTTGATGACCGCGCCGATCGCCATGTGCATCACGCCTTTCTCGGGGCCCAGCCAGCGCAGCTGGGAATCGCCGACCATGCGGGCGGCGAAGCCGCCCAGGTCGCCGGCCACCTCGTCCAGTGTCAGGCCGACCACGTACGGGCGCAGCGCGTCGAGCGCCGCCTTCTGCACGTCGTTGCCGCGCCCGATGGTGAAGGCGAAGCCATAGCCGGCCAGCCCCGACGGATCGTCGGTGCGCAGCACGGCATAGGCCGCGGAATAGTCCGGGTCCGGATTCATCGCGTCGGAGCCGTCGAGCTGGCGCGAAGTCGGGAAACGGATGTCGTAGGTGTCGAGCGCGGTGATCGTTACCGGATGGTGCTTCGCCATGCGGCCGGCCTCCCTCTGCCGGTGGTGGAATAGGAAAGTGCGCGTCAGTCAGTGCGCTGCGGGCCGATCGGCCGGATGCGCGAGCACGCGCTGGCGCTGCCGTCCGAGTCCGTCGATGCCCAGTTCGATGACGTCCCCGGGGCGCAGATAGGTCGGTGGCTTCAGGCCCAGGCCCACGCCGGAAGGCGTGCCCGTGCTGATCACGTCGCCAGGCATCAGCGTCATGTAGCGGCTGATATAGCTCACCAGCTTGGCCACGCCGAACACCATGTCGGCGGTGTTGCTGTCCTGGTAGCGATGGCCGTTGACCTCCAGCCACAGGCGCAGCTTCTGCGGGTCGGCGACTTCGTCGGCGGTGACCAGCCATGGGCCGATCGGGCCGAAGGTGTCGCAGCTTTTGCCCTTCACCCACTGGCCGCCGTGCTCGAACTGGAATTCGCGCTCGGACAGATCGTTCACCACCACATAGCCGGCGACGTGCGCCAAAGCCTCGTCGACCGAGACGTCGCGGGCGGTATCGCCGATCACCACGCCCAGCTCCACTTCCCAGTCGGTGCGGGTGGAGCCGCGCGGGATGACTACGTCGTCGTTCGGCCCTTGGATGGCGCTGGTGGCCTTCATGAAGAGTACCGGCTGCTCCGGCACGGGCTGGCCCGTCTCGGCGGCGTGCTTGGCGTAGTTCATGCCGACGCAGATCATTTTGCCGACCGGCGATACCGGCGCGCCGAAGCGCGGTTCGCCTTCCACCTTCGGCAGCGTGGAAGGGTCGATGGCGGCCAGCCGCTTGAGGCTGTCGCGGTGAAGCACGTAGGGATCGATGTCGGCGATGTGTACGGACAGATCGCGCAATGCGCCATCCTTGTCGACCAGGCCGGGTTTCTCGGTGCCGTGAGCGCCGTAGCGGACCAGTTTCATCTTGGATTCCTCAGTTGGACCAGCCGCCGTCCACGATGTGCACGGTGCCGGTGGTGAAGGCGGATTCGTCGGAGGCCAGGTACACCGCGAGCGCCGCGATTTCCTCGGGGCGGCCCAGGCGGCCCATCGGCTGGCGCTCGACGAAGCTGCGCCATGCGGCGTCCTCGTCGCCGCCCAGCGCGCGCACGCGATCGCCCAGCGAAGGCGTCTTCACCGTGCCGGGGCAGATCGCGTTGCAGCGCACGCCGCGCGCGACGAAATCCGCGGCGACCGACCTGGTCAGGCCGATCACCGCCGCCTTGGTGGTGCTGTAGGCGAAGCGGTTGGGCACGCCTTTGATGCTGGAGGCGACCGAGGACATGTTCACGATGCTGCCGCCGCCGCGTTCGAGCATGGCCGGCAGCACGCGCTTGCAGAGGTGGAACATGCTGTCGACGTTGATGCCGAACGAACGCTTCCAAGCCGTATCGTCGGTATCCAGGATGGTGCCGGCATGCACGTAGCCGGCGCAGTTGAACAGCACGTCGAACGGCGCATGCGCGGCGACGAGCCGATCGATCTGCGCCGGATCGGTCACGTCCAGGCGTTCGGCGCGCAGTTCGGGGCATTCGGCCGCCAGCGAAGCGAGCGCCTGCTCGTCGATGTCGGTGGCCAGCACGCGCGCGCCCTCCCGGGCGAAGGCGAGCGCGGTGGCGCGGCCGATGCCGGCGCCGGCCGCCGTGACCAGCGCATGCTTGCCGTCGAGGCGGCCGCTCATGCCCGCGGCTCCGGTGCGGCGGGTACGAAACGTGGGGTCATGGCCGGTTCTGTCATGGCTGGTCCTCCTTGCGGAATGAAGAAGAGGGTGGTGCGAGGCGATAGAAGGCAGCGGCATTGCCGCCGAAGATGGCCGTCTCGTGTCCGGGTGCGAGACGTCGCACGTGCGAGCGCGCCAGATCGATCCAGCGCCCGTAATCGCCGCGCAGCGTAAGCACCGGCCAGTCGCTGCCCCAGATCAGCCGTTCGGGGCCGAAACAGGCGAAGAGGTGATCGATGTAAGGCGTTAGCGCATGCTCGGGCACGCCGGGCGCGAGTTGGGTCAGGAGGCCCGAGAACTTGCAGTGAAGCGATGTGCGTTCGGCAAGCCGCGCGATCTGCGCGGCCCAGCCGTCGAAACCGGACATCCCATCGACGATGGGCTTGCCGCCATGGTCGAGCACGGCGTGCAGATCCGGTTCGCGCTCCAGGCGCGCGAGCAGCGAGGGCAACTGATCGGGGCGCACCAGCGCATCGAAAGCCAGGTCATGACGCTGCAGGCTGGCGAAGGCCGCATCCAACTCGGGACGCATCAGCCAATCCGGGGCCTCGATGTCCTGGACCATCGGGCGCAGTCCGATCAGCAGACCGTCGCCGTCGCGCATCAGAGCGTCGATGCGTGCATCCACGTCCGGTGCTTCGAAATCGATCCAGCCCACCACGCCGGCCACGGCGCGGTCGGCATGAGCCAGTTCGAACAGGAAGCGCGTCTCCGCTTCCGTCGGCGCGGCCTGCACCAGAATGGCGCGCTCCACGCCGGCGGCGGCGCGATGCGGGTCCAGCTCGAACGGCAAGAAATCGCGCTTGAGCACTTCCGGCGCGCCGGCCAGCCAGCCGTAGTCGCCGCGCTGCACGCGCCAGTAGTGCTGGTGGGCATCGATGACGCTCATGGCGTCACCGCGTGCTCGTCGAGCAAGCCCGCCTCGCGCAGGCGGTCCCACAGCCCGGCGGGAATCGGCGTGTCGCGCCGCGCGGCGGCGGCATCGGCTTCGGCGGGTGCGCGCATGCCGCAGACCACGGTCGCGACGGCCGGATGGAAGTGCGGGAACTGCAGCGCGGCCGCGCCGACGCTCACGTCCCACTCGTCGCATATGTCGTAGAAGCGCTGCGCGCGGGCGCGCGTGGCGGCATCGGCCGGCGCGTAATTGTAGGTATCGCCGGGCTTGTCGCCGCCCAGCAGGCCGGAGTTGTAAGGCGCGGCGGCGAAGATGGCCGTGCCGCGGCGGCCGGCCTCGGCCATGACGCGTGCGCTGTGCGCTTGCTCGAACAGCGTGTAGCGGCCGGCGAGCATGATCACGTCGAGCTCGAAGCGAGGCATCACCTCGAGGCAGACTTCTTCCTCGTTGACGCCCAGGCCGATCGCATCGCAGATGCCCTGTGCGCGCAGTTCGGCCATGGCGGGCAGCGCTTCGTCCAACGCCTGGCGCAGGATGCGCGGGTGGTCTTCACCGTGGGTCAGGGCGCCGATATCGTGCAGCAGCAGTACTTCGACGCGATCGGTGCGCAGGCGTTGCAGGCTGGCCTCCACCGCGCGGCGCACACCGTCGCGGCTGTAGTCGAACACGGCGCGCTTGCCGGCGACGTCGAAACCGTCGGCGAGCGAATCGCGTCCGGGCGCATCCTGGACCAGCCGACCGACTTTGGTGGACAGCGTGTAGCTGCCGCGTGGCATCGCCGACAGCGCCGTGCCCAGGCGCGTCTCGCTCAGGCCATAGCCGTAATAGGGGGCGGTATCGAAATGGCGGATGCCGTGTCGCCAGGCGCGCTCCACGGTGCTGCGCGCCAGATTCTCGTCCACGCCCGCGTACAGGTTGCCGATGGGCGCGCCGCCGAAGGCGAGCGGCGAGATCGCTCGCGCGAACCGGGTAGGGCGCCCGTGGGCACCATGCGGGTTGGGAATGCCTGGTTCCGCCATGCAGAAACTCCGCTCACTGGTCGCCCCGTGCGTGCCTCGGAAGGCTCCGCGGCGGGACTTTGGCCCATGCGCGGCTCCCCCTCAAATAGCCCCGCGGCAGGTATCGAATCAGTGTGCACCTATGAAATGCATATTTACAAGTGAGAATATGGCCAGGTCGGCGGGCGACGAGATTTGTGTTGCAACGCGACTTGAAACGATCTAAGTAAATATGAAACATCGGTTCGCCGATGAAAGCCCACGAGGTTCCGCTCCCGCGGAATCCGGCGCGGCGACGGCCATCTGGGGATGAAGGGGAGGCTTGGCGTGGACCGGCACGAAACCACTTCCGCGTATGCCGGCGACCTTGCCGGACTGCCGGCGCGACCGTCGGGTTGGCTCATGTCGTCCGCGGCCGACCGCGGCTCTGGCGCGCACGCGACCTCCTCGTCCGAAAGCCTCCGCGCGACGGCGGCGGCTGCGGCGCGTACGCCTTTCCTCGCCGCCGACGTGGGCGGCACCCACGCGCGGTTGGCGCTGATGGCGCCGGGCCTCCGCGACGGCAGTCCCGTAGTGCGGGCGTATCGGGTGTTCCGCTGCGGTGAGCACGCCAGCCTCGGGGCGATCGTGCGTGCTTTTCTGGAAGGCGTCGGCGAGCGTCCGCGCCAGCTCGTATTGGCCTGCACGGGATGCGCGCATGAAGGGGTACTCATCAACGAAAGCCTGCCCTGGCGGATCGAGACGACGGCGCTGGCCGCGGAACTGTCCTTCGATGAAATCCATTTGCTCAACGACTTCGTGGCGTTGACGCATGCCGCGCCTTACATCGACACCGAACGCTCGCCTCTGCTGCACGCCTCGGCGCGCGCCGGCGCTACGCCGGGACCCATCGTGGTGGTGGGGCCGGGCACCGGCCTGGGCGCCGCCGTGCGCCTGCCCGGATCGCCGCCGATCGTGCTGCCCAGCGAGGCGGGCCAGATGCAGCTCGGCGCGCGGGTAGGGCGCGAGCAGGACGTGACGCGCCTGCTCGCCGGGCGCGACGAACACCTTTCGTACGAAGCCGTGCTGTCGGGCCCCGGGTTGCTGCGCGTATACGAGGCGTTGTGCGGCGAAGCCGGCCGGGTGCCTGCCTGCGCCGAGCCCGCGGCGGTCAGCGCGGCGGCGATCGAGGGCAACGATCCCCAGGCACGCGAAACGCTGGATCTGTTCTGCGGCTGGCTCGGCTCCTTCGCGGGCGATCTGGCCATGCTTTATCAGGCGACGGGCGGCATGTACCTGGCCGGCGGTTTTCTGTCGCGCATCGCCGGGTATCTGCGCGGCAGCACGTTCGTCGAGCGGTTCCTCGACAAGGGCGTGATGCGTCCGTTCCTGGAAAGCGTGCCGGTGCGCGTGGTGGACCACGGGCAGCTCGGCGTGATCGGCGCGGCCAGCTGGTTTCTCGATCGACCGGCGAGGCTCCCGGGCATTCCGATCGCATAGTCCGCGTTTGCGCAGGGAAAGCATCGCGTAGGTCGTATCACTCAACCGTTGTCGAGGTTTGCATGCGTCGAGTCGCCATCCGCCATCACCGCCGCCGCCAGCGGTCCGGGCCTTGAGCCGGTGAGGCGCGTGTCGATGCATCGCCGTGGCGCGCTCGCGCTGGCGGCCTGCGCGTTGATGGTGTGCGACGGCGCGGCCTGCGCGGGTGCACCCGACGCGCACACCATTGAGACGCAGTGGCGCGAGGCCAGCCGTCCTTATGACGGTGCACGCGCCGCGGTATTGAAGGACGTCGACGCGCAGGCCTGGCAAGGCCCGTTCTCGCCCGATTGGGAAACGCTGGCGAACTACCGCGCGCCCGATTGGTATCGCGACGCCAAGTTCGGCGTCTTCGTCCATTGGGGCGTGTACTCCGTGGCGGCGTACAAGGGCGAGTGGTATCCGCGTCACATGTACGAGCGCGACGGCAAGTACGCGGACTACCACCAGCATCAGGTCGATACCTACGGCGCCATGCCGCAGGTCGGCTACAAGGATCTGATCCCGCGCTTCAAGGCGGAGAAGTTCGATCCGGCGGCGTGGGCGAAGCTGTTCCGCGAGGCCGGAGCGCGCTACGTGGTGCCGGTGGCCGAGCACCACGACGGCTTCGCCATGTACGACTCCAGGCTCAGCGACTGGACCGCGGTGAAAATGGGTCCCAAGCGCGACATCATCGGCGAGCTGGCCAAGGCCGTGCGCGCACAGGGCATGAAATTGGGGCTCTCTTCGCATCGGGCGGAGCACGATTGGTTTTTCGAGTACGGCCGCCAGTTCGACTCCGACGTCAACGATCCGCGCTACGCGGCGCTGTACGGCCCCGCGCATCCGCTGCGCGGCGCCAAGGGCGAAGACGGACGGGAACACGACTGGACCTTCGTGTCCGACGCTTATCTCGACGACTGGCTGGCGCGTTCGGGCGAGATCGTCCAGGACTACAAGCCGGACCTGATGTACTTCGACTGGTGGGTGGACCAGCCGCGCTTCCGCGGCGCGCTCGCTCGCTTCGCGGCGTTCTACTACAACCAGGCCGCCGCGCGCGGGCAGGGCGTGGTGCTCAACTACAAGCTCGACGGCATGCGCGCCGGCAGCGGCACGCTGAACATCGAACGCGGTCAGGCGGCCGACATCCGTCCGGAAGCTTGGCAGACCGAAACCTCGGTGAGCCGCGATTCCTGGGGCTACGCCGAAGGCGACAGCTACAAGAATCCGGACGAGATCGTGCATCTGCTCGCCGACGTGGTCAGCAAGAACGGCAATCTGCTGCTGAACGTCGGCCCGAAGGGCGATGGCAGCATGCCGCCCGAAGCGGTCGCGATCCTGCGCGCGGTCGGCCAATGGCTGCACGCCAACGGCGAAGCGATCTACGGCACCCGTCCCTGGCGCCGCTTCGGCGAAGGCCCCACGCAAGTGGCGGCGGGCACCATGCAGGACAGCAAGACCAAGCCGTTTACCGCCGAGGATTTCCGTTTCACCGCGCGCGACGGCCGGCTCTACGCGATCGAGCTGGGCTGGCCCGAAGATGGCCGCGCACTGATCCGTTCCGTCGGTCCCGAATCGCGCGTGCGCCGCGTCACGTTGTTGGCGACCGGCGCCGACATTCCCTTCGAGCAGCAGGCGGATGGCCTGCGGCTTCGTCTGCCCCCGGCCCCCACAGGACTGCATGCCTATGCCTATCGCATCGAACTGCTCTAAGCCTTCCCATCTGCGCACTCGCCTGGCCGTCGCGCTGCTGTGCGCCGTCGCGGGCATGGGCGCGCACGCGCAGGATGCCAACGCGCCCACCGCCAAGACGCAGAGCCCGAAGCGGAACAGCGAGATCTGGGAGCAGGCCAGCGCCAAGTTCGAACCGCAGCGCCGCGCGCTGCTGGCCGAAGTGGAGAAGGGCGATGGCGCCGGCCCGTTCCGCGCGGACTGGGCTTCGCTGCAGGCGTATCGCTCGCCGTCGTGGTACGACGACGCCAAGTTCGGCATCTTCATTCATTGGGGCGTGTATTCGGTGCCGGCGTTCGGCAGCGAGTGGTACTCGCGCAACATGTACGTGCAGGGCAGCAAGGAGTTCGAGCACCACGTCGCCACGTACGGTCCGCAGAGCAAGT
>JBCNOA010000420.1:0-3337 GCA_039594095.1 Dyella sp.
GCTTCCGCCAGCAGCTGCACGATGCCGACCTTGCCGGCGCGCGCGGCCTCCATCAACGCCGTGCGACCGTGGCGGTCGGCGAGAGTGACGTCGGCGCCGGCGGAGCGCAGCGCGCGGCAGATCTGTTCGTGGCCTTCGGCGGCCGCCTCCATCAGGGCGCTGCGATGGCGCGAGTCCACCGCGTTCACCGCGGCGCGGTGCTTGAGCAGCAGGCGTACGCCTTCGGGATCGTCCTCGGCGATGCCGGCGGCGGCGACCAGAGCCGGTTCGCCGTCCGGCGGGGTCGGCTTGGCGCCGTGTTCCAACAGGAACTTCACCAGCGGCCAATTGGCCGCGCGGCAGGCGGTGGCGAGCGGGCTGACGCGCGCGCGATTGAGTGCGTTCGCCGGCGCGCCGGCATCCAGCAGCATGGCGGCGACGATCGGCTCTTCGCTGAGTACCGCGCCATGCAGCGCGGTGTTTCCCTCCGCATCGGCGGCGAGCGGGCTGGCGCCATTGGCGAGCAGGGTCATCACGGCATCGGGGCGGCCATGCCAGCTGTCGCGCGTGGCGGCCAGCAGTGGCGTGAAGCCGCCGCTGGCACGGTTCACGTCGGCGCCCTTGGCGATCAACGCGCGCAGCAGGCGGCTGTCCGGCAGCAGGGTGGCCAACATCAGCACCGGCCGCTGGTCGCGATCGCCGGGCAGTGGCGCGGTGTTCGGGTCGGCGCCAGCCTCGATCAGCGCCAGCGCGCGTTCGATGTCGCCGTCGCGCGTGGCGGCGAGCAGCGCCTGTGCCTGTTCGGGCGTGCCGGCGGTGCGTTCCTGTTCGTTGAGCACCGGAGCCGGCTTGGGCGCGGGCGCCGGAGCCGGCGCGGGCCTGGCGGGTGCGGCCTGGCGCGCGGGACGACGGCCTTCGCACAGCAGTGCGCGCAGTGTGCGGTTGGCGATCACCAGGCAGCTCAGCGGCAGCAGCAGTACGCCGTACACGGCCAACGCCATGATGCGCAGTTCCGGCGGCAGCACGCCGTACAGGCCGGCCAGCGCGATCGCGGCGAAGGCGAGCACCAGCAGCGCGAGCGCCGCCGGCAGGAAATGGGTGAAGAAGCGCTCCTCGCGCGACAGGTGCCGGCCGAAGGCGATGCTGCGTGCCGTGGCGGTGAATATCCACGAGCCGTCGCTTTGCGGCGGATAGGCGTCGTCCCACACGTAGACCAGGCCGAACGCAGGCCACATGCGCCACAGCGCCGCCAGCGCCACGACCAGGGCACCGGCGAGCAGCAGCGCCGCGCCAAGGCTATGCGCCTGATTGAGCCGCAGCATCGGCCAGGCCACCAGCAGGAACACCAGCACCACATAGCCGGTGAACATCACCAGATGCGCCGCGCCTCGACGCATCACCGTGCGCAGAAAACGCGGCTCGGGATCGAAGCCGATCGCGTGGCATACCGCGGCCATCGTCAGCGCATTGGCCAGCAGCAGAGGAATCAGCGAGAGCGGGCTGGCGCTCAGGGCCGCGACGGCGACGGCGATAAGGCCGGGCACGAACCAGAGCAGACCCTGCAGGAAAGGCGGCGGGCGGCGCGTTTTGGAATAGGACATGGTCGCGAGTATAGGAATCGTTAGAACGGTAGAAGGTAATCCGGCGTTAACCGAACGCCGGCGTACTCATTCGCCGTTTCCGCCGATGGGCGAGTCCTTGAAGGCCGGTTGCGCCACCGAGATGGTGTGCTGCGGCGGGAGTTGCAGATGCCAGCCTTGCTCCTGGAGGTTCTTCAGGACGGCCGCGGCGTCTTCCTTGGGAAGCTTCCGCTGCGCGTCCAGTTCCACCTCGAGTACGAAGCGCAGATCGCCGAGCATCAGGGCGAGCGATTCGGGAAGCGCCCCGAAGTCGTCGTGGCGGGCAAGCCAGACATAGGTATCGGCCTTGCGCAGGCTGGCGTAGACGAAACATTGCATAGGCGTGACCCAAGGCAGCGGAAGGCAGCGAGCGGCATTGCCGCGGCGCGAAATGACAACCCGCAATGGTCCGCGCCTTGGCCGCGATGGTCAACGCGTCGGGCGTTATCTCCTGCCATTGGCGGTCGAACGCCCGTGATCGATACCTGATCCACCGATTGCTGCGACCGCACTTGCAAGGCTCCCGTTCAGCCGGCACAGTGCCGGCCGGGGATGTCAAACGCGCGTATGAATTTTCTTGCCGGTCAGCCCCTTACTGTGACCCGATCCGGACTAACGATAAGCAGGAGCTTCCGATGCAGAGTTCTCTCCCTTCCTTTCCGCGTGCGGCGCGTCCGCTCGCCCTCGCCGCGCTGAGCCTGGCTGTCGCCGCCGCCCTGGTCGCGCCGCAGCGCGCCGAAGCCAGCGCGTTCCAGCTGAAGGAAAACAGCGCCAAGTCCATGGGCCGTGCGTACGCCGGTTCGGCGACCGCCGGTGGCGACGTGTCGGTGGTGGTCAACAATCCCGCCGCGATGACCGACCTCAAGGGCACCTATTTCCAGGCTGACGTCACCGCCATCAATTTCGGCGCCAAGTTCAGCGGCGGCGCCCGCGACGCGCTGGGTCGCCCGATCAGCGGCGGCAACGGCGGCGACGGCGGCACCACGATGCCGGTCCCGGCGCTGTTCTTCGCCACCCAGGTGAGCGATCGTTGGCACGTCGGCGCGGGCTTCTCGGTGCCGTTCGGCTTCCTGACCGAATACGACCACAATTGGGTGGGCCGCTATAACGCCATCAAGTCGAAGTTCGAGTCGCTGGACGGCACGCTGTCCGCCTCGTTCGACGTGACCGATACCTTCGCCGTCGGCGCCAGCTTCATCGCGCAGCGGACCTCCGCGGAACTGACCAGCGCGATCAACTTCAACGCAGTGGGTCTGGGTCTGGTGCAGCAGGCCGCACAGGCCGGTGCGATCACGCCGATCCAGGCCGCTGGCCTGGCCCAGCAGGTCGGTCTCGTGGTGCCCCCCGGCAGCGATGGCCTGGCGCGCATCAAGGGCGACGACTGGGGCTACGGCTGGCAGCTGGGCGGCTACTGGAAGCTGACCCCGAACGACCGCCTCGCCTTCAACTACCGCTCCAAGATCGACCACAAGCTGGAAGGCACCGGCAATTTCACCGTGCCGACCAATGTGCAGGCCCTGCTGGCCAACCCGACCGTGGCCGCGCTGCTCGCCGGCGCCGGCGGCGTGCCGTTCACCCACACCACCGGCACCGCGGACTTCACCACGCCGGCTACGGCCACGGCCAGCTTCTGGCACCAGGACGAGAAGTTCGGCCTGGGCTTCGACCTGGCCTGGACCAAGTGGGATGTGTTCAAGCAGCTGCGCGTCGATTACGGCAACCCGGCCCAGCCGCCGAGC
>JBCNOA010000421.1:0-3325 GCA_039594095.1 Dyella sp.
GATGGCCGGCGCCTTGTCGCCCTGGGCGGCCGCGGTGAGCGCGCGCGCCGAATCGGTGAGCTTCACGCTGTCGTCCGCCTTGGCCGCCGGAGCGGTCTCGGTGGCCGCCTGGTTCGCCTGGGCCGGTGCGTTCTGGTTTCCCTTGGCCTGGGGGAGAACCGGCAATCCGTTGGAAGTGATGGTGGTGTTCATGGCATGTCCTAGGGGTTTGTCGACCCTTCAAGCCGTTTATCGGCGGCGGGCGGATGAACTTTAGCGGCGGCGGGGCGGTTCACGGCAGAGCCTCCACCACGCCGGGATCCAGCACCACGGCATCGATGGCGCGGCCGGAGCTGTCGTTGCGCACGCGCAGGCGCGCGCCGGTGTCGCCCGCGCCGAGCGCCACGCCGGAGGCGCGCACTTCGATGCCGTCCAGGCGGGCGATCAGCTGCACGCGATCGCCCGCGCGCACGGTCTGGCGTCCGCCGAAGGCGGACGGCGTGAGTACCGAGCCCGCGCCCAGGGGGCGCGACAGCAGGCGGCCGGCGACCTGGTCCAGGCCGTCGACGTAGCCGTAGCCCAGCCGGGTCACGTCCCGTTCCTCCCCGCGCACGTCGGCGGCGGTCACGCCGTCGCCGCGCTGCAGGGGCTTGTTGGCTACGAGCACGGTGCGGAACAGTTGAAGCTTCACCGGCACCTGCATCCGCCAGCCGGTGGCGGCGCAGCGGACTTCCACGCTCATGCGCGGCGCGGCGCGCGCGCCGTCGGGCAGGGCAGCCTGCCAATCCTGCGGGCAAGCCGGCGGCTGGAGTCGCCCACCGGAGGGCTCCGCCTCGGCGATCACGCGGTTGCCCGGCTGGCCGAAGTGCTGGCGCAGCCACTGCTCGGCCGCGCGCCGTGGCGCATCCGCCGGTTCGGCGTGCGCCGCGGCCGCCGCGAGCAGCGGCAGCATCGCCAGTGGCAGCCGCCGTACGCTCACGCCTCGGCCTGGGCCAGCAATTGGCCGAGCTGCTGATGGATGGATTCGCGCTCCCGCTCGACGCGGTCGGGCAATTGCGCGGCCTGGTCGGTCTGCCCCTCGCCGATCAGCCGCACGAAACTGTCGGCGTGGTCGGACAGGCGCCGGCCGGCTTCCAGCAGGGGAGCGGTGGCCGGATGCTCGGCATGCTGCGTGCCCAGATGGGCGAGGGCGCGGTTGAGCGCGGCGGTGTCGAACCAGCGGCGATCGAGCGCGGCCGGCTCATGCAGAGCCAGTTCCATCGCCTGGCGCAGGCCCTGGATGGACTCGCGCAGGCTGAGGCTCAGGCTGGCGACGGATGGCGTGTCCGCATGATCCAGCCAGGCCAGGCAAAGCCGATGGGCAAGCACGGCCGCGCGATCGAGCGATTCCGACTGGCGGATCGCATCGCTGCTGCGCCGCTGCAGCGCGCCCAGCGTGGCCTGCGCTGCGGCGATGCGCGCATTCTGCGCGTCGCAACCCTGCTGCACGGTCTGCACGCGCGTGGCGATGCCCCGCAGCGCCTCGCCTTCCAGACCCAGCACCCGGGTGGTGTGGTCGATCCGGTCCTGGGCGCGTTCCAGGCGCTGCACGCCCTGGCGCACGTCGCCATCGAGCTGCTGCGAAAACTCGCCGATCGACGCGGTCACGGCTTCGATCTGGTCGGTGGCCTGCGTGGTTTTCTCGGCCAGCTGCTTCACTTCGTCGGCGACGATGGCGAAGCCGCGGCCGGCCTCGCCGGCGCGGGCCGCCTCGATGGCGGCGTTGAGCGCGACCAGGTTGGTCTGGTGCGCGATCTCCTGCACGGTGGAAGTGAGCTTGCGGATCTGCGAGACCTGCTCGGCGAGCTTGCTCTGATTGCGATTCATGGCCGACAGCGCGCTGCGCAACAGGCGCAGCTGGCCGTCCAGCTCGGTCACGGTATCGGCGCCATGGCGGTTATGGGCGCAGGCCTGCGTCACCTCGCCGGCGGCCTGCTGCAGCGATGTCGAGATCCCGGCGCCTTGCTCCGTCAAGCGGCCGACGCTGTCGCGCGCCTCGGCGGCGGCCTTGTGCAAGGCGTCCTGCGCGCGCAGGAGGGTCTGGGCGCCGCCCATCACCAGGCTTTGCTGCTCCACCGCCTGCAGCGCGACGGCGGCCGGCTCGCGCGGCGCGATACGCGCCAGCAGCGGGGCGAGGGCCTCGGCCAGCCGCGGATGGCGGCGCGAGATCTGCTCGACCTGACGAGCGTCGCCGTCGGCGGCGGCCTGCGCTAGCGCGGCGAGGGGTTTGCTCGGGAGCAGGGGCATGAAGGGGTGAGTCCTTGGGTTTACGTGTTGCGTAGAGATCGTCCGGGTACGGCGGAACTTGAGGAAGCAAGGGGTGTGCCACGACGCCGTGGCTTAAGGGATTTGCCGCCTCGCCGGCACGGGAGTAGGATTTATTCCCACCCGATCGCCGCCGAACCTCTGCCATGGGCGCCAGTCAGAAACTCAGCATTTCCCTTCCGGCCGAGCAGGCCGACCTCGTACAGCGCTTGGCCAGCTCCGGGCGCTATGCCAGCGTCAGCGCGGTGATCAGCGACAGCTTGCGCGTGCTGGAGGCGCGCGACGCCGCGGTGGAGCAGTGGCTGCGCACGGAGGTCGTCGCGGCCTATGAAGATCTGCGCGCCGATCCCTCGCAGGGCATGTCGGTCGATCAAGTGCGTGCAGAACTTGCCCGCCGCAGGCGTTCAAGGGACTGAACATCCATGGTGATGCGCTACACGGTCATCGTGTCGCCGCGCGTGACCGTGAAGCTTGCCGATCAGGCGGACTATCTCGCCCTGCACGCGTCGCCGGCCGTGTCGGACGCTTTTATGGACGGCTTGATGGATTACCTGCTCGGCCTCGATACCTTTCCCGAGCGCGGGCACCCGCGCCATGACGTCCTGCCAGGGCTCTGGGTGATCGGCTACGGCGCCTCCGCCAATCTGGCCGTCGTCGTCCAACCACCGCAGGTCTATGTGGTGGGCGTTTTCTTCGGCGGCGAAAACTATGAGCACGAACTGCGCGCATTGAACGAGTCCGCGCTGCTCGCCTAGCGTCGCCGCCGCGTCGGAATTCCGACTCCCGCCCCACGTGGATCTCCCACGCACCCGCGCAAACCCAAGCTCCATAAGGCCTCGCGCCACCCTGGCACGCGTTTTGCCACTCGACATTCCGCGGACCCTCCGCGTGGAGCTTCGAAGGCCCATGAGCCAGATCAACGACAACCTGTTCGGCATCCACACGCAGGCGCTTGGCCTGTGGCAGCGGCGTGCGGAAGTGCTCGCCGGGAATCTGGCGAACGCGGATACGCCGAACTATCTCGCGCGCGACGTGGACTTTC
>JBCNOA010000422.1:0-3314 GCA_039594095.1 Dyella sp.
GTTTCAGGTGCCCGCTCATCCTGCTCAACGGCCGCCACGACTACAACGTGTCGGCCAGCCTGGCGGCTGAATGGTTCGAGAAGGTGCAAGCGCCGTCGAAAGCGCTGGTCTGGTTCGAGCATTCGGCGCACGAGATGTTCAACGAAGAACCGGGCAAGATGCTGGTGGCGCTGGTGCGCCACGCACGGCCGATCGCGGAGAAGGCGGGCGACGCGGCGCCATGATCCGCGCCGCCCCGAGGCTTACTTCGGCGGCTTCTGCTTCTGCGCGTAGGTGCCCATGATTTCTCCCTTGCCGATCACGTGGCCCTGCATCGCCTGCAGCAGCTGGTCGCGGTCGGCGCCGAAGGGAACCTCGAGCATCTTGTCGAGGGCGTAGACCTGGAAGTGGTAGTGGTGCGGCTTGTCGCCCACCGGCGGCTTGGGTCCGAAGTAGCCCGTCGAGCCGCGCGTGTTGCGGCCCTGGAGCACGCCCTCCGGATCGGTCAGGCGCGGCTGCTCCTGCAGGCCCTCGGGCAGGCTGGTGACCTCGGCCGGGATATTCCAGGCCAGCCAGTGCACGAAGGGCGTGACCGGCTTCGCATCCGGGTCTTCCATGATGATGGCGTAGGACTTCGCGTTCGGCACCGCTTTCCAGGTGAGGGCTGGGGAGACGCCGTCGGCATACTCGCTGTACTTCTGGTCCATCGCGCTGCCGGCCTTGAAGCTCGGCGAGCTGACCGACAGCGTACCCTGCGACGCGGTCTCGGCGCGCTTGTTCGCCAGCGGCACGCCGTTGCCCTTGTTGGCCTGCTGCTGCATCGGGCCGGCAGGCGCCATGGCGGTCAGATTGCCGGGTTTGCCGGTACTGTGGGCGATGCGGTAGATCACGCCGTTGGCGTCGTCCGCCATCAGCAGCGAACCGTCCTTGGCCCAGGCCAGGCCGACCGGGCGGGCGATGTGGGTCTTGCCGCCGTCCGTGAGGAAGCCGGTGACGAAGGGTTCGACCGACTGCGCCTGGCCGTTTGCGAAGCGCACCCGCACGATCTCGTAGCCGGAAGGCTGGGCGCGGTTCCAGGAGCCGCGCATGGAGACGAAGGCGTCGTTCGCATATTCGGCCGGGAAGCCGCCGCGGTGGCCGAACACCATCTGCATCGGGGCCGCGTGGGCGGTGTAGCCGAGCACCATCGGTGTGCTCCTGGCCTTCCACTCTTCCTTCTTGATTTCTCCCACCGGGGTGCTCTGCGGGTAGATCTCGCCGCCGCCGTAGACGTGGGGCCAGCCGTACATCTTGCCCATCTCGATCTTGTTGACCTCTTCCGGCTGCTGTTCGTCGCCGAGGAAGTCGATGCCATGGTCAAAAGACCACAGTTCGCCGGTCTGCGGATGCCAGTCGAAGCCGATGGTGTTGCGCAGGCCGGAGGCGAAGATGCTGCGCTGCTTGCCGTCGGGGGAGACGCGCAGGATGGTGGCGTTTTCCGGATTGCTTTCGTTGCAGGTGTTGCAGGTGCTGCCCACGGTGAGGTAGAGCATATTGTCTGGTCCGACCGCGATGGTGCGGTTCGGGTGCTGGCCGGAATCCGGCAGGTCGCCGATCAGGAGTTTCAGTTCGCCCAGGCGCCCGTCCGGCTTGACGTCGGCCACGAACAGTTCCTTGACGGTGACGAGGTAGAATTTGTTGTCCTTGATCGCCATGCCGTGGGCGCCGGCGCGGTTGGCGACCTCGATCGGCGCGCCATCCGCGCGGCCGTCGCCGTTGGCATCCTTCAGCAGCAGCACATCGCCCTGGTCGCGCCGGCTCACGTAGATGTCGCCGTTCGGCGCCACCGCGATGATGCGGGCGTTCTTCAAACCGGTCGCGAAGGGCGTGACCGTGAAGCCGTTCGGGGCCTTGATGGCGCGCATGCGCTCCGGTGTCGCCTCGACCTTGTTCGGCTTGAAGATATTGGCCGTGGCCGATGCGCGTGTGCCGTCGCCCTGCTGGGCGAATGCCGCGCCGACCGCCATGCCGAGTACCGCTGCTGTCGTCACGCGTTTCATTTTGGTAACTCTCCCTCTTCACGTTATATGGATGTGAAAAGGGAGCGTGCCAGAACCTCAACCGGCGGTATGTGGGAGAACGTACGCAGCCGGTCGCAGCAAGGCGGCGCGGCGCGGGACAATCGCCGGTCAGGCCGCTTCGCGCAGCGTGCGCGCCGCCGCCACCATGTTCTCCAGCGCCGGCAGCACCTCTTCCCAGCGGCGCGTCTTGAGGCCGCAGTCCGGATTGACCCACAGCTGCGCGGGCGGAATGCGCGCCGCCGCTTTGCGCATCAGCGTCACGATCTGCTCGCAGCTCGGCGTGTTGGGCGAGTGGATGTCGTAGACGCCGGGGCCGATGCCGTTCGGGTAGCGGAAGCCGTCGAAGGCGTCCAGCAGCTCGAGGCCCGAGCGTGAGGTCTCGATGGTGATCACGTCGGCATCCATGGCGGCGATGGCTTCGATGATGTCGTTGAACTCCGAATAGCACATATGGGTGT
Organism: Dyella sp.; assembly: GCA_039594095.1. Lineage (GTDB taxonomy): Bacteria > Pseudomonadota > Gammaproteobacteria > Xanthomonadales > Rhodanobacteraceae > Dyella_D. The sequence continues at coordinate 2,498 of JBCNOA010000422.1, forward strand.
GGACCTGGGTCGCGTCGCGCACGCCATTGGCGGCGATGCGGAAGGCCTCGACCGCCCAGCCGAGATAGTCGTCCCATTTGTCGCGGCGTAGCGGCAGGCCTTCGCGCAGCGCCGCTTCGTCGATCTGGATGATGCGTACGCCCGCGCGTTCCAGGTCCTGCACCTCTTCCCGAATGGCGAGGGCCAACTGGAGGCAGGTGGCGGCGCGCGGCTGGTCGTCGCGCACGAAGGACCAGTTGAGCATCGTGACCGGGCCGGTGAGCATGCCCTTCATCGGTTTGCTTGTGAGCGACTGGGCGTAGCGCGTCCATTCGACCGTCATCGGGCGCGGGCGGCGCACGTCGCCGTAGAGGATGGGCGGCTTGACGCAGCGCGAGCCATAGGACTGCACCCAGCCGTTGGCGCTGAAGGCATAGCCCTCGAGCTGTTCGCCGAAGTACTCGACCATGTCGTTGCGTTCGGCCTCGCCGTGCACGAGGACGTCCAGGCCCAGCGCTTCCTGCTCGCGCACGCAGCGCGCAATCTCGGCCTGCATGGCGGCGCGGTAGCCGTCGGCGTCGAGTTCGCCGCGCTTGTGGCGCTGGCGTGCCTGGCGGATCTCCGGCGTCTGCGGGAAGGAGCCGATCGTGGTGGTGGGATAGCTGGGCAGGTTCAGGACCGCCGCCTGCTCGGTGAGGCGCTGGGCGTGCGGGCTGGCGCGCTGGCCCATCTCCGGGGTGATGGCGGCGCCCGCCTGGGCGACTTCCGGACGGTGCACGCGTTTCGACGCGCGGCGGCGGACGACGGCGGCGGCATTGGCCAGCAGCGCTTCCTGCAC
>JBCNOA010000423.1:0-3305 GCA_039594095.1 Dyella sp.
ATTTGTGGAACTGACCCTGCGTGCGCGGCCCCGCCGGGCTGTCGTCCTGCGCGTCGATACCCACGTGGCCGGACTCCAGCGCCACTTTCCAGGACACGACGCTGTTGGCGGCGAGCATGTCGCGCAGATCGCCGTTCAACGCCAGGGTCACCACATCCACATGCTTGCGCGTCACGCTGTGCGTACTGCCGAAGCGGTCGACGAACCAGTGATGATCCGCGCCGAGGCTGGCGTTGATGTTCCACCGCTCCCTGCGCACCCACGGATAGGCGACGTACACGCCGGCGGCGCGCGCCGTGCCCGATGCCTGCAGGCTGGCGAAGTCTTTGCCCAGCCGGTAACTCGCGTCGACATAGCTGGCGCCGACGCTCAGTCCGTCGCCACCGACCGGTACGGCGGCACCGAGGCTGCCCGAGCGCAGGCCATCGAACGAATCGAGATAGTTGAGCGTGAACGAATCGCCGAGACCGAAGGGCGACAGTAGGCCAACTTGGCCGATGGTGCGGGTGGCGCCTGTGTAACGGCTGCCATAGTTGTCCACGCCCACCTGTCCGGTGAGCATGGGCATGCGCCCGATGTTCAAGTCCAGATCGGACTCTCCGGTTTCGCGGCCGGCGCGCAGTAGAGCCTCGACGCCACCCGAAGGTGGCACGCCGGCCTGATCGGACAGCAGAAGGATCTGGCGTCCCAGGGTTTCTTCCGCCACCAGCGCGCCCGGCTGCATCGGTGCGGTGAAACGCGCCACCGTCGCCGGCGACAAGCGCGACTGGTTGTTCACCGTCAAGGTGCCGAGCTTGCCCTCGATCACCGCGATCTCGACCGCCGCGCCTTCTTCATCGATCTGCTGCGTCGGCACGTAGGCGCGTGCCACCAGAAAACCGTGCGCACGGTAGTACGCCGTGATCTTTGCCGCTGCGGTCTGCAAATCGGCCAGGGAAACGCGCTTGCCGACCAGGTCCTGGTCCACCAGGGCAGTCAGCGTTGCCGCGTCGAAGGCCGTGCTGCCGCTGACGCTGACGGCCTTGACGGTGAAACGCACGCGCGCGTCCGCCTCCAGCGCCGGACGCGCGGGCAGGCTCGGCAAGGCAGGCGCGGCGCGCGGCACCTGCAGCGGACGCTGCTCGATATCGCGCAGAGTCGACCCAGCGTCGGGGTGGGCCTGCTGCGCATGCAATACACAGGGCATCGCCACGGCGGCGCATAAGGAAAGGGCAAGCGGACTTGCTTTAGCGAATCGCATCATGATCTCAACCGGAATCCCCAGAACCACCACGCCAGGCGTCGCAGGTGCCGCACTCCATCGCGGCACCGCTCAGGCCGGCACCCTCAATTCACGCCAGCCGGCAAGCGGACGCCGGCACCGACGGACCGGATCAGGCCACTGCCCAGGGTGCGAGCCGGCCGCCGCTCTGCGGAGCGCTCCGCCCAGTCGCCCACCGCTCCCGACTGCACCGCGGCGACGGCACCTTGCGCGCCGGGATAGCTGTACAACTGCGATGCCTGGATGATCGCCAGCGTGCCGTCGGCAAAGCTCACTACGTAATTGGCAGCCGTCAGGCCACCCGGTGCGATGGCGTAGTTGCCCGGCGTCACCGCGCCCTGCGAGCTGCCGCCGTAGATCGGCGACCCGCCGAGCACGCTGGCGTTCTCGCCGTTGACGTAGCCCGTCACCGTCACGCCATTGCCGCCCGCGTAGGGTTTGCCGTCGGCGATTTTGATGGCGTTGTTCGCGGTGACGGTCAGCGGTGCGGGCGTCACCACCAAGCTGCCACCCAGGTAAGTGATGAGGTAATTCCCCGCGTTGAACGTCCCGCCGCTCGCATGGCTGGGCGTGATGGCGTAAGGACCACCCGCCACGCTCGCCGTCGCGGCCGCACCGGCACTAGATTCCGTCACGCTGCCGATCGTCTCGCCGTTCTGCAGGCCCACGCTGGTGAAGCCGCTCAGGACGGGCGTCTGTCCATACATCTTGCTCGCATTGGCGGCCGTCACGGTCAGCGCCGCAGGGGTGACGACCAGGCTGCCGTCGACATAGGTGATCGTGTAGTTGCCCGCGTCGAATGTGCCGCCGCTCGCATGGCCGGGAGTGATCGCGTAGGGGCCGCCGAGCACGCTCGCGGCAGCCGCCGCACCCGCGCTGGTCTCAGCCACGCTGCCGATGGTTTCGCCGTTCTGCAGGCCGCTGCTGGTGAAACCGAGCAAGCTGGGCGTCTGTCCGTACACCTTGCTCGCGTCGTTGGCGGTCACGGTCAAGACTGCGGGAGTGACGGTCAGACTGCCGTTCGCATAGGTGATCGTGTAGTTATCCACGTCGAACGTGCCGCCGCTCGCGTTGCTCGCCGCGATCGCATAAGGACCACGCGCTACGCTCGCTGTCGCAGCAACGCCCTCGCTGGCCTCCGTCACGCTGCCGATGGTCTCGCCGTTCTGCAGGCCACTGGTGATGAAGCCGCCGAGCGTCGCTGTCTGCCCGTAGATCTTGCTCAGGTTAGCGGCGGTCACTGTCAATGCCGCCGGTGTGATCGTCAGGCTGCCGTCGACATAGGTGATCGTGTAGTCGCCCGCGTTGAACGTGCCGCCGCTCGCTGCGCTGGCGCTGATCGCATAGGGTCCGCCTGCCACGCTCGCCGTCGCTGCCGTACCCGCGCTTTTCAACGCCACGCTGCCGATGGTTTCGCCGTTGCGCAGGCCGTGGCTGGTGAAGCCGCTCAGCACCGGCGTCTGTCCATACACCTTGCTGGCATCGGTGGCTGTTACGGTCAACTCCGCCGGCGTGACCGTCAGCGCCGATGCGTTGCTCTCCGCCTGGCTGAAGACATAGTTGCCGTAGTTCGCGACAAGACCGCCGCCGTTGATGGCATAGCTGCCCACATGGCTGGTGCCGGTCGCCGGGCTAGTCCAGGTCGGAGTGCCGGTGGTGGCTGAGGCGAGGTTATCCTCGTTGACGAATCCCGTGACCATACCGCCCAGTAGCGGATTGCCGTCGCCATAAATGCGGCTCGCCGACGCCGCCGTAAAAGTCAGCATCGCCGGCCTCACGTCCAGGCTGCCATCGATGTAGCTGATCGTGTAGTTGCCTGCGTTGAAGCTGCCGCCCGTCGCGTTGCTGGCCGCGATCGCATAGGGGCCGCCGGCTACGCTCGCGGTCGCAGGCGTACCAGCGCTCGATTCCGTCACGCTGCCGATCGTTTCGCCGTTCTGCAAGCCGCTGCTGGTGAAGCCGCTCAAGATCGGCGTCTGTCCATAGACCTTGCTCGCGTTGTTCGCCGTCACCGTCAATGCGGCGGGAGCGACGATCAGGCTGC
>JBCNOA010000424.1:0-3301 GCA_039594095.1 Dyella sp.
ACCTCGCCGGCCAGCGCCTGTATGGCCAGGTCCTGCGCGCGGTGCACGCGCTCGATCGCACTATTCTCGTCCGCGACCAGCCAGGTCTGCCATGCGCAGAACAGGCCGCCCGCCATCAACAGGGTGCCGCCCGCCAGCGGCAACAGGCGCCGCCAGTCGAACAGCCGCTCGCGCATCCCCCTCGCGATGTCCATCGCCATGCCCAGTGTCCCCTCTTGCTGGCGTGTCAGTTCACGCCGGTCGAACCGAAGCCGCCCTCACCCCTCTGCGAAGGCGCGAATTCCGTCACTACGTTCAAGCGGGCCTGCGCCACCGGCACCAGCAGCAACTGGGCGATACGGTCGCCCACGCCGATGGTGTACGGCTGCGTGCCGCGGTTCCAGCAGGAAATCATCAGCGGCCCCTGGTAGTCGGCATCGATCACGCCTACCAGATTGCCCATCACGAGGCCGTGTTTATGCCCCAGGCCGGAGCGCGGCACGATGAGCGCGCACCAGCCCGGATCGCCGATATGGATCGCCATGCCGCTGGGCACCAGCGCGCTGTCGCCCGGGGCGAGAGTCAGCGGCTCGTCGATGGCCGCGCGCAGATCCATGCCGGCGCTGCCGGCCGTAGCGGCCTGCGGCAAGGGAATGGAATCGCCCAACCGCGCATCGAGAATCTTCAGTTCGACGTCGACCATGCCCGGCCGACCCGTCATGAGCGCACCGCCTTGTAGCGTTGCGCGATCCGAGCGACCAGCTGGCGGGCGAGCTCGCCCTTGCCGGCACGCGGCAGCTCGACCGAGCCACCCGCCCAGAACACGTTCAAAGCATTGTCGGCGGCCTCGAACCCGAGACCGTCCCCCACCAGGTTCGCGGCGATCATGTCCAATCCCTTGCGCTGGAGTTTGTCCTGCGCGTAAGCCGCCACATCATGCGTTTCCGCGGCGAATCCGACCAGGAAGGGGTGCACGGTTTGCGCGGCGAGGCTGGCGAGAATGTCGGGATTCTCCGCCAGCGCGAGGGTCAGACCGGCACCGTCCTGCTTCTTGATCTTCCGGTCGGCCACGCTCGCCGGCCGGTAGTCGCCCACCGCAGCGGCGCCGACATAGACGTCCGCGTCCGCACAGGCAGCGAGTACCGCCGCATGCATCTGGGCTGCGCTGCGGACATCCACGCGGCGCGCCACCCCGGGGGGCGTTTCCAGGTGGACGGGACCCGCTACCAGGGTGACTTGCGCTCCCGCCTCCGCCGCGGCCCCGGCCACCGCGAAGCCCATGCGACCGGAACTGCGATTGCCGATGAAACGCACCGGATCGATGTCCTCGTAGGTCGGACCCGCGCTGACCACGATCTTCAACCCGCGAAGCGAACCGTCGCCGAAGGAGGCGACCAGCGCCTCGCGCAGCTCCAGCGGTTCCAGCATGCGGCCGGAACCGATGTCCCCGCAGGCCTGATCGCCCGATGCCGGGCCGAGCAGATGCACTCCGCGCCGGCGCAGCGTGTCGACGTTTTCCTGCACGGCCGGGTGCGCCCACATCTGCTGGTTCATCGCAGGCGCCACGTATAGCGGCGCGGCGCTGGCCAGGCACAGGGTCGTCAGCAGATCGTTGGCCAGGCCATGGGCCAGGCGGGCGATGATGTCGGCGCTGGCCGGTGCAATCAGGATGCGTTCTGCCCAGCGCGCCAGCTCGATGTGGCCCATCGCCATTTCCGCCTGCTCGTCCCACAGGCTTACCCGCACGGCTTCCCCGGACAGGGCCTGGAACGTGGTGGGACTGACGAAATGCGTGGCGCTTTCCGTCATCACCACGCGCACTTGGGCGTCCAGGTCCCGCAGTCGGCGGACCAGCTCACAGGCTTTGTAGGCGGCGATGCCGCCCGACACGCCGAGCAGGATGCGGCGATTGGCAAGTTGCATGTAGGAACGGCCTGACAAACGGGCAGGCGCGTAGCTTACCGGAATAGACTCCCGCCCCCGCTGCACCTGACGGCAGCGCTCCGGCATGGTGAAAGCATGAGCATCCGCCACTGGCCGGAGGGCGAACGCCCCCGCGAAAAACTTCTGCAAAGGGGCTCGGAAGCCCTTTCGGACGCCGAACTGCTGGCCGTGCTGCTGGGCAGCGGCATGTCCGGGATCGACGCGCTGACCATGGGCCGCCAACTGCTCACCGCAGCCGGCGGTCTGCATGCCTTGCTGACCGACCCCATCCGCAATACCAAGCTCACCGGCATCGGGCCGGCCAAACGGGCCCGACTCATCGCGGGGCTGGAGCTGGCTCGCCGCGCGCTGGGTGAGCGGCTGACCGCGGGCACGTCGTTGCACAACCCGCGCGACAGCGGCGACTTCCTCCGGGCACGGCTGCGGCATCTGCCCTACGAGGTCTTCGCCTGCCTGTTTCTCGACAACCGGCACCGCGTGCTGGGCTTCGAGGAACTCTTCCGCGGCACCGTGGACAGCGCCAGCGTGCATCCGCGCGAGGTGGTCCGTGCCTGCCTCAAGCACAACGCCAGCGCGGTGATCCTGGCTCACAACCACCCTTCCGGCGTCGCCGAGCCCAGCGGCGCGGACCGGGCGATCACCCGCAGCCTGCGTGAGGCCCTGCAGTTGATCGAGGTGCGCGTATTGGATCATCTGGTGATCGGTGCCGACGAGCCTGTGTCCATGGCTGCGCTCGGCATGCTCTGAGCCGTGCTCATGGGATCCGGAAAAAAATAACGGCGCGGTGGGGACCGCGCCGTCAGGCCGTTTTTGGGGAGGGTGAGAGTGACGGCTTCTCGCGTACCCGTCAGCGGGGAGGGTGCTTGGGGTACGGGCGGCATTGTCGCGGCGCGGCATGACAGGACAGTGACGTCTTGGCGGCATCTTCACGCCGCCGCAGCGGCGCGACTTATGCACATTGGCGTCGGATCGTCGTTTAGCGAACCTTCCGTCGACAGCATTGAAATTGTGCTCGTAATCGATTGATCTGAAATGCAAAATTTCGTGACACTGACGTTTCCGCAGCACGAACGCCCCGATACATCGCGAGAGCACCTACTTTCCCCACAGAGTTATCCACAGCCCCGGCAGCCGCGCCGCAACATGCTCGGCAGCGCCGCCCACCAGGGTCGCCCGCCCCTCGGAGAGCACTGGCCGGCTCTGCTAGGATTGCCGGTTCCATCGAAGCCAGACCCAGCCCCGTGAAACAAGCGCTGCGCGAATTGCTGATGCAGGCCATCCGGTCCCTGCAGAACGACTCCACCCTGCCCGCCGACCTCGAAGTCCCGAACTTCGTGATCGAGCGCACGCGCAACCGCGACCACGGGGATTTCGCCAG
>JBCNOA010000425.1:0-3298 GCA_039594095.1 Dyella sp.
GCTTGGCTTGCCGCAGACGTTGGCGCCCGGCTGGCCGGGCCTGCGTTCAGCAGACTAGACGCTGATCAGCCAACGGCCGATCAGCGGTGGTGGTAATTGAAGTACACCGAAGGACCACCCCAATAGCCGCCGTAATAGGCCGGATAAGCCGGTGCAACATAGACCGGCGCAGGTGCCACGGCCACCGGTGCCGGATACACCGCGCAACCCCCAAGCGTCGCGGCCAACAAGGCCAGAGCCACGATTTTCATGATTAGCGTCCTTCGGCCCCGCTAGTGGAGCCACGTGGACGTTATAAGCCGACGCGAGCGACGCCGGCGTCATGCGGGTGTAAGCGGTGTAACCGAAAACTACGAACGTGTGTTCGTAAGTTCACTGCTTAGGCGCCGGTTTGCCTGCAGAGGGCTTGGCCATCGCAGCAGGTGCCGAGGCCGCCACACCGGACGCAGGAGCCGGCTTGGGTGCATTCGGATCGACTTCCGCACGCATCTGATCCATGACCGCCCCGGCGCGCGGTGCCCAAAGGAATTCCACCGTGCCGTTCTGCGGCTCTTCGGGAATCGCGTACATCGTGATGATGGTCTGATGGCCTGCCCAGCGCGCACGAAGCGAATCGACCGTCTTGCCAGACTTGAGCTTGAGCGGCGCCTTGCCTTCCTGCGCAGGCTTACCGTAACGATCGGACAGCGCCTGGAAGACGCGCTGCTCGGTATCGACGCCGCGCGTCGGCACGAACATGCCGGCGATGTTGCCATCCTGGTCGATCAGGAGCACGGCCTGCGGCCCGTCCATCAACTCGGGGCGCGATGCCTGAGGCACGCCCAGCGAGCGCGTGCGGCCATGCGATTCAAGCGCATCGGAGCAATATTCGGCGACATCCTTGCCGCCATTCGCGCGTACGTCCTCGCACGAGGGCAGCTTGCGCAGAGGCTTGCCGAGCGGGAAGGTATCCAGCAGCACCGCCACGTCGCCGGGATCGCGCACTGCCTTGGCAGGCGCCGCAGCCTTTGGAGCCGCCTTGGCTGCGGGTGCAGCAAACGCCACAGGCGCGAGCAACGAGGTCGAAAAGGCAAGCGCGGCGATTGCAGTGGCGCGTCGCGTCCAGCAGGTCATGCGAACTCCATGGAGGAAAAAGCCGAGAGTGTGCCACGCGGAAATCCTGGCACACAGGAAAGCAGCTCTGACTGCCGGCCGACGCTGCGCGTTCCCCTCAACCGAACGGCTGACCCGCCAAAGACCGCCTGGTTACACGCCATTTGACGCGGATGTCGGCCCGATACGGCCAGAAACATTATCAAAATGTTGCCGGTTTTGATCTCGCAAAGGTACGGCGGGTAAAATCTCGGCGGCACAGACGAATGACCGGCAGGACCGAAGCGTCACGTTCCTCGGCCCGCCGCATAGACGCGATCTCATTTTGAACATTCCCTCCGCTGTTTCCTCCCGCACGCCGGGGGCCGCTCGCGCGGCACGCACCCGTTCGGTAACCGGCTATGCGCGGTTGGCCGTGGGCCTGCTGGCGCTGGCTTCGGCGCATGCTGCGCTGGCCTTCGGTTTCAACGATGTGGCCGTACGCGCCAAGCAACTGGCCTCCAAGCCCTACCAGGCGCCCGCCGACACCCTGCCCCGCGAACTCCGCGAGCTGCGCTACGACCAGTACCGCGAAATCCGCTTCAAGTCCGATCAGGCTTACTGGCGCCGCGACAAGCTGCCATTCGAACTCGGTTTCTTCCACGAGGGGTCCTACTACGACCAGCCCGTGAAGATCAATGAGGTGTCGCCCGCCGGCGTGCGCGAAATCCGCTTCGATCCGCGCCTGTTCGATTACGGTCCGGTCAAGCTCGACCCCAAGCAGTTGCAGAAGCTCGGCTTTGCCGGTTTCCGCGTGCACTATCCGATGAACACGCCCAAATACAAGGACGAGGTCATCGTGTTCCTGGGCGCGTCGTACTTCCGCGGTATCGGCAAGGGGCAGGTCTACGGCCTGTCCGCGCGTGGGCTGGCCATCGACACCGCGCTCAATTCGGGCGAGGAATTCCCCCGCTTCACCGATTTCTGGATCGAACGGCCTGCCGCCAACGCGAAAGAGCTGACGATCTACGCGCTGCTCAACTCGCGCCGCGCCACGGGTGCCTACCGCTTTGTCATCAAGCCGGGCAGCGACACGGCGGTCGACGTCAAGGCGCAGCTGTACATGCGCGAGAACGTGAGCAAGCTGGCCATCGCCCCGCTCACCAGCATGTTCTTCTTTGGCGAGAACCAGCCGGCACCGGCGCTGGATTTCCGCCCCGAAGTGCATGACTCCGACGGCCTGTCGGTGCTTTCCGGCACAGGTGAATGGATCTGGCGTCCGCTGACGAACCCCAAGCGCCTGCTGGTCAGCTCGTTCGGGACGACCAACCCCGGCGGCTTCGGCCTGATGCAGCGTGACCGCGCGTTCTCCAGCTACCAGGAAATCGGCGACCGCTACGAACTGCGCCCGAGCGCGTGGGTCGAGCCCGTCGGCAAATGGGGCGCGGGCCGCGTGGAGCTGGTGCAGATTCCGACGCCAGACGAGACGAACGACAACGTGGTCGCTTACTGGGTGCCTGAGAACCCGCCCAAGCCGCATCAGCCGTTCAATCTCGAATACCGCCTGCTGTGGCAGAAGGACGCTGACAAGAAGCCTGCGCTGGCGTGGGTGACGCAGACGCGCCGCTCACACGGCTGGACAACCAAGCGCCCCGACGAGCGCAAGCCCGACGATACGATCGCTTTCGTGGTCGACTTTGAAGGCCCCGCGCTGGCGAAGCTTCCGCCCAATGCGCCGGTCGAGCCCGTATTCTCGGCAGATGCCAACGGCAAGATCGAATCGATCTTCGGCCAACCCAACACCGCGACCGGCGGATGGCGCGTGACTGTGCGCCTGAAGCGGGTCGACGACGATAAACCCGTCGAAATGCGCGGCTACCTGCGCAGCGGCGGCACCGGACTTTCTGAGACGTGGAGCTACCTGTTACCTCCGGGCTGAATGTGACGACAGCCCAGACTGACGGTGCCGCTGGCACCGCCCCCTCCACCACCCCTGCCGCAATCATCCGGTCGAGTGTCGGGCCGAAGGCCCCGAGTCCCGGCGCGCCCCGCCGCAGCAGCTTGAGCACGCCGCCGAGTGCCACGCGGGAAATCGGCGCCAGCAGGGCGATGAGCAGATGCAGGAGGCGATGGCGGCGGTCTTCCGGGTCCTGCGCATCGGCCGGCGCCGCGGCCACGGCATAGACGCGAATGCCGTCCTGCCGGCGGCGCACCCGCAGATGACCGT
>JBCNOA010000426.1:0-3204 GCA_039594095.1 Dyella sp.
CGAACAGGACCGTGAAACGACTTTGCGCCGATGATAGTGCTGCAACCAGTGTGAAAGTAGGTTATCGTCAGGCTAGTTATATGCGAAAGCCCGCTCAGTTAAGTCTGAGCGGGCTTTTTGCTTTGTAGCGTCCGTTGAGTTCCCGGCCGTCGCCAGGACAAATAGTTCTACACCCGCCCGCCACAAAGCGTAGTTAGTTTGTGGTGCATCAAGGCCTCATCTCCTCCGTCTTTCAGCGCCATCCCCGACATCTACAATCGATGAAGCGGCACCCCGAAACAGCAAGCGCCGTTCATGCCGCACGGGAGGGAATCATGTTGAGCAAACTTCTTGCAGAATTCATCGGCACGTTCTGGCTCGTCCTGGGAGGCTGCGGCAGCGCGGTTCTCGCCGCCACGTTTCCTGAGGTAGGCATCGGTCTCACGGGTGTCTCGCTCGCCTTCGGCCTGACCGTGCTGACCGCCGCCTATGCACTTGGTCCCATATCTGGAGGCCATTTCAATCCAGCCGTTACAGTCGGGCTATGGGCCGGCGGGCGCTTTCCCGCACGTCATATCCCGTCCTACGTGGTGAGCCAGGTAGCCGGTGCGGTCGTGGCAGCCGCCTTGCTCTACCTGATCGCCAGCGGCAAACCGGGCTTCGATGTCCAGGCTGGATTCGCGGCCAATGGCTATGGCGACCACTCGCCGGGCAATTATTCGCTGGAAGCGGCCTTGGTGTGTGAGCTCGTGATGAGCTTCATGTTCGTCCTCGTCGTGCTCGGCGCTACCCACGCGCGCGCACCGGTAGGCTTCGCCGGCATCGCGATCGGTCTTGCGCTCGCCTTAGTACACCTGATCAGTATTCCGGTCACCAATACCTCCGTGAACCCCGCGCGCAGTACGGGGCCGGCCCTGTTCGTTGGCGGTTGGGCGGTTGCGCAGCTGTGGCTGTTCTGGCTTGCGCCCTTGTTAGGCAGTGCATTGGCCGGCGTGCTGTACCGAACCGTGCTGCAACGTGACCTGAGCGAGCCTGTGGTGAGCGGGCAACCCAAGCCGGACAGCGGCCTGGTCGTTCATACCTGAGGCGCCATGGGCTAGCCGCCGGACAGTTCGACCATGAATGCCGCGGCCAGGCGCGCGAACTTCAGGGCGTGCGCCGCCTGGCCGCCCGAGTTCTCGTAGGTATCGCGGGACGTGTGGATGGCCGGATTGTCGCGCGCCATCGACGACTCGAAGGGCATGGAAACGGGATAGCCCTGGGCGTCCCAGCTCGCGTGGTCGGAACAGCCGTAGCCGCAGCGGTCATTGCCGACCTTGAGTTCGGGAAGGTAAGCCGCCGCCAGCTCGGCGACGAAGGTGTTCTGGGCGCTGTTCGTGTAATCGGTGATCAGGTAGATGTCGTTCGCCGCGCCCTTGTAGTTGGTCATGTCGAGCTGCAGCACGCCCGCGACCTTCTGCCCCGCCTGCTTGAACTGGCGGGCGATCTCCTGCGACCCGCGCAAACCCACTTCTTCGGCCGCATAGGCAAAAACCTGGATCGTCCTGCGTGGCCGGTAGCCGCTCGCGACCAGGGCGCGCAGCGCTTCGGTCATGCTGGCGACCCCGGACGCATCGTCGTCCGCCCCCGGCGCCCGTGCCGTGTCGCTCATGCGGAAGCTGAGAATCGAATCGAGGTGCGCTCCGACCACGACTTTTTCGTCCGCCAGATCCGTGCCCGCGATCGTCAGGGAGACGGACGGCTGGGGATAAGCCTTGTGCGCGACAAGGGCAACCGAGATATCCCCGCGGCCAGCTGCCAGCTCGCGCCAGGTGGCCAACAGCCAGTTTGCCGCGTCGACGCCGCTCTGGCTGGCGTAATAGCGATTCGTGAAGCCGCTCAGCGCCTGGATCGTCGAAGCAATATGCTGTTCCTGCATGCCAGCCAGCATGGGAACGACCACGTCACGCTGGTCGATCCCATAGGCCGGCGTCGGTAAGGCGACACGGCGGGCCTCGAGCGCGGCGCGCGCTTCGGCTTCGCTTGCGTGATACATGAAGCCGCCACATTGCCCCATTTGCTGGTGGATTGCACCGGTCACCGCGAGGAGCCGGCTTTCATCGAGCACGACCGCGTGTACCTTTTCCGACATGTCGGCTGCGCGTACCTGGCGGCTGCCGATGGACACCGCCTCGGGGGCAACCGTCTGCACTTTTCGGAAAGCCGCATCGCCGATGGTGATCCAGGCCCGCCGTTTCTTTGTCGAGCCGGCCGTCGCGGCGAGGCTGAGGCAGAGGACCGAGAACAGGCAGAGCTTGAGCAGACCGGGCCTCATTATGTTTCCTTTAGGCATAGCAGACAAAAATGCTAGCAGCCTAGGCCACTCGGCCGTTTGCCCCGGCTCAACGTTTAAACGCCCTACCTACTTTATCTGAGCGGTAACCGTGCGGCGATTCCTACAGCCGCTCGGAGTCTTCTCCTATACAGCCCCCGACGGCCGGCGCGCATGATCGATCCATTGGTTCAGCAAAGCGGAGGGTCGATCATGAAATCGAAGGAAAAAAGCCTGGGTGGTGTGAATCGTTCGCGCGGCATCCACAAACCGAAAACCGTGAACGTGGCCGAGGGTAGCCTGCAGTCGCGCGCGCCGGGCGCCGTGATGCCGGGTGGACCGGAGTCGCCTTTCCCGATGGTACACACCGGGTCCCAGCAATCCGATCTCGGCCGCAGCCAGCGTGGCGGCGTCGGCGGTTCCCAGGGCGGCGGCTGGAGTGCGCGCCAGCGTGGCCAGCGCATGCAGGCGCAGGCCGAGCAGAACCGACTCGTCGAAGCCCAGCAGTCCGGCCAGGGAAGCATCGAACAGAACCAGCATGCCGGCTCGCAGCAATCGGATTCGGGCATGGGTGGAAGCAAGGGACTGCAGGGCCATCCCGACCAGCCGTCCTCCGATTACGGCAGCAAGCCGAACAAGAAGAATCCCCGCAGCTGAACATTGCATCGCGGAGCGACGCCCGGGCCTGCCCGGGTTTTTTTACGCCCGTCATTTCGTCCGAAAGGAACAGCGCAACGGCCCGCGATCCGAATCTGGGGCACAATGCACCTGTCAGCCTTGCCATTTCAACCATGACAGGAGAAGCATGAACGAACAGGTCGCACGCAATGCCGTGCTGGTGCGCGCCATCGAAACCGCCGACGTGAATCACGAGGTGCTGAGCGACGACGATCGCAGGTACGCCAGCCGCAGCA
>JBCNOA010000427.1:0-3275 GCA_039594095.1 Dyella sp.
CCACGCCGGCGCATGTCGAGGCGTTGCAGCGTCTCGGGCCGTGCATCGAGCACCGTCGCAGCTTCGCCCCGGTGAAGCTGATGCTGGACCAGGGCACGCTGTTCTAAGCAGCCCGCACGCCACGCAACGAAGCATCAACGAGGCCAAAATCGATGGTGTCGGCGTCCTTTTCCGCATGCCCTTCGACAGGGGCCCGGGGCATGCGAAAGGACTAAACTACGCCCACTGGCCGGAACAGGTTCGTCCCGCCGCCATCCAGGGCGAGCCGAGTCCGACCCGTACTTCGCACCGATGGTGCGCGCTCGCCAGGCAACCTTCCTCCGACGGCACGCATCGAACGGACGAAGCAGGACGAAGTGGATTCACCGCGTCGTCGATCGCCGCTGAACCGATCCCTTGACGTGGTCGCCGCCTCAGGCAGGGATGCATGGTGCAACCCACCGCGAGCGCCGCCCGATGCCCGCGGAACGCCAGCGGCGCACGCGAGACGCCGCAGGAGTCCAGCCATGAAACTTCCGAACGCGCCTTTTTCCGCCGGCTCTCACGGCGGCGTCGCCGCCATACCCGCAGAAGACGGCCCAGAGCCCGCCGTGGCCGGTACGGATGCACAGGCCACCCAGCCTCTTGACGACAAACACGTGGACTACGACCGGCACCCGCTAAAGGTCGCGGGCCTCGAGCATTACATCGAGCCGCCGGTGGGCGAGGAGCGCTTCCGCATCTCCTGATGACCGCACCGGCCAGGGGCGCGGCGTCTCAGCCGCGCCCGCGCAACAGGCTGTGGCGATAGCCGTAGCCGGCGTAGATGAGCAGGCCGAGCGACGTCCAGGCGCCTAGCAGGATCCAGTTGCCCAGGTTCATCTGGGCCAGCAGGAAGGCGCACACCACCACGCCCAGGCTGCACACGAACGGCGCCGCCGGCACGCGGAAGCCGCGCGGGAGATTCGGATGCGTGCGCCGCAGCACCAGTACGCCGATGCAGACCGTCGCGAATGCGAGCAGCGTACCCATCGAAAGCAGGTCGCCCAGCAGGCTGAGCGGGAACACCGCCGCAAGAACGCCGCCGATCATGCCCACCAGCAATGTGGTCCGGTGCGGGGTGCGATGGCGCTCGTGCACGGCGCCGAAGAAGGTCGGAAGCAGGCCATCGCCCGCCATCGTGTACAGGATGCGCGACAGGCCCAAGTGCATCACCAGGATCACGGAAGTCAGCCCGGCTACCGCGCCGACCTGGGTGAGGATCTTCAGCCAGGCCAGCTGCGGATGGGCCGCCAGCGCCGTCGCCACCGGCTCCGCCGTTCCCAGCTGCGGATAGGGCACCAGACCCGTCAGCACCGCCGCCACGATGATGTAGAGCACCGTGCAGACCGCCAGCGAAATGAGGATGCCGGCAGGTACGTTGCGCTGCGGATTGCGCGTTTCCTGAGCGGCCGTCGCCACGGCGTCGAAGCCGATATAGGCATAGAAGACGCTGGTCGCGGCGCGGAACACGCCCGCCCAGCCGTAATGGTCGCCGCCCTGGTTCGCGGGCACGTAGGGATGCCACAGCGACGGGTCCACGTATTGCAAACCGCAGACCACGAACAGCACGACCACGATCACCTTGAGCGCGACCACCACGCTGGCGAAGAAGGTCGACTGACGCGTCCCCCGGTACAGCAGGGCCGTCAGCGCCGCCACGATCAGCAGCGCCGGCAGGTTCATCAACGCGCCCGTCGCTTCCAGACGCCCATCCTTGAAACTGAGAGGGGCATGGGAGAGCGCCTCCGGCACGTGGACGCCGATGCTCTTGAGCAGGCCCACGCCATAACCGGACCAGCCCACCGCGACGGACGACACTGCCAGCAGATATTCCGCGACCACGTTCCAGCCGATGAACCACGCCAGCAGCTCGCCGAACGTGGCGTAGGCATAGACATAGGCGCTGCCCGACACCGGCAGCATCGCCGCGAACTCCGCGTAACTCAGCGCCGCCAGTGCCGCCGCCAAGCCGGCCAGCACGAAGGACAACGTCAGCGCCGGGCCCGCGTGGTCGGCGGCCGCCTGTCCGGTGATCACGAAGATGCCCGCGCCGATCACCGCGCCCACGCCCAGCACGATCAGTTCTTTGAGACCCAGCGTCCGCCTCAGCGAATCGTCAGCGGTGAGCGAAGCCTCGACGGGCTTCACGGCGAACAATGAGCGGATCAACGACATCGGGCGCTCCGGAGCGCGCTGGAAAGCCGGGAACCATGCCAGCCGGCGTCCACCATGGCAACCGCCGCCGGTCATGGCCTCCGCGCCGGCCCGTCCCGGCCGCATCGTGGCGCCACCGGCCATAAATGCCTGGAAGTCAATCTTGCCCCCCATGGGGGTGGCGGTTAGCCTTCTCGCACTCACCGCGTGAGTCCGCATGTCCGTCCGCTTCGCCCACCTCCACCTGCACAGCGAATATTCGCTGGTCGACTCGACCATCCGCATCAAGGCGCTGGTCGATGCCTGCGTGCGCGAAGGCATCCCCGCCGTCGCGCTGACCGACGAGACGAACATGTTCGCGCTGGTGAAGTTCTACAAGGCCTGCAGCGCGGCCGGCATCAAGCCGATCGGCGGCTGCGACCTCTGGGTCAGCCTGCCGGACGATCCGCGCCCGTCGCGCGTCACGTTGATCTGCCAGAACCGCGACGGTTATCTGAATCTCTCGCGCCTGGTCTCGCGCGTGTGGCGCGAGGGCCAGGGCACGGGCCGTCCGCTGGCGGACGCGGCCTGGTTGACGCCGGAGGCGACCGAGGGCCTGATCGCGCTGGTCGGACGCGAGAACGAGGTGGCGCGGATGGCGGTGAACCAAGGCGCGTCCATCGCCGCCGCGCGCCTGCGGCCCTTCGCTCGGCTGTTCCAGGATCGCCTGTACCTGGAGCTGACCCGCTGCGGCCGCGAGGGCGAGGAAACCTGGAACACGGCCGCGCTCGCCCTGGCCGCGGAACTCGACCTGCCGGTGATCGCCAGCAACGACGTGCGCTTCCTGCGCCAGAGCGATTTCGAGTCGCACGAGGCGCGCGTGTGCATTCACCAGGGCCGCGTGCTGGCCGATCCCAAGCGCCCGCGCGATTACAGCGACCAGCAGTACCTGAAGACGCCCGCGCAGATGGCCGAGCTGTTCGCGGACATCCCCGAGGCGCTCGAGAACACCATCGAGCTGGCCAAGCGCTGCACGCTGGAACTGAGCTTCGGCACGTATTACCTGCCGAACTTCCCCGTGCCCGAAGGCCACGACCTGGCCAGCTACATCCGCGAACTCG
>JBCNOA010000428.1:0-3253 GCA_039594095.1 Dyella sp.
GCTCGAGGTGCTGGCCGAACGTTTCCAGCGCTTCATGCTCGGTCTGCCCGATCATCGCCCCGGAGAGAACGCGATCGAAGCGGCGCTCCTGCGCCGGCTGCAGATCGTCGGCGAGCGCTTCGACGTACGCAGCCTGCCCCGCCTTCCGGCGGTACTGCCGCAGCTGCTGCACGCGCTGAAGAACGACGACGTGGCTGGCGCCGAACTGGCCCGGCTGGTCGGACGCGATCCGATGCTGGTCGGCGAGGTGATGCGCGTGAGCCGGAGCATCTATTACCGCACGCTGCATTCGATCCAGAGCCTGCAGCATGCGGTGGTCCTGCTCGGCCAGGACGGCCTGCGCCGCGTCGTCACGCAGCACATGATGAAGCCCATCCTGCAGGCCAGCGCCGGCGCGCATGGGCTGGTCGCCGGCCAGCGCCTGTGGGACCACGCCGAGCGCTGCGCGCACGCGAGCGCCTTCCTGGGCAAGTTCGCCGGATGCGATCCGTTCGAGGCGTACCTGGCCGGTATCGTCTGCAATACCGGTACCGGCGCGGTGATCCACCTGCTGAGCATGGAGGAGATCCTCTCGCCGGAAACGCTCAGCCCCCTCTTCCTGGATGGCTGCGCCGAACTCGGCGCGCGCCTCACGCTGCGCGCGGCGCGTCATTGGGAATTACCGGGCGCCGTCATCCAGGCGCTGCGCGAGCAGGCCGGAGAAGATGCGCCCGAGACGCCCTCCCCGCTCGGCAGAACGCTGCACGTCGCGCACGTCCTCTCGGTAGCGCAGCTGCTGAGCGACCATCTCGTGATCGACGGCTGCCCCGACCTGGCCCATGCATGGCCCGGGCGCTTCGCGCCGGCGCAGGTCGCGCGCTGCCAGCAGGATTTGCAGCATCAGTTCGATCACGCCACGCCGCGCGGCTGAGGGCGGCTACCGCTCAGTCCGCGGACGCCCCCGGGTGGCGTTCGAGCCACGCCGCAAGCTCTGTGCGATAGCGCTCGAGCGCTTCTTCGTAGAGATCGTAGATGCAGGGCACGCAGCCCTCGCCGCAGCAGTCGAGCGCGTCCGGTTCGATCGGCTTGACCGGTCGCGGATCGGAGGGAGGCGACGCGGCGCCTCCCGCGGTGGAACGATCGCCAGGTTCCGTCAACGCATCATCCCGGCTTGCGGAAGCGATAGACGAACTGGTCGGTGCGGCCCCGGATCGCCTTGTCGAACACTTTGATGTTGTGAGGATCGGCCGGATTGCGCAGCACGTCGCTTTCGCCGTCGAACACGAAACCGGCGGCCTCGACCTGCTTTTTCACGATGGCCGGATCGATGCGATGCAGCGTATCGGTGTCGCGCATGCCGGAACCGGCCTCGGCCACGTGGTCCACGATCACGTAGACGCCGCCCGGCTTGAGCGCATCGAAGACCTGCTTGTTGAGCACGGCCGGATCCTCGCTGCCCATGAACTTGTCCGGGTAGTCGTGATAGTTCTGCGAGGTGAACACCACGTCGACCGGCTCCGGCACGCTGAGCTGGTTCGCCGGCTGCAGCAGCAGGCTGACGTTCTTGTAATGCGGCTGCGCGGCCAGCGCCTTGGAGCCCTTCACATCGGACTCGGCCTCCTGCGCGTACTCGTTCGGCCACAGCACGTATACGTGTCCGTCGCTGCCCACGGCGGCACTGAACAGGCGCGTGAAATAGCCGCCGCCGGGAATCAGCTCCAGGACTTTCTGTCCCGGCTTCACCTGGGAGAAGGCGAGCAATGCAGCTCCCTTGCGACGCGCGTCGTTGGCCGCATCGGATTTGCGGGCCGGGTCCGCGAGGGCGGCAGTCACGTAGGCAGGCGTCGTGCCGGCAGCCGGTTTGGGGGACTGGGCCGCCGCGGCCAGCGGCAACGCGAGGGCGATCAACGCAGCGAGAACGGTCGTACGCATGACGGAACTCCGCGGTAGGTTGGGAGCGGCATTGTGCTCCCAAATATGTTGCGGGAAGGCATGACCTTCGGCATTGCCGGACACCGGCGTCAGACGATGGCGCGGTCGGCCGTTTCCGACCGGAGCGAGGCTACGGTCGCCGGATGCGCCGCCGTTCACCCATCCAGCCGCCAGCTCTGAAGCGTCTCGTAATCCGCCTGCCCCACCGTGCTGTGGATCAGCGCCAGCCGCTCCACGCGCCACGCCACGGGATCCACCGGCCTCGGGGCCAGCATGCCGGTCCGGCTGTAGCCGAGCGTGACGTGAGGGGTGAACGAGCGCGACAAGTGCTGGCCCTGGCCTGCGCGGATCAGGTTCTCGCGCAGCGCTTGCCAAAGCTGCTGCAGTGCCGGAGGGGTGGCGGCCGAACGCAGGATGCAGGGCGGTTCGCGGCCATGAAACGTCGCCACGGAATCCAGAGCCCAGTCGAAAGCGCCGGCATGCAACGCGTCGCCCGCCTGGCTGGCGGCGCGCACGATGTCCTCGCGCAACATGGGATGGTCGCCGAGGAAATGCACCGTGGCGTGGTAGCGGGCCGGCGCCACCCAGCGCGCGCGAAACCCGGGCGTCGTGCGTTTCAGCGTGTCGGCGGCATGGGCGATCGCGTTCCGCGCCGCCTCATCGGGCATCAACGCGAAGAACAGCCGATGGACCTGCGCAGGGCCGGCATGGCCGCCGAGCAGGTCAAGCTGAGGCGTGTCGAAGAGGCTCGTCATCGGCGGACGCATGGCATGCAAAGGCAAACCTTAACGCATCGGCCATGCGTCGCGGCACCACGTGGCGATAACGGTAACGCCACGCAGCGATCACTTCTGGCGGCGAACAATGCGATACGCAACGCCCCGCCTCGCGCGGCGGCCCCGGACGACCGTTGCGCGCGACGACAAGCGCACGCCGGATACCGGCGGGAGGTCGCCATGAAAAACCGTTGCGTCTTCAGCACGCCGGATCCGGAAGCCGCGCGCGCTGCCATGCGTGCTGCGCTCGATGCAGGCATCGCCGACGAAGACATCTGCTTCGTCGCGCGCGACGACATCGAACTGGAGAGGATCCCCGATCACCGCATGACGGGGCGCACCGACTTCGTGCCCTCGGCGATACGCGGCGTGGCCTGCGGCGGCGGCGCGGGCCTCCTGCTCGGCCTGCTCGCTGCCGCGGTACCGCCTCTGGGCGTCACCCTGGCCGGTGCGGGCGCGGCGGCGGTGGCGGGCGCGGCGGTAGGCGGCTGGACAGGCGCGCTGATCGGCAGCGAAGAGCCCGATGCGATCCATCGGAGATTCCATGGCGAGATCGCATCGGGGCA
>JBCNOA010000429.1:0-3238 GCA_039594095.1 Dyella sp.
GGATGCCGACGCGGTCGAGCGCGGGAATATAGCCGGCCGAGCCGATGTAGCCCGGGGGCACCGGCTTGTCCTCCGGCTTGCGCGGGCCGGCGTAGTAGCTGCGGATGAGGTGGAATTTCTCGTCCTGGGTGAGCTGCGCCAGCAACAGGT
Organism: Dyella sp.; assembly: GCA_039594095.1. Taxonomy (GTDB): domain Bacteria; phylum Pseudomonadota; class Gammaproteobacteria; order Xanthomonadales; family Rhodanobacteraceae; genus Dyella_D. The sequence continues at coordinate 151 of JBCNOA010000429.1, forward strand.
CGGCGCGCTTGTCGGGCGAGAGTTTCGCGTCGCTCCAGGGATGCGCCGCCGGCGCCTGCTGCGCCAGGGCGAAGCCCGCCCAGGTGGCCAGTCCGAATACGATCGCGCACCGCAGTGCGTTGCCGGCTTTGCGTTTCATCCCTCGTCCTCCCTCGGAGCTGGCACGGCCTGTATAGGCTCGCGCCGATGCAGTCACTGAAGGGGCGGAGTATGCACGGCGCGCGATGCCATGTCCGTGGAGGCCAACCGCCGGTGGGCGAAATCATCAAGCTCTCTGGCGAAAATCGTCACTCGCCGGCCTCGCAGCCATCCAGCCATGCGCCGAAGATGGCGCGTGCGGCGCGGGTCAGCGCATCGCCGTGCAATGCGGCGTCCCGGCGAATGGTGGCCGGGTCGATGCAATGCGCCGCCAGCTCGTGCGCATGGCCGATCAGCCAGCGCTCCAGCTGCGCGGGTTCGACTTCCAGATGGAACTGCAGACCCAGCACGTGCCGCCCGATCGCGAACGCCTGGTTGGGAAAGCCCGGCGTCTGCGCCAGGCGCTGCGCGCCGGCGGGTATCGCGAACTGATCGCCATGCCAATGCAGCACCGGCACGCCGTCGATGGGCTTCAGCACGGAAGCGCGGCCTTCTTCGGTCAGCATCAGCGGCGCGAATCCGATTTCCACTTTACCGGTGGCGGCGACATCCGCGCCCAGCGCCTGTGCGATCAGCTGCGCGCCGAGGCAGATGCCGAGCGTCGGCTTGCCCGCCGCCAATCGTGCGGCGATCGCTGCGCTTTCGCCGACGAGGAAGGGATAGCGCTCGGTTTCGTAGACGCCGATCGGGCCGCCCAGCACCACCAGCAGGTCCGGTGCGACGGCCATGGAGGCATCGATGGCGTCGACGCCGGCCTCGACGTAACGCGCTTCGTAGCCGCGCCCGGCGAGCAAGGGCGCCAGCAGGCCCAGATCTTCGAAAGCGACGTGGCGGATGACCAGGGCGGTGCGGGTCATGCAGGCAGGTTCCTCGGGTGATCGCTGCGGTGAATCGCGTGTGCGATCCGTGCACCTTAGACGACCGGGCACCGCCCGTACCACCGCGATCTCCGCATCTCTTCCAGCGGCTGTCGTCCGGTCGCAGCAATCGCGCCGCGGCATCGCGCGTGGCTCGAAGCGCCAGTTCGGCGCGTCCGCGCATGTCGTTTTCGTAGGTGCGAACCGCGTCGATCACCCGGTCGGGGTGCTCCACACGCGCCAGCAACGCAGTGAGCCGCGCCGCGTCGCTCAGGGCTGTGTTCGCGCCGAGCCCGCCCGCCGGGCTCATCGCATGGATGGCGTCGCCAAGCAGCGTGAAGCGGCCGGACGCCCAAACGGGGACCACCTCCGCCATCAGCACGGGCCGCGCGCTCAAGCTGGCCGGGTCGGCCAGGGCAACGATCCGGCCGATGGCCGGATGCCAGTCGCGCACCGCGGCGTCGACGCGCCGCGCCAGCTCCGAGGCGGCGACCTCGCGCGACAACGTGCCGCCGAGCCGGTCCGCGCGACCGATAAACGCCCAGTAGAAATAGTCGTCCACCGGGCTGAGACGGCATTCGGGAAAGAGCTCGGCCGCCAGCTCCGGCAGTGCGCGGCGAAAACGCATGGGCTCGGCGATCAAACTCGCGGCGTCGGCGAACACTACCGTCGGACCGTCGAGCAGGGCCGGATCGAGTTGCGCCAGCGTCGCGGCGGTCAGCGGCGTCTTGCCGTAGAGCGTGATGGTGCCCGTATCGATCGGCGCCGATGCGGGAAGCCAGCGCTCGCGCAGGCGGGAGGACACGCCGTCGGCGGCGACCAGCAGATCGAAGCGGCGGCGCTCGCCGTCGGCGAAGAACGCCGTCGCGCCCTCAGCGTCGGTATCGACGGCCAGCACCGGCATGCCGTAATGGATCGCGCGCTCGAGCCCGTGGCCAAGAATCTCACGCAGCGTCCGACGGTTCGCGCTGAGGTCGCCGCCGCTATTGCTGTCGTCGTCGCCCGCGTCGCGCGTGGGTTGCCAATGGCTTGGGCGCCGCTCTTCGAGCACGCGGAAATCCCGGTCGACGAAGCGGCTGGTCGCGTTGCGCGTCGCGCAGCTGTGGCGGAACAGGCGGGCGGCTTCGGGCGCGAGACAGGCGGCAAGCGCGCCCTGGCCGTCGGCATCGATGCGCAGGCGATAGCCTTGCCCGCGCCCATCGGGCGCCGGATCGCGCTCGAAAATTTCCACTCGATGGCCTGCCCGGGCCAGACCCTGGGCGAGGCACAGGCCGCCGAGTCCGGCGCCCGCGATGCCGATATGCAACTGGCGCATGGCTTTCTCTTCTGAAGATGCGATGCGTCCATGGTCGGCTCGGGCGGCCGCGACGGGGTAACGGCAAACGACCGAAAAATGGTGAAATCTGTTCATCATGGACGCGTCTTCTCCCCCCGCTCTTTCGCCACTCGCCCCTGCCGACCTGAGCGAGTGGCTGGCCGGCCCCGCGCTGATCGCCCTGCGCGGCGGCGACGAGCCCGGCAGCGAATACCGGCTCGGCAGCCGCGAATACGACTGGCACCGCCACGCACGCGGCCAGGTGTTCTGCGTGGAGAGCGGCTTTCTCGACGTGCGCACGCCCCACGGCGCGTGGCTGCTGCCGCCACACCGGGCGGGCTGGATGCCGCCGGGCGTACCGCATCAGGTGCAGGTGAGCGGCGCGCTCGCCGGCTGGAGCCTGCTGGTGGCGCCCGGCCCTGCCCGGCGGCTGCCGTGCGAACCCTGTGTGATCGGTGTGTCCGATGTGCTGCGCGCACTGGTGCGGCGCGCTGAGGATTGGGACAAGCAAGCGTCGCTATCGCGCGAGCAGGCACGCATCGCGGCGGTGATCCTCGATGAGATCCGCCGAGCGCCGCACGAGCCGCTGCACCTGCCGATGCCGAGCGATGCGCGGCTGCGGCGCGTGACGCAGGCGCTGATGGAGAATCCGGGCGATCCGCGCACGCTCGAGGCGTGGGCGGCGTGGGGCGCCATGTCGGCCAGCACGCTGCGCCGGCGTTTCGCGGCGGAAACCGGCTTGTCCTTCGCGCAATGGCGCCAGCAGGCGCAACTGGCG
>JBCNOA010000043.1:0-21935 GCA_039594095.1 Dyella sp.
CATGACGCGCAGCCGTGCCGTCGATGCCAACACCCCCAATGCGCTGATGGCTGAGTACTACGGGCAGCGCGCATCGGCGGGCCTGATCGTCACTGAAGGCACTTCGCCATCGCCCAACGGCCTGGGATACCCGCGCATCCCCGGGCTCTTCAATGACGCGCAGGTACGCGGATGGAAAGCTGTCACGGAGGCGGTTCACGCCAAGGGCGGCAAGATCGTGGTGCAGCTCATGCACACGGGCCGCGTGACCCAGGCGGCCAACCTGCCGACAGGCGCGGAGGTGCTCGGGCCCATGGCCAATGTATGCCCGGGTGAGATGTACACCGACGCAAAGGGCATGCAGCCGCACAGCACGCCACGAGCGATGACCGCAGCCGACATCACCCAAACTGTCGGTGAGTATGCTCAATCGGCGCGGCTTGCTATAGAAGCGGGGTTTGACGGTGTCGAGCTGCATGCCGCAAACGGCTATCTGATCGAGCAGTTCCTCAATGCCAATGTGAATCAACGCACCGACAGCTATGGCGGCAGCATCGAGGGTCGCAATCGTTTCGCGCTCGACATCGCCCGCGCCACAGCCGACGCCATCGGTGCCCATCGCGTCGGAATCCGGTTGTCCCCCTACGGTGTATTCAACAGCACGGGTGCCTTCCCCGATGTCGAGACTCAGTACCTGGCGCTCACACAGCAACTGTCGGGACTGGGTCTGCAGTACGTCCATCTGCTGGATCATTCAGCGATGGGGGCACCGCCGGTACCGGCCGAGTTGAAATCCCGGCTTCGTGAAGCTTTCAAGGGCGTGTTCATCCTGGCCGGCGGCTTTGATCGGGTCAGCGCCGAGGCAACCCTCAAGGCGGGCCAGGCCGATCTCATCGCATTCGCCCGTCCATTCCTCGCCAATCCCGACTTAGTGGAGCGCATGCGGGCCGATGTGGCGTTGAATGCTGTAGACATGGCGACGCTCTACACACCTGGCCCCGAAGGTTACATCGACTATCCGGCGCTTGCGGCCTGACACGCCTCAACGCTCGCGCTCCTCTGAGTACTGCGAAGGTAGAGCAACATGAACGTATTGCAGACATCCATAGTCACCTGGAAGGATGTTCCTACGCAGACGATCACTGCGGGTGACGTGAAGTTCGCGTATCGGGAGCTCGGGGTGGGCAACCCCGGTACGCCGGTGGTGTTTCTCATCCACCTCGCAGCCGTCCTCGACAATTGGGATCCTCGGGTCATCGACGGATTGGCAGCAACACATCGCGTTATCACTTTCGACAATAGAGGCGTGGGTGCGTCGAGCGGGGCTCCGGCTTCATCCATGGAGGAGATGGCCAAAGACGCCATCTCCTTCATTAAGGCCATGGGTCTTGATCAGGTGGATCTCTTTGGGTTTTCGATGGGTGGCATGATCGCCCAAGAGATCGCGCTGATGGAGCCACGACTCGTCCGCAAGATGATCATCACCGGGACAGGCCCCGCCGGCGGTGAAGGTATTAGCAAGGTCGCTCGTGTGACGTACCTGGACATGATCCGGGGCTGGCTTACCTTTCAGGATCCGAAGCAGTTTCTGTTCTTCACCCGGACACCAGCTGGCATCCGTGCGGGCAAGGAATTTCTGCAGCGCTTGAAAGAACGCTCGGAGAATCGCGATGACGCCATTACCGTCGCCGCGCTGCAGGCCCAGTTGAAAGCACTGCGCAAGTGGGGAGCGAAGCCACCCGCGGATCTGTCCAGGATTCACCAACCCGTACTTGTCGCGAATGGGGACGGCGATCGCATGGTCCCAAGCTCCAATACTTACGATCTGGCCAAGCGCCTTCCCAACAGCGAACTCATCATCTATCCCGACTCCGGGCACGGTGCGGTTTTTCAGTTCCATACCGACTTCGTGCCCAAGGCCCTCGAATTTCTCTCGCGCGAACCGATGTCCGAACGGAACGCGTGAGCTGTGCCGCCGTTCCCGCGAAGGCTTCCACGCACCGGCCCCTTCATCGAACTCGGTCACGGCGTAGTCGCGAGCACTGGGTTGCCGCTGATCATCATCAGCGGCCGCCTTGCCGAGCTGGCGATCATCAATGACGGGTGGTGCAATCGTCAGCCGTTGCTCTCGTGCTGCTAACACCCGCCGGGAGACGAGAACGCCTCCGCTTCTTGTAGCAGAGCGCCATCATCGATCCAGACCCGGAGTCCGCTGGGAAGTGGCAATGTTCCGAGAATTGCAAAAAGAAGTCCTGCTAGCTGTGGTTTGGCTGCCAATGCGTGATCTCGCGCCAGATTCCTGTCTGTATACGAAGGGCTGGGGCTGGATTCGGGGTGCGTATGCCACAGACCAATGCAATGGAAGCCACGACTGAACATGGCCTCCCGTTCCTTCATGGCTTCCTTGACATCAAACGTTACCTTCGCCCACGCCGCTCGCCTCGGGGGAAGAACTGTCGCCTCCACGATGACAATCTCGTTGGTAGCGAGGTCTCGCGTATAGAACTGCCCAACAGATTCCTTGCTCGCGCGTCGATGCTGTACATGGCTGGCGAGCACCGCAAGGGCATCGTCGGCGAACCGAAAGGTCCAGGAGGCATTGGGCAGTCGGTAGGTCAGAGGAGCCGAGTTCATGCGCCCTGAAGCACCTTTGTTAGGGTGCGCGTTACCGTCGCGCTATCCCACTTCGACTCTGAAACCGGAACGATCGCTCTCGGCGTCACGGTCACCGGCAATTGTTCAAAGAAGCCCGTCGCACGCACCCATGACCAAACCACTGAAGTGCGCGGGAGATCATCAAGAACGCCAATGACGCGTTCGGCCGCAAACGCCGCCACCAGTTCGATATCTGCAGCTCCGTATGGATGGAAGCCTCCTGCACAGGCGGGAACCACTATGCGCGTTTCGGCGGCAGAGAGGTCACTGGCGTTGACCAGCGTGTCTGCCGGATCATCCATCGGCCACGGTTCATCCGCTTGAGTCAGTACTACATGAGCCGCGCTACACAGCGGTTCTGTCCACGAATGGATTAATGGGCATCGACCAAAGAGGCGTGCTCGCTCCTTCGAAAGATAGGTGCGAACGGACGACTCACCGGTGCACTCAATGACGAGATCGTAGTTGCCCGGCTGGCAGTGCTTAGCGCACCAAGCTTCTACCTTGCCCGTAAACCCTCGTGCCTTCACGCCGGGTGTTTCTTTCGTGATACGGCGGGCGAGCATCAGTGCCTTCTCTAGTCCAATGTCATCAAGTCCCAATTCATGGCGCGCCGTATTCTCCGCCTCCATGGTCTGGGCATCCAGAAGATCGAGCTGGCCCACACCGGCTCGCGCCAGCGCTTTGACTAGTGGGCTTCCGAGCGAGCCGCATCCAAGAAGCAGGACTCGCTTCGCGCGCCGGTGCTTCAAGATGTCAAGGCGGTGGTCTCTGGCGAGAGCCCAGTCCGGGTCAATACGAGTTACCTGAATTGGCTCGATGTTGGGGGCCGTCACTCCGGGCAGTAAAGGAGCGAATACCTGAAAACCATAGGTGGCTCCCTCATCCGCCAGTACAACGAGGAGCGGACGCTGGCCGGGTGGCACGCGTTCTTGGTTGCGTCGTGAATACTTCTTGGATGAAGGGACTGGCTCTGGGGCGACGACATCGTTCCAGCCCATTTCCTTCAACCAGGTGGACAGCGAGATGTCACCGCCCGTAACGCCAGCGATCAACGCATCCAACGAAGAAAAGGTAGTTGGCCAAGTGCCGGGTGTCCAGGGAGTGTTTTTGGGTAGGCGGACGAACAGAGCATTACCGCGCACCATGGTCCCCATTGCCCACCCATGGCGCGTTGCGATTGCATGGGGATCGACTTCGCCCAGCACAGCGATCTGGCGGGTGTAACGGCGAGAAGGAATGCCCTTCTTTAGATAACCTGCCAATGCGCCTCGCGACCAGTCATCTAGCCCGTCTAGATCGACATACGTTTGAGCCGGGACCGGACGCTGGGTCGATTCGAATTTTTGACGTAGGCACATCTGTGCCCAGTACGAACTTCGCTCAGCCTGAAATTGTTGTTCGACCCAACCGGCGTCCTGAGCAGGGGCAAGAAGATCATCTTTGAACTTCTCGAGCGCGCGATGAACCGCGCCGATAGGGTCTTCGTAGTCGCTTGGGATGGAGGCATGCCCGAGACAGACGTGTCCGTCTGCCTCGACGTGTGGCACCTTGAGGAAGTAGCTGCGATCCACAAACAGCTCACATGGACTCGCCGGAAAATTCCCTGGCAGCACGATGCGAACGGCCTTAACCGGCAGTGAGTCATCTTGCAGGTCGACCCGCCAGGCGCCAGCGTTGCCATGAGCCGCCCGCTCGTCACGCTGGACCCATGGCGAGCCTGACCCATGATCCAGCCACTGCTGGACCTGGGGCAATGCCCCCAAGATCGGACTGGTTGTGGTGATGGAGTCAGGCAAGCGTGTTCGTGGAACCAGTCTTGAGTGGGCTCGACGGATTGGCGCCCGCGCGGCCGGGGGCGCTACCGATCAAACCATCCAGCACATTTGCCTTCGGCGCGGGGTTGCTTGCCTTCCATGCTTCGACGCCAGCTGATCCAAACACATTCCGAATTCGATCTTCGCTGGGAGTGCGATGGCTTTGGTAGAGCAAAGCCTCCAGGTCAGATTCGAGCTTTTTGTGCCACCGATGGAACTCCGCATGACGCAGCCCGCCATCCGTGTTCCACTTGTCGGCAAAATTCTCGTCCGGGAGCTTGGGGTTCTGAACGAGCCAGCCCTGATGGTTCTTTGCGATGTAATCCGGCATCGCCTCGATGAGCGCCAGGACCAGGTCAATGGGGGACGTGAATTCATCACGACGGTTGGCGTGGAGATCCGCATACGCGTGCGTGGCAAGCGTGACAAGAATGACGGAAATCGGCATGCCCTCCTTCTTCCTTTCATCCGTGCCCCTGTACATCGTGTCCCTGTGTAGCTTCATTAGCTGAACGGTGCGCCGCAAAATGTCGTCGAGCGCAACGTCCTCGTCAGGCAACGGTGTCACAGTCGTGCGTGCCTCAACCGAGGCTTTGAGCAGCCGCCGCTGAAAGGGAAAGCGCTGAGCCGCGTTGCTGCAGAACCAGTCTGCAAATTCTTCCGGATTGGACGCCGCCCAGCGAGTATCGGGGTCGCGAACGGAAAGGCTGGAGCCTGAGCGCGCCGTTTGATCTTTCACCGCCGGGGTCAGATCGAAATAATAGGGCTTGCCCGGGTAGTCCAAACGCCAGCAACGGCGCTTGGGCTTGGGTACCCCCGTCACCGATTCATTTCCTTCGAGTGCTTTACCGAATGCAGCAAACATCACCTCTGGATTCGGCGACGCGTAGGCCGGCCCGGACAGCTTGACGACCAGGTCCAGGTCAAATTTCACGGGATAGCGTTGGCTGATCGTAGTCTGCGTGCGCATCGATCCCTGGGGAAAGATATGCACGTCATGACGGGGAATGCTGAGTTTTTCAGCCAGCCGATCGGCCAATAGCGCGTAATCCGCCTCTGCCTTGGCACGGTCATTGGGATCGAGTTCCAACCGCCGCAGGAGGTTGGCAATGAGCTCTGCCCATTGCTGGGACTCGTTCCGTGCGGCCAAGGAAGCAGTGACGCGCTTTGATAGCGAAGCATTACTCGACATGTGTTGACGACCTCACGGTTGCAGGGGATGGGAGAGACCCTGTCCAGAAATCAGTTCACGGACTAGGGCTGGGGTGATTTCGATGGTTGCCTGATATGGAGAGCCGGCGCCGGCAAGTGCCTCGTGCGCGACATAGTCGGCGTGATGGCGTGCCTGCATTTTTTGGCCGACGACCACAGTGGCGGAAGCGGGAGCGCTAACGAACAAATACACCTTACTTATGTGCCACTCGTCTTGAAGGTGACGCATGGCTTCGTCGATCACATTGCCAAACAGCTGGAGGTCGGAGGGATGCTGGATGCAGTCTTTGTCGAAGCGGGGTCCGCTAATGCGTAACGTTGGCAACGCCAGTGCGCCGTCCGTTGTGCAAGTTGACGGCATCCGGGTAGCCTCGATATCCGACGTCAATGCCACAACGAGGCAGGCAGAGTCCTCGCCAGCGTGGTCACGCAGCCTTTCCACCTTGAACTTGTCCGCATCAGGAGCGGGTTGATCGATCGACCACGCCCAGCGCGTCCGTTCGCCCACGACATTTCGGTGTGGCTGGAAGATGTGGGTACCGGCCGTGTCGCCAAGTACGCGTCCTGCCAGTAGCAGGGCGGAAGTGCCATGCATGGGAAACACGGCAAGCCGCGGCCTGGCCGTCCCAGTGCGGGTGCCGTCCAACAGCGTCTGAAGCAGTGGAAGGTCACGTTTGAGCTGCTCAAACAGGGAGCTCCAATACGCCACAGAATGCACGTTGTGGTGCTGCCCTCCAGGCGAAAAGTAGCGCTCCAGCTTGGTGCTGGTGGTTCGCAGCTTTGAGCTCCACAAGGCTTCGTGAACATCATCGATACTGAGCTGCGCCGGTTGCCCGGCAATGTTGCCGAGGACCGCAACGACTTCCGCCGAAGGATATTGAAGCGAATTCAGAAGCCGATGGACCTCGGCGATACTGTCTTCCCGCATGCGCCTTAACACATCCACGCTATACCGAGCAGGATCGATCTTGTCGATCAGACGGTGGCACTCATCACAAAGGAGCATAAAGTTGCTCGGCTCTGATGCGAGCTTAGGCGACAGCAGCGGATCCCCACGCGGCCCTTCAGGGGATGCGGCTACGATGTGCGCGAAATAGCTAAATCGTCCGGGCCCGCCGGTGGCGGTGTGTTGCCGCAGGTTGCGTCCACATCCTGAGAACTGACAACGCCAACCGGCCAGATAAAGCAGTTCCTCGCGAACTTGCGACGTTACCTCACCTTTGCGCCCCGACGTCAGGTCAGCGGCCTTCTTGATCCACTGTCGCAGGGCCTGAAGGGAAGTCGGCGCTGCAGTGATGGTCGACGGATCTACGGTCCAGGGAAGACGATCGACTTCGGCCCAAACCGCTCGGTCGCGTAGTTGCTTGGTGGCCTTTGCCGACTCCTCTCCAAATTCACCCTTGCAGAGAGGGAGCCATCGTTCAGTGGGACCTGCACGATGGAAAAGGCATGCCGTATAGGCATTGGCGACTATGAGTGCCTCGCTCTGGCTATGTCCAAGGCTCCCCAGTTCCGCTGCAAACTCATCATCCGCCAAGAAGTCCAAGTCTTCTGGCGCATTGAAGGTGTCTTCGGGAACGACCTTGTCCGCCAGCGCCAAATCTGGGCCGGGAACTACGTCAGCAGCTACGTCTGTCGAGACCGTCATCGGATTCCCCAATCGATGTTGAGGCACTCTGCCAGTCCACAGTCGCACCCCATGCGACAGAAGCAGCGGATCAAGCATATGCCTGAACATTAAATTGGTGTGTCCGTCACGTTTTCAATAGGTGGTGAGTGACGCCCTCGGCGGGGGCCTGGCGGAGTCGTCCAGGGCAGCTGGCCGTTTTGACGAAGGGCCGCCCGCAGGACCTCAGGCTCATGCCCTTCACTCAAGAATTGACTGTCTCAGCCGATACAGAGACTGCCCGCAAGGACGCTATGGACTCGGTGGCCGCCTAAGTGGCCTTCAGTCCGGTTCCTCCAGTAGTGCCTCGATCCCACCTATCCAAGGAGCTCAGAATGAAAGGAAAACTTCTCTTGGCGACGGCGTTGCTGTCCCTGTCTGGCGCAGCATCGTGTGCCGTTCTCACTGATGGGGTGAACGCTCAATTCTTTGCCCAGAATGGCACGCTTGCTCTGAAGATCCAGAACAGCCGGAAGGACATGCCCGTTCACATCGGCAACGTGAGTCTGCTCTTGGCGCAGAAAAAGGGGCAGAAGAAATCGGATGTTGCCTACCAAATGTCTGCCAACATTGACATTGCACCGGGAAGCGACGCCACGGTGACCCTTCTGCCTGTGCAGCAGCTAGCTATGGCCATGCAGAAGCACGGCGAAGCTCCGACCACCGGATACTCTGAAGTTCTGGTCGACAACGACCCCAACGGGTGCGGTGGCTGCAACGCAGGTGCATTCCATAACTTCGAGTCAGTCGGTTTTGGGGCTCAGGCGGATGCAAGCTTTAACGGCGGAGCAATCAAGACGAACACGCTTTTCGGTGGATACTTGGTTTTCGAGACCAAGTAACGCAAGGCCGTTGGGTGTGGCGCCTAGATTGCGGGCCCTCGGGTCGCGAAATACGTCACGGCCAACCCTTAGGGAAGTGACGGGATACTCGAGTATCCCGTCAGAAGTTGCTGCAACGAAAGTTCAGGTGCGGATCGGTAGCTTTCAATCAGAGCATCGATAACTCACCGCAACCCCGCCAGGCTCTAGTAGTAGTCGCTGCAACCCATGCCATAACGCTGATAGGCCTCTTTCGTCTCCTCGGGAGTTCGCGGCTTGTAGTCGCGCTCGCGACCATGGCGGATCCGGTATTGAATCGGATACCAAGCGACAAACTCCTCGTATTCGATGTTAAGGCCGGCTCTTGCGGCTTCGTACTCTGGCTCCGGCAGACGGGAGCGCTGATCTGATACTGCGCGGAGCTTGGCGATCACTGCGTCTGCTGCCGCTAAGCCGCCTTCTACATTCATGCCATGCAGGGCGAATGTCGCTCCATACAGCGCCTGCTCCATGGGGGTCATCAACCCCCAGGTGAGCTCGAGTTCCCACATAGGGACGTCAGGCATCTCATTTCTCCATTGCTAGGCGGGCAGACTGAGACCGACAGTCGATCCCTAATTGCCTGACCAGCCTAGAAATGTTCTGAGGAAGGAGCGGTGCCGTCTTGGGGCATTTGCTACCAAATGGCGGTTCCAAGGAAGTAGGCTTCGCATCGCGCGCAGCTTGTCCTCCCCTCGCCTACAGAAAAACGGCGATCCCCTACAAGCCGTCACTCGCTCGCCCGTCAAGACTTCCCCCGCCTTTCCCCGTAGCCTCTCAAGGTCGCCGGCGTCCAACATCTCGGACCCACACCGACGACCTTCAGCAATGAAGCGAAAAAGCGCGGATCGCATGGGCTGCCACCCATACGACCCGCTGACCACAACCAACTACACAGGAGTTAGTCATGGCTATCAGCGATGATACGGCAGTCGTTTGCCCGAAGGTTCCGACGGAACCGCGTACCAGCCCGCTCGGGCGCTCTTTCTATCCCATGGATGATGACGCCCCCCTGCATGTGAACCTGGGTAGCGACCTGGCGGGCATCAGCATGGCGATCAATGTGTTGAACGGGCTGCTGGCGAACAGCGAGGCATTCCGCGATCGGCAGGTGTGCGAGGCATCGGGGCAGGAAGGGGAGTGGCCGTTGCCGCCGACGTGCGTGGAAGGGGTTTTCGCGGCGGTGCATTACTTGAGCCGGTATGGGGAGTGTTTGAGTTATCGGCTAGGTGAGGTCGCTACGGGCGAGTAAGGATTCGCTTCGTAGGGCCTTCACCCAACCCTCTCCCCGGTGGGGAGAGGGCGTTCAAGGGCGGTGCGTCGTGGCGCCGCCTTCTATGTGGCCGGGGCTGCTGATCGGTTTGCACAAGATCACTATTGCGGCCTTACTGACTGAAAGCGCTATCTGCCAAAAATGTTCTCGGCGCGATTCGACACATCAGGACGTTCCCACGCGGCCTCGCGAGCAGATCGCCCTTCAGCGATCACCCCGCATCAGTGCACCTGCCGCGATGCCAACACCTCCGCCAGCTTCTCCGCTAGCTCCGCATAGGTGAACGGTTTGGCCAGCATCTGCACGCCGGGGTCCACCCGTCCATCGTGGACGATGGCCTGCCGCGCATACCCGCTGACGAACAGCACCTTCAAGTCGGGGCGCTGCGCGAGTGCGTGTTCGGCCAGCTCGCGGCCGTTCATGCCGGGCAGGCCGATGTCGCTGAGGAGCAGGGTGATGTCCGGGTGCTGCGTGAGCAGCAGCAGAGCGGCGGGAGCGTCCTCGGCGGCGAGGACCGTGTAGCCGAGTTCCTGCAGCAGCAGGCAGGTGTATTCGCGCACGTCGGGATTGTCTTCCACCACCAGGACGGTCTCGCCCCCGCCGACGCCGGGAACCGCCACGGCCTCATCGGTGGCGACGGTCTGCTCGGCGACGAGGCGGGGCAGATGGATGCGTACGCTCGTGCCCTGGCCGGGTGCGCTCTCCAGCGTGACGAAGCCGCCGGATTGGCGCACGAAGCCGTACACCTGCGATAGGCCCAGGCCGGTGCCGTGGCCGGTGGGCTTGGTGGTGAAGAAGGGTTCGAACACGCGGTCGCGCACCTCCGGCGGCATGCCCGCGCCGGTGTCGGTGACGGTCATGCGGACGTAGGCGCCGGGCGTGGCATCGGTGATTTGCTGCGCGGCTTCGGCGCCGACGTGCGTGTTGGCGGTCTCGATGCGTAGCCGGCCGCCCTGTGGCATGGCATCGCGCGCATTGACGACCAGGTTGAGAAGGACGTTCTCCAGCTGGTTGGCATCGGCTTCCACCTGCCACAGGTCGCTGGCCAGTACCGTGTCCACCGTAATGCTCTCGCCCAGCGTGCGCGCCAGCAGGTCGAACATGCCTAGCACCAGACGGTTGGCGTCCACCGGCCGCGGCTCCAGCGGTTGCCGGCGGGCGAAGGCCAGCAGACGCTGGGTGAGCGTGGCGGCGCGGCGCGCGCCGAGCATGGCATTGTCGGTGAAGCGGGCCAGACGCTGGGTGGCGCCCTGGGCTGCATGACGCTGCACCAGTTCCAGGTTGCCGATGATCACCGTGAGGAGGTTGTTGAAGTCGTGTGCGACGCCGCCGGTGAGGTGGCCGATCGCCTCCATCTTTTGCGATTGGCGCAGTTGCTCCTCCGCCTTGGCGCGTTCGGCGATCTCATTGGCCACGCGCTCCTCGAGCGTGGCGTTGAGCTCTTGCAGCGCTTCGCGGGATTGAAGGATGTCGCGTTGCGCTTCCAGCTCCGCGCGCACGTCGCGGAAATAGCAGACGACGCCGTGGCTGCCATCGGGCAGACCGATGCGGTGGATCTCCCAGGCATGGGCCTCCGGCGCATCCTGGCCGGGCCGCCGTTCGAAGCGGCCAGGCGATGCGTAGGGCAGGCCGGTCGCCAGCGTGTCCCGGAAGCGGTGCAGGGCCGCTTCGGTGACGGCCGCTTCGCGTACGCGCCGCATGGCATCGGAAAGGTGCTGACCCAGCGGTTCGGGTTCGCCGAAGAAGTCGCGCGCCAATGGGTTGAGCTCAAGGATGCGTAGGCCTGCGTCGACCAGGTACACGCCGATCGGCGCGGCCTGCAGGAGGTTCTCGAACTGGGTGGTGCGATGCCTGAGCGTATGCTCGGCGCGTTCGGCTTTCTCGCGCAGGGAGCGTTCTCGCTCGGCGGTTTCCCGGCGCATGCCAGCCAATGCCACATGGCTCTGCACGCGCACCAGCAATTCGCGCGCGGTGAACGGCTTGACCAGGTAATCGTCGGCGCCCGCGGCGATGCCTTCGACCCGGGCTTCCTCGCCCGCGCGGGCGGAGAGCAGGATCACCGGAAGCAGCGAGAGGGCCGGATCGGCGCGCAGCGTCTTGACCAGGGCGATGCCGTCCAGCTTCGGCATCATCACGTCGGTCAGCAGCAGCGCGGGTCGTTCGCGGCGAATGGCGGCCAGCGCCGCTTCGCCGTCGCCCACGCATTCCACTTGCCAACCTGCGCCTTGCAGCAGGCGCTCCACGTACTGACACATGTCGCGGTTGTCGTCGGCAAGCAGGATGCGGCCATTACCGGCATCGGGTGCGGGCACGAAGTCGGCGGGCGCGGCATCCGCTGGCAGCCAGCGCATGGCTTCCTCGATGAAGGGGCGGATATGCCGCGCCGATGCATCGGCGTCGCAGGATTCGGTGACGCGGGCGGCCTCCAGGTGCGCCTTGCCCAGCGGCAGACGCACGACGAAAGTGCTGCCGCGCCCCTCGATGCTTTCCACCGCGAGCTCGCCGCCATGCAAGCCGACCAGTTCGCGCACCAGGGCCAGGCCGATGCCGCTGCCTTCGATGCTGCGGCCGCGTGCACCCTCCACGCGGTGGAAGCGCTCGAACAGATGGGGCAGCTCGGTGGCCGGAATACCGGTGCCGGTGTCGCTGACCGTAAGCACGACCTGGTCGCCGTCCGGTTGCAAGTTCACCGCGATGCGGCCTTCGAAGGTGAACTTGAACGCGTTGGAAAGAAGATTGAGGACGATCTTCTCCCACATCTCGCGGTCCACGTAGACCGCTGGCAAGTCGTCGGCACAATGGACTTCCAGGGCGAGTCCGGCTTTCTCGACGGCGGAGCGAAAGCTGCTGGCCAGCTCGGTGGTGAGCTTGCATAGATCGGTGGGCTCGTAGCGGGCCTGCGCGCGTCCGGCCTCGATGCGTGCGAAGTCGAGCAGCGTGTTGACTAGTTTGAGCAGACGCTGACCGTTGCCGTGGGCCAGTTCCACCAGCGCGCGGGAGTCCGCGGGCGCAGCATCGGCGCGTGCGAGCCATTCCTCCAGCGGTCCCAGCATCAGCGTCAGCGGAGTGCGGAACTCGTGGCTCACGTTGGAGAAGAACAGCGTCTTGGCCTGATCCAGGCGGGCGAGTTCCTCCGCGCGGCGGCGCTCCTCCTCGTAAGCATCGGCTTGGGCGATGGCGGCGCCGATCTGTCCGGCCGCCAGCTCCAGGAAGCCGGCGTAGCTCTCGTCGTAAAGACGGTAGGGATTGAGCGCGACGACCAGCACCGCGTGGCGTCCCCTTTCGCCGCTGGCTGGGATCGACAGCAGCGCGGCCTGCTGCGGTGGAACCGGCCACGCGTCGCGCGGCAGTCGGTCGCCGCCGAAGCGTTCCGGCAGTCCGTGCACCATGACGGTCTCGCGGCGGGACAAGGCATCCGCCAGCGGCCATGTACGCCGATCGTCGTGCATGACACGCGCAGGCATGGCCGCATGCCCCGGTTCGATGCCGCGTGCGGCGGCGAGGGCGAAGGCGCCGTCCGCTTCGGCGACATAGATGGCGGCGAAGGGGACGTCGTGCCGGTTGGCGGCGAGTGCGTCGATGCTGCGTTCGCAGGCTTCGCGCCAGTCACGCACGGAGACCGCGGCGGCCGCCTGATCGCGCAGCGTGGCGAGCTGGCGGTCGCCGATCACGCGGCGGGTGTCGTCAGTGTTGAAGCAGATGATGCCGCCGGGACGGCCGTCATCGTCGGGCACCGGACTGTAGGAGTAGGTGTAATAGGTTTCTTCGGGATAGCCGTTGCGCTCCATGATCAGGAGCTTGCCTTCGACGTAGGTGCCCTCATCGCCGCGCAGCGCGATATCGAGCGATGGCGCGATATCGTCGAGGATCTCCGACCAGACCTCGGAGGTGGGACGACCCAACGCCCACGGATGCTTGCCGCCGATCACGTCCCGATAGGCATCGTTGTAAAGGTAGATCAGTTGCGCGCCCCAGCCGATCCACGTGGGCTGGCGCGACGTAAGCATGACGCGCACAGCGGTTTTCAAGCTGCGTGGCCATTGCTCCGGCGGCCCAAGCGTGGTCGACCAGTCGTGAGCGCGGATCAGCGCACCCATCTGGCCGCCGCCGCCAAGGAAGTCCGGAGCCGTGTTTCCTGCCACCTCGATCCTCCAAATTTAGGACGCTTCTGTTTGACTGTTCCGATGTCGCGGCGAAGTGAAAAATCTTCGTCCCGTTACCACTTTCGTCACGCGTTCGGCTGTGGTTTAGTGCGCGGCACCGCGACGACGAACGACGTCGTTCGCGGCTGCGCAAGGACGCTTGCCCACGTGTTGCCGACCTCACGCCGCCGTCACGTCCGCATCGCGTCGAACGCGCTGGCATGCGCGCCGTCCGGCCGCTATTTCACGGACGCTCAGGCCGCCATGCGTACGTTGTTCCACCCATCTTGCCCTCAGGAGACATCGGCCAGCGATGGACAAACTCGAGAGATTGATCGACCTGCTTACCCGCGGCGCGCTGAATCGCGCCGATCTGTCCGGCCGCACCGCGCGAATTCGCGATGCCCGGCGAGACCCTGCGCTCGCATGGATGCACGGCGATGCGGAGCCGCAGCTCATGCAAGCCGCGTTGCTGCTTCGGCTCAAGGACATCGTGCTGACCAGCGGCAAGCTCGACGAGCTGCACGAACGTATCAGCGAGTCCTTCGACGAACCGCTGCCGCCGTTTCCCAGCAACCGGAAGGATTTCTGGTCCGAGGACTATTTCGAATGGCTGGACGAGACCGTCGGCGCGCGCGGTTTCGAAGTATTGATGCTGCCTGATGTCTTCGAAGACGAGCTCGCGGCGATCGTG
The DNA here is from genome assembly GCA_039594095.1 of Dyella sp. GTDB lineage: Bacteria > Pseudomonadota > Gammaproteobacteria > Xanthomonadales > Rhodanobacteraceae > Dyella_D. Next base: position 14,299 of record JBCNOA010000043.1, read on the forward strand.
GTGAAGCGCGAAGACACGGCGCGCATCCTGTCGCTGGCCGAGGAACTGAAGCTGATCGTCGAGAAGTCGACCCAGCGGCGCTACGCGTAAAAGGTCTCCATCGCCCGGCCTCCGGGCCGGGCGGGCTCGCCGCACGGGATACTCCGGACCGCCGCGCAGCCTGTTCGATCGCGCGGTCCCAGGGTGCGATTCAAGGGGCGAGATCGGCCCCGCCATGTCAGCCCATTCCACCGCCCATCGAGTCGCGCGGCCGACGCCTGCCATTCGCAAGGCCGCACCATCTGCTTGCCTGGCTGCATCCGACCGCTCGTCCGTGGCGTATGCATCGTCGCTTCCATGTGGAAGTTCATGACGATGGAGACAGCTCATGGCTCAGATCTCACGCTTCGCCGCGCTGGTCGGCGCCGCGATCCTCACCGCCAGCGCGACGCTCACGGCGCCGGCGTTCGCCGCATCGGGCGAGATGGGCAAGACCGTGACCGTCGGCGGCGCGGCGATGTACCCCAGCCGCAACATCGTGGAAAACGCGGCGCAGTCCAAGGACCACACCACGCTGGTGGCGGCGGTGAAGGCCGCCGGCCTGGTCGATACGCTTTCCGGACCCGGACCTTTCACCGTATTCGCGCCGACAAACGAGGCATTCAGCGCGTTGCCTGCGGGCACGGTCGATAACCTGCTGAAGCCGGAAAACAAGGACATGCTCACCAAGGTCCTCACTTATCACGTCGTGGCCGGACGGCTCACCGCTCAGGATCTCGCCGCCAAGGCCGCCGCCGGAGGCGGCAAGGCCCAGCTGACGACTGTGCAGGGCGAGCCGCTCACCGTCAGCAAGGACGGCGGCGGCTGGGCGGTAACGGACGCTAAGGGGCAGACGGCACACGTGACGATCGGCGATGTCTTGCAGTCCAACGGCGTCATTCATGTGGTCGACAAGGTCTTGATGCCCTGAGAGCCTGCCGGGCGCCGGTCTCTCCGCGAGGCCGGCGTACGGTGATGGAAGCAGGCATGCATCCGGTTGCGCCTGCGGTGCGTAGTAGCAGCACACGAGGCGGCATCGCGCCCTTCGGTCGTTCCCAGCGGGGGAGGTTCCCATGCGCGGCACATCGTTTCAGGAACTGGCGGATCAGATCCGCGACATGCAGGCATTGCGCGAGAAGGTGCATGCGAGCGCGTTTTCGACCTTGGAGCGGCTGGCTCCCGCGCTCGTCCGGCTGTTGCTCGAGGATTTGCGCACGCCGGAGCGGGCGGCGCAGTGGGTGGCCATGCCGCAGCGGCAGTTCGGCGGGCGCAACGCGTACCAAGTGCTCGCCGACGGCGAGGTCGATCTGATCTGGGATTGCCTGCTGGGCATCCGGCCCGACGACGCCGCGCCGGCGCCGATACGGTTCGACGCAGCCCGGCGCGGGAGCGTGCGGCCGGGTTAGTCCGGCCGCTACCCCTTTTCCTTCCGTCTTTCCAGGAACTCTCCTTCATGGCCATCACCGCCAACGACCTCGCGCAGGCGCATCGCCCCGCGGAAGCTCCCGTCTCCCAGCGCGTGCGCGAGCGCCTGATGCGCGCAGGTGTGCGATTCCATGCCAACGACAACATCGCCGACTATCTGCGCGAGGGCGAACTGGAACTGCTCCAGCAGGAAGTTGCCGGCAAGCTGCAGGGCGTGCTGCGTTCGCTGGTGATCGACGTGGACCATGATCACAACACGCGCGAGACCGCCGAGCGCGTGGCGCGGATGTTCGTGCGCGAAGTGTTCGCCGGGCGCTACGAAGCCCCGCCTCCGGCCACCATGTTTCCCAACGCCGAGCAGCTCAACGAGCTGATGATCGTCGGGCCGCTGCGCATCCGCAGCGCGTGTTCCCACCATCTGTGCCCGATCATGGGACGGGCCTGGATCGGCGTGCTGCCTAACAAGGATTCCAAGCTCATCGGCCTGTCCAAGTACGGCCGTTTGCTGCAATGGGTGATGAGTCGGCCGCAGATTCAGGAGGAGGCGGTGGCCCAGGCGGCGGATCTGCTGGAATCCCGGTTGCGTCCCGACGGTCTCGCGGTGGTGCTCGAAGCCGATCATTACTGCATGCATTGGCGTGGCGTGAAGGACGACGATGCCCGCATGGTCAACAGCGTGATGCGTGGCGCCTTCCTCAGCGATTCCGCGTTGCGGCGCGAATTCCTGGCGCTATTGCCAGGGCGCAGCGCGGGGGCTTGAGCGAGAACGTCGCGCCACCGGGTCTGCGCTGTTCGCGTCAGTCTGGCGACAGGGAACCTGTCGCCAGACCTTGGTGCCCGATCTTCATGGCGATTCTCCGTGGCGAGGAAGGAAGCCGCCGACGGTTGCCGGCGGCCGCGCAGCCGTTGCTTCGTGTCCGCGGACACGAGTAATGGACACGAGTAATGGACACGAGGTAATGGATACGGCGCATGGACGATCTCCTGCGACGCCGTTCAACAAACGCGCCGTCGCATACGCGCAGACTGCGCCGTCCGCGCGACGCCCCTCGATATCGTTTCATCCGGGTGCGCGGGCGCGGTCTTCGTCCGACCGGACGTCCCCATTCCGCCCCTCTGGAGATCGGCATGAAGCAGTCCTCTGCATGGAAGTTCGCTCCTGTCTTTTGCGCGTTGCTCGCTGCGTGGCCCTGGAGCCAGGCGCGCGCCGACGGCCACGTCTACTACGTCGCCACCAACGGCAGCGACAGCGCCGCCGGCACCTTGGACGCGCCATGGCGCACCATCGGCCGCGCGGCGCGCAGCGTGATGCCCGGTGACACGGTGTACGTGCGCGGCGGCACCTACAACGAAACGATCGACATCTACACCTCCGGCTCCGCCGCCGCCGGACCGATCGTGTTCGCCAGCTATCCGGGCGAGAAAGCCGCCGTCAGCGGCGCCGGCCTGACCGTGCCGGGCACCATGCGCGGCCTGTGGAACCTCAACAACGTCAGCTATGTGACGCTGCAGGGTTTCGACGTCGGCTACTACAGCACGGCGAGCACCTCGGCCACGCCGGTAGGCATCTATCTCAACGGCGGCGGCACGCAGGTGAATATCCTCAACAACCGCGTGCACGACATCGTCAATCAGACCGAAAGCTGTCCCAACGGCAACGCCTTCGGCATCGAGGTCTATGCGAACGATGCGATCAACTCGATCAACAACCTCACCATCGACGGCAACGAAGTGGATCATCTGCGCACCGGCTGCAGCGAATCGCTGTCGCTGACCGGCAATGTGGAGCAGTGGACCATCAGCAACAACCGGGTGCACGACAACGACAACATCGGCATCGCGGCCCTGGGCTTCGAGACCATGTCCGGCCGCACCGGCGGCACCTTTCAGAGCCAGGCCCGCGACGGCGTGATCCGCGGCAATACGGTCTACAACATCAGCTCCCAGGGCAATGCCGCTTATCCCGACGGCGATTTCTCGGCCGACGGTATCTACGTGGAGGGCGGCACGCGTGTCGTGATCGAACGCAATCTGGTCAACAAGGCGGATTTGGGCATCGAGCTGGCCTGCGAAACGAAGGGCAAGTTCACCAGCAACGTCACCGCGCGCAACAATCTGGTGATGTTCTCCAATGTCACGGGCATCTCCCTGGGCGGCGCGTCCTCCGGCAATGGCGGCACGCAGAACGCCACCGTGGTCAACAACACGCTGTTCCGCAACGATCAGCAGGCCACTGGCAGCGGCGAGTTCCAGATCCAGTTCCACGTCAGCGGCACGGTGTTCGAAAACAACCTGCTGTACGCCACCGCCAATGGCCTGCTGGTGAATTTCTGGCCCAGCGCTACCAGCAACAGCGGCTACGGCAATCCCGGCACCATCGACTACAACCTGTATTTCGCCGACGGCGGCGTAGGGAATGCCAACTGGGTGTGGCTGGGCCGCAGCTACACCGGCATCAGCGGCTACCGCACGGCCAGCGGCGAAGACAAGCGCACGCTGCTGGTGAATCCTCAGTTCGCCAGCCTCACCATGCCCGACCTGCACGTGAGCAGCAGCTCGGCCGTACGCGGCGCGGGCCTGGTGATGCCCGCCTCCACGGTAGGCACCGTGGACTACGACGGGCAGCCGCGGTTGAGCAGCACCGGGACGATCGATATCGGGGCTTATCAGCAGCCGTAGGAGGCTTGCTGCGTTAGTCGACGGGTATTTCAAGGAAAGGCCGGCGCCTCCATCAGAAGGGGCGCCTGGCCTGGCTTCTCGAACGACATGGTTTTGGTTGCGTTGTCGCGAGTATCCACCCCCTGAGCCTCCTTAGACGGCCTACAAAAAAAGAGGCCCCGCTCCGCAGGGCCCCTCATCCGTCCACAGCCCCTTCTCCCCATGGAGAGAAGGACCCTCAGTCAAGAACCATCACCCCTGCTTCACCGTATTCGCCGGCACAAACGTATATCCCATCGCCTGCAATCCCTCGACGATCTGCTTCAGATAATTGATGTCCAGATACGGATGGAAGAAGAAGCTCTGCACGCCGTCCTGCACCACCGTATTCATTTGCGCGCTTAACAGGATGTCCGCCGGGAATCGCGCCGGATTGTTGTTGAACGGCTGCGTTTCCACGTTGCCCAGCTGCTCGCCGATCACCACGCTGCCGTAGATGTCGCGCACCAGGAATGGGAAGTACTGCCCGTAGATCTTGGTGTAGTCGGGCGTGCCCGTGCCGCAGGCACCGTTCGGGCACCAGCCGGAGGCGTACAGGCCGCGATCGTAGCGTGTGCCGAACTGGGCATGGAACACCTTGTAGTCGATCGCCGAGGCGGCGTAGTGCGGTGGCTCGAAAATGGTCGGCGCCAGGAAGCCGGCGGCGGCGAATTCGAGCAAGCCGTTGGTCAAGCGACCCTGGGCCCAGGAGGCTGAATCCACGGGCACCGGACCGTCGTAGACGACGTAGTTACTCGTATTGATGTGGGAGATGTAGAACTCGAAGTCGTCCGCGCTCACGCCGCTGTAAGGATCGGCGATGTTGGAGTACTGGTGCGTGTACCCGTGCATGATCAGGGTGCCGCCTTTGGACTGCATGTACTTGAGCGCGCTGACCACGCCGCGCGACTGATAAAGGTGCTGCGTCACCGGTATGCCGTTGTTGTAGTAGCCGTTCGGGTCCTTGTAGAGCGGGATCACCGCCACGGAGAACGGCACGTTCTTGCTGTACAGGTAATCGGCGATGGCGCGCAGTTGCGCGGGGTCGTCCATGGCGCTGACGTCTTCGATGCGCACCAGGGCGCGCTTGCGCGCGAGCATCGCCGGATTGGACACCTTGCCGATCAGGTCGGCCGCGACCAGATAACGGTCATTGGGACCGACGTAACTGAAGGGGATCTCGCCCACGTAGGTGAGGTTCGCGCCCATGGTCGCCCAGTTCACGGTGCCGCCCGTGTCGTTCGTCGCCAGCGCTAGCACCTGCGCTTTCGTCGGGTCGTTGATCACGGTCTGCAACAGGCCGGACGGCACCGACAAAGCGTTGCGCTGCAGGTTCACGCCCTTGTAGCTCACCGTGAGCGTGTTGCTGAAGTCGAAGTACATCGGCGTGAAGCCGTACTGCGCCGCGAAGTTCGGCGAGCGCGCGGCCAGTTGCCAGATGTTGTCGTTCATCCACAGCACCGGCTTGGTCGTCGCCAGCACGTCGTCCAGCAAGGCGGTAGGCAAAGGTTCGCCGTAGGTCGAGCCGACGTAGATCAGGCCGGTGTAGCCGTTGAGCTGGCCGGCGACATAGTTCACCGCCGGCAGCAGGGTGTACTTGCTGCCATGGGAGGCCAGTTGGCCGGCCATGACGCCGTAGGCCTCGCCGAGCCAGCCCCAGGCGCCGGTGGTGTCGTACAGCACCAGGGTGCTCTGGTTGGCGTTGGACCCTGGCGCGCCGTTGAACGCGTTCGCCGGTTGCAGCAGCGCAAGGTTCGCCGTCGGCGCCAGCGCGAGCGAGGTCCTGGTGCTGGTGGTCGATGACGTCGCGGACCACTTGTTCAGCGTCTGCCGGGTCGAGAACGTCGCCGAGGGCGGCGGCGGAGGCGCGGGCAGGACGTGGCTGGTATTCCGTTCGAGCGGGGTCGCGGAAGCGATGGAAGCCGTGCCTATGGCCGTGACGAGCACGAAAGCGGCACTGGCGAGAAGCAACCTCATCGCTGAGGGCTTGGGGCGGGACCTGGTCATGGGAGTTCCTCTCGGTGTGCGACGGAATGACGCACGCCGCCGGCAATCACGGCGCGCACATAGCCGGAGCGACGAGATCCATGACCCAGGTCCCTGTTCCCGAGATGGAGCGGCATCGCCCCCAAGATGCAGCTTAAGAGCCCGCGCGGCACGTTTTTATTGGCCTGTCGAGGTATGGCTTTCAGTCAATCGTCACGCGCTCCGGGCCTCGCCAATATTCGGGCCGAAACGCGACGTCTGATCGCCAGTCATTCATCCTCGCAGACTCCTTCAGCCGCCAACGTCCCTCCGTGCTTCCGGGCGCGGGGGTCGCCTGTCCTCCGGGGTCGGCGGCGACGGAAAACGGTTGCGGAGGCGCGGCATCGTCCTTGGGGGAAGGGTCATGCAGGACATTCTGATCGTCTGCGGCACACGCCCGGAAATCATCAAGCTCGCGCCGGTCTACCACGCGTTGCGCGACAGCGGTTGGGCGCGGCCGCGCTGGCTGCACACCGGGCAGCACGGTGACATGGCGCGTCAGATGCTGGCCTGTTTCGACATCGGGCCGGACATCGAGCTGGAACGCGGCGGCGAAAGCCTCGGTGAATTCGGCAGCCGCTGCCGCACTCTGCTGGACGGTGTGATGGCCACCCAGCCGTGGTCGCTGGTGATGGTGCAGGGCGATACGGAAAGCACCTTCCTCGGCGCGCTTGCCGGCTTCTACAACCGTGTGCCGGTGGCGCACGTGGAAGCGGGCTTGCGCACATACGATCTTGCACGGCCGTTCCCCGAGGAAGGCTTGCGCCAGATGGTCAGCCGCATCGCGACCTTCCATTTCGCGCCGACGTCCCGCGCGGCACAGGCGCTGCACGCGGAGGGCATCGCCGATGAGCGCGTCACGGTCACCGGCAACACGGTGATCGATGCGCAGCACTGGGTAACTCGGCACCGTCGCTTGAGCCGCCACGCCACGGGCCGCGGTCACTTGCTGGTCACCGCGCATCGCCGCGAGAACTGGGGCAGCGATTTGCGCGAGATCTGCTACGCCGTCGCGGACATCGCCAGCCACCATCCGGAACTGGAGGTGTACTTCCCGGTGCATCTCAATCCCACGGTGAGCAAGCCGGTGCACGCCATCCTCGGCGAGCTGGCCAACGTGCACTTGAGCGGCCCGTTCGACTACCTGCGCATGCAGCAGGCGCTGATCGATGCCTGGCTGGTATTGACCGATTCCGGAGGCCTCCAGGAGGAAGCCCCGACGTTCGGCGTCCCGCTGCTGGTGCTGCGCACGGAAACCGAACGCCCGGAAGCGATCGAGGCCGGCTGCGCGCGGCTGGCTGGCACGCGCCGTGCATCGATCGTGGGGCAGATCGAGCAGTTGTGGGAGGACCACGAGGCCTACGCGTCGATGGCGCGCGCCGGCAATCCGTTCGGCGACGGGCGGGCGAGCGAGCGCATCGTCGATCTGCTTCAGGGGGCGCTGGAGGGCGGCGAGCGGCGGCGCGAAGCGG
>JBCNOA010000430.1:0-3231 GCA_039594095.1 Dyella sp.
GGCTAAACTTACGGCATGTTGCCCGTAAGCCGATCCATCACCCTGCCGGAATCCGAGCTGGTCGTGCGTTTCCTGCGCGCCGACGGCCCCGGTGGCCAGCACGTCAATCGCACCGAAAGCGCGGTGGAATTGCGTTTCGACGTCTTGCACTCGCCTTCCCTGCCGGAAGACGTGCGAGAGCGGCTGCTCGCGCGCCGCGATCGGCGCATGACCGATGACGGTGTGCTGGTGATCCAGGCGCGCCGCTTCCGCGACCAGGCTCGCAATCGCGACGACGCCCGCGAGCGGCTCGTCGAGATCATCCGCGCGGCGCTGGTACCGCCCAAGCCGCGCATCGCGACCAAGCCGACCCGTGCCTCCAAGGAGCGCCGGCTGGCGGGCAAGCAGCAGCGGGCGAAGGTCAAGCAGACGCGCTCGCGACACTGGAGTTCCGAATGAGCCACCACGTCGTGCCGCCGACACCACCGTCGGCGCCCCAGCTCCGCAGCCGCTTCTGGCCGTGGTTTTCGCGCGGCGTGCTGCGGCTGTGCGGGTGGCGCCTGGCAGGACAGCTGCCGGACGTACCCAAGCTGATCCTGATCGGCGCGCCGCACTCCTCGTACTGGGATGGCCTATGGGGCCTGCTGATGAAGATCGGCGCGGGCATCGAGGTCAACATCATGATCAAGCGCGAGGTACTCGACGGCCCACTGGGCATCGTCCTGCGGCCCATCGGCATGATCCCGATCAACCGCAAGGCCGCGCTGAATGTGGTTGGCCAGATGGTGGAGCGTTTCCGCCAGCGCGACCGCATGTGGCTGGGCATCACGCCGGAAGGCACGCGCAAGCAGGTGACGCACTGGAAGTCTGGCTTCCTGCGCATCGCGCACGAGGCGGATGTGCCGATCCAGACCATCTTCATCGACTACCCGACCAAGACCTTCACGCTCGGGCCGGTCGTCCGCGCCACGGGCGACCACGATGCGGACATGGAAAAGATCCGCGCCCTGTTCGCTCCTTATCGCGGGAAGCACCGCAACGCGTGAGGGTTGCCGAGGGTGACTACCACCGGCAAGGCCGATAGGCGGGCGACGCAGTTCGCTTGGCCTGCAACGTCGATTCCCATCCCTCGCTCATCGCGGCCTCGCGTCGCCGGCGCGATCGAGCTTTACGCAACGGCGCCCCGGAGGCAGCCATGAACTCGTTCGGCATCCAGCATTTCGGCGCCTTCCTCCTTGCCTGCGGCGCGCTCGCGCTGACGCCGGGGCTGGACACGCTCTACATCCTCGCCCGTAGCGGCCGCGAAGGACGCACCGTAGGCATGGCGGCGGTACTCGGGATCAATACCGGCTGTGTCGTGCATACCCTGGCGGCGGTGCTGGGCATCTCGGCGATCCTGATGACGTCGGCGATAGCCTTTTCGGCGCTCAAGTACTTGGGAGCGGCCTACCTGGTATGGGTCGGCCTGCGCATGCTGCTGGCCAAGCAGAGCGCAAGGAAGCCGGCCGTGACGCGCGGCCGCGGTCTCGGTGCCGCGTTCCGCCAGGGCATGCTCACCAATGTGCTGAATCCGAAAGTCGCGCTGTTCTTTCTGGCTTTCCTGCCGCAGTTCGTGTCCATGCAGGCGCCGCATCCGCAACTGGGCCTGGCCGTGCTGGGGCTCAGCTTCATCGGCGTGGGCATGGCATGGTCGATGGTGCTGGCCCTGTTGGGCGGCCACGTGCATCGCCTGCTCGATGCGCGGCCGCACCTGGGGCAATGGATGGACCGCATCTGCGGCACGGTGCTGCTGGGCTTCGGTATTCGCCTGGCGATGCAACGCCAGCAGTAGCCTGCGCCCTCAACGCTCGGAATGCCCTGACTCGTCGTAGTCGCGGTGTGTGAGCAGGCCAGGGCGGATCAGGTCGATGAAGGCTCGCGCTTCGGCACTCAGGAATTTTCCTTTGCGCATGACGACGCCATAGGCGCGCTGGGGAAAGTACTGGCGCAGATTGCGCACGGCCAGGCGCGCGCGATCCGCTTCGGTGATGCAGATGCCGGTGACGATGGAAATGCCCAGGCCCATTGCCACGTACTCCTTGATCACGTCCCAGCCGCCCACCTCGATCGCCACGTGATAGGGCACTTGGCGCTGCTGGAACACGAGGTCGACCAGCCGGTACGTGGAAAGGCGCTGCGGCGGCAGGATCAGGCCATAGGGCGAAAGGTCTTCCAGGCGGATCGTGGCTTTGGCCGCGAGTGGATGGTCCGGCGGCATGATCAGCATGGGGTCGTAGTGGTAGACCGGCGCCCAGGCGATGTCGTTGGGCACATCCAGCATCGAGCCCACCGCGAAATCCGCCTCGTCCGCCCGCAGCAACGCCAATCCGTCCTTGCCGGTGACATTGGCCAGTTGCAGCTGCACGGCCGGATGCTGCTCGCGGTAGCGCCGCACCAGGTCCGGCAGCAGGTACTGAATGGTGGAGGTGCCCGCGGCGATGACCAGGCGGCCGCTCTGCAATCCTTTCACCTTGGACTGGAAATCGCGGTCCAGCGACTCCCAGCCCTCCACCAACGGGCGCGCCAGCTCATAGAGCACTTCGCCGGCGTCAGTGAGGTTGATACGGCGCCGGCTGCGTTCCAGCAGACGCACGCCCAGTTCCCGTTCCAGCGCCTGGAGCTGAAGACTCACGCTGGGCTGAGAGAGGTATAGCGCCTCGGCGGCACGGGTCAGGGTGCCGAGTTTCACGGTGTAGACGAATGCCCGCAGCTGCTTCTGTCGGTTGCCCTTGTAGTAGAAGCGCGCGGATCCGTCGGGCGGAGAGACATCCCCCGCCCGGCGCCTCAGAACTGCCCCGCGCACCTTCTTAGGCTTATTCAGCTTGTCCGGTGGCACTTCTTGGCCCTTTTGGATCAATGGATTAGAAGTTACATTAAATTTACCAATATCTACAATTGAAACATTCGCTTTGTCAAAGACGATCTCCGGGACCTAGTGTCATCCCACCGTCATCACGGAGATCACCATGGCTGTCCCCCAGGAGCGCCTCATCGACCAACCGGTCCATATTCAGGGCCGGACCGGCCCCGGCCACGAGTCCGTCCTCACCCCCGATGCCCTGACTTTCCTGGCCGGGCTGCACCGCCGCTTCAACGGCCGCCGACTGGCGCTGCTGGCTGCCCGCCGCGAGCGGCAGGCCCGCGACGACGCTGGCGCGCTGCCGGATTTCCGGACCGTCACAGCCGCGATCCGCCAGGGTCATTGGACCGTCT
>JBCNOA010000431.1:0-3215 GCA_039594095.1 Dyella sp.
AGTACCACCTGCTCGGCGAGCCCTACCGCGCCGCCCGCGTTGTCGGGGCCCAGGAAGGTAGTCACGTCCAGTACCGCCGGATCCTTGAGCATGATCTCGGCCGCCTTCTGGGCGCGCAGCGCCATCAGCGTCGGCGAAATATTGGTATCGGCCCGGACCATCGCGCGGATCAGGCCGATGTCCTCCTTCGGCATGAAGTTGAAGCCCGCGGTCTTCACCACCGCCATGGCCAGCACCACGGTCAGTCCCAGCAAGATCAGCGGCTGCCAGCGCATGAGCCGGCGGTGATGCATGGCCCAGTCCAGCGCACGCTCGTAGACACGCTGCATGCCGCGGTCGAAGCGTTCGACGGCGCGTTCGATCCGACCGGGTTCGCGCCGCTCGCCGTCCTGCCTGAGCATCCAGCCGCACAGCGCGGGTGTCACGGTGAGAGAGATGACCGCAGAAATCACCACGGCGGCGGTCAGCGTCACCGAGAACTCGCGCATGATGACGGTGAACTGGCTGTTGCCGAACAGCAGCGGTACGAACACCGCCACCAGCGACAGCGTGATCGACACTACGGTGAAGCCGATCTCGCGCACGCCCAGCAACGCCGCCGGCAGTGCCGGCTCGCCATGTTCCATGTGGCGCACGATGTTCTCGATCACCACGATCGCATCGTCCACCACGAAGCCGATGCACAGCACCAGCGCGACCAGCGAGAGCGTATTGAGGGTATAGCCGAGCGACCACATCACCACGAAGGCGCCGGCCAGCGACAACGGCACACTGATCATGGCGATCAGCATCGGCCGCACCCGGCGCAGGAACACCAGCATCACCACGGCCACCAGCAGGATGCTCAGCAGCAGGGCGATCTCTACCTCGTGCAGCGCCGAGCGAGTGGTCTGGGTGAGGTCGAAGATCGGGGTGATGCGCAGATCGGCGGGGAGCCAGGAACGCATTTCCGGCAGCTTCGCGCGCACCGCGTCGGCGGTGGCCACGGCATTCGCTTCTGGCCGCTTGCTCACGCGGATGGTCACCGAGCGCGTGCCGTTGAACCATGCCGCCTGGTACTCGTCCTGCTGGCCGCTGTAGACCTTGGCGACGTCCGACAGACGCACGGGGGTGCCGTTGCGTACGGCGATCAGCAGCTGACCGAATTCTTCCGGGTCATGCAGTGCGTCGGTGGCGGTCACCGTCATCTGCGTCTTGCCGTCGGTCAGCGTGCCTTGTGGCGAGGTGACGTTGGCCGCGCGCAGCGCGTTGCGCACGTCGTTGCCCGACAGGCCCATCGCCGCCAGTTGCGCGTTGTTGAGCTCCACCCGCACGGCCTTGGGACGGCCGCCCATGATCCGCACCTGCGCTACGCCGGGCACTTGCGACAGGACCGGCTTGATCAGCGTGTCGGCCATATCGAAGAGCTTGTCCGGCGTCTGCGTGCTCGAGGTCATCGACAGCAGCAGCACCGGCATCTGCGAATTGTTGAATTTGAAGTAGCGCGGCGGGATGGTCATGCTCGACGGCAAATCGACCTGGGCCGCATTGATCGCCGCCTGCACATCGCGCGCCAGCTTGTCGGTGGACTTGCCCGGCTCGAACAGCAGGATCACCGAGGAGGAGCCGTCGTTGCTCTCCGAGCTCATCTCCTTGATGCCCGGGATGCGCCCCAGATGCCGCTCCAATGGCGCGGCCACGGTGGACGCCATGGTCTGCGCACTAGCACCGGGCACTTCCGCATAGACCGACATGCCCGGGAACTCGAGCGCCGGCAGCGCAGCCACGCCGATCAGGATGTAGGTCCACAGGCCGGCCAGCGCCAGGCCCAGCGCGAGCAGCGACGTGCCCACCGGGCGGCGGATCATTGGAGCGAAGATGTTCACGTATTCCCCGGGCGGCGCCTCCTGGCGCGCTCCGGGGCGGACTTTATGCCCGCGGGCCCTGGCTTGGGATGTGCCTGAAGTCCGGTGACCGCTGGCTCGGAATGCGCATGCGCGCGAGGCCGGCCTGAGCCAGCCCCGCGCGCGTCAGGGTGCCGGTCAGCGGGCCGGGCTGTAGCGCAGCGTGAGATAGGCCGTGCGGCCCAGCTGGTTGTAGAAGCGCACGGTCTCGTAGCGGTGGTCGAACACGTTCGCCACGCGCGCCTGCAGGCTCCAGCCCGGCTGGAAGTTCCAGCTGGCGCGCAGGTCCACCGTGGCGTAGCCGCCCAGGCGTTGCAAGTTGGCCGCGTCGTCGTAGCGGTAGCCCTCGCTGTTGACGGTGCCGCCGATGCTGAATGCGCCGAGGTCGCGGTCCAGATCGACGCGCGCGATCCGCTCGGGACGGCGCGCCAGCAGGTTGCCGCGGTCGGCGTCGTCGCCGCGATTCTCTGGCTTCTGGAAGGTCACATAGCCGCGTGCGTGCCAGCCATCGATGTCGGCGCCCAACTGCCCCTCGATGCCCCGGATGCGGGCCTTGGCGACGTTGATCGGCACGAAATTGGCGTCGTAGCCGATCAGGTCGTCCACCTTGGTCTGGTAGGCGTTGACCGCCCAGTTCCAAGCGCCGGGGCGCGCCGAAAGCCCGATCTCCGCCGTGCGCGACTTCTCCGGCTTCAGATTGGGATTGGCCGTGGCGAAGCCGAACATCGGCGGGAAGTACAAGTCGTTGAACGTCGGGGCATGGAACGCCGTGCCGTACGATGCCGTGAGCTTCATGCCGTTCTCGAAGCCGTAGCCGTACGCGGCGGCACCGGTATCGTGGTTGCCGAATTGCTGATTGTGATCGTGGCGCGCCGAAAGCTGGATCTCGTGCGGCCCGAACTGGCCCTGGTACAGCGCGAATACGCCGGTGTTGTCGCGCTTGGTGCGCACGTAGCCGGTATCGCTGTCGACGTGCTCCTGCTGATAGTCGACGCCGGCGCTCAACAGCTGGCCGGGAGCGAGCGTCACGTCGTTCTGCCACGACGCCTGGTTGCGGCGAGAGTAAAGATTGCCCTCGCGCACCATGTCCGCGCCCAGGTCCGCGCGGTTCAGGTAATTGTCGGCGCGGTCCAGGTTCTGGCCGGCGCTCAGGCTCATCTTCCATGCGTCCAGTACCGCGAAGCGCAGGTTTGCGCCCGCCACCTGTTGCGAGCGGCGGGTGTAGTTCTGGAAATCGCCGTCGTATTTGATGTCGCCCTTGCTCTTGAGCACGCTGGCGGTGAGCTCGGTGCCGTCGTCCCAGCGATAGCCGCCGCTGAGAGAGCCGTTGTA
>JBCNOA010000432.1:0-3171 GCA_039594095.1 Dyella sp.
GTCACCGACCACCATCTACCCGGCGAGCAGTTGCCTGCCGCCGACGCCATGGTCAATCCCAACCTCGCCGGCGATGCCTTTCCCAGCAAGGCGCTGGCCGGCGTGGGCGTCATGTTCTATCTGCTGCTGGCGTTGCGCGCGAAGCTGCGGGAGCAGGGCGCCTTCGCCGGCGGGGAACCCGACCTCTCGGTCCTGCTCGACCTGGTGGCGCTGGGCACCGTGGCCGATCTGGTGCCGCTGGACTACAACAATCGCGTTCTGGTCGAAGCCGGGCTCAAGCGCATCCGCACCGGGCGCGCCTGCGCCGGTATCTCCGCGCTGGTCGAGGCGGGGCGGCGCAGCCTGGCCACGCTTTGCGCGAGCGACCTGGGTTACGCGGTGGGCCCGCGCCTCAATGCCGCAGGACGGTTGGAAGACATGCGCCTGGGCGTCGAATGCCTGCTCACCGACGATGCCGCGATCGCGCGCCGCTACGCGGAGCAGCTCAGCTCGATCAATCAGGAACGCCGCGAGCTGCAGGCCGCCATGGTGGCGGAGGCCGAGGTGATGGTCGCGCGCGCCGCCGATACCGATGCCGTCGGCGTGGCGCTGTTCGAACCGTCCTGGCACGCGGGCGTCGTCGGCCTGGTCGCTTCCAAGCTGAAGGAGCGCCTGCATCGCCCCGTCATCGCCTTCGCTCCGGCGAGCGAAGACAATGCCGGCGAATTGCGCGGTTCCGGCCGTTCCATCGCCGGCTTCCATATCCGTGACGCGCTGGCAGCCATCGATGCTCGCCAGCCCGGTCTGATCGAGCGTTTCGGCGGACACGCCATGGCGGCGGGCCTGAGCCTCAAGGCCCAAGACTTCGATCGCTTCGCCGCGGCTTTCGATGCGGTCGCACGCGAGTGGCTGGACGAAGAACGCCTGGAAGCGGTGCTCTATACCGACGGCGAACTGCCGCCCGGCGCGGCGACCCTGGAGCTGGCGCGTCAGCTGCGCTATGGCGGTCCGTGGGGACAGGCCTTCCCCGAGCCCGTTTTCGACAATGAATTCCTGTGCTCAGGGTGGAAAGTGATGGGCGAGACCCATCTGCGCCTGACGCTTTCCGATCCGCGCGACGGAAGCCTGCACGACGCGGTGATGTTCGGTGCCTACACGGGCCAGCCACCGCCTTCGCGGCTGCGCGCGGCGTACGAACTGACCATCAACGACTGGCAGGGAAGGGAAAGCCCGCGCCTGCTGCTGCGCTACTTCGAACCATTGTCCGGCTAGGAGGTTCCATGCGTCTTCGGCTTCTTTGCGTTCTAGCTCTATTGGTGGCGGCTCCTTCGTGGGCCGGCGATACGCCCGTGGCACCCGCCCGCATCGAGATCGGCGGACGCTCGATGGATGTCCAATCCGCCGTGGCCAAGCTCTCGCGTCAAAGCGTGTCAGCGACGGCCCATGGACAGGCCGCGACCTACGAGGGCTACGACCTGCTCGAAACGCTCAAGGCGGCTGGCCTGACGCCTGCGGAAAGCCTCAAGGGCAAGCAGTTGACCCGGCTCGTGCGCATCTCGGCGCGGGATGGTTACGAGGTCGTTTTCGCTTTGGCCGATCTGGATCCCACCCTAGGCCATGCGCGCATCCTGCTGGTCGATCGCGAAGATGGCCGGGTGTTAGCTCAGGACAGCGGCCCCTGGCGTCTGGTTATTCCCGCCGAGGCGCGGCCGGCGCGCTGGGTCAGGCAGGTCGCCGTCATCCGGGTCACCGACTAGTCGGATGCCGCCGGTGCTCCGGTGAGCCCGCCATTTGTTTCCCGGTTCTTCACGGGTTCTATCCCCCGGCGCAACAGGCGGCGCGCTTGCATAACGCCAGTCTCTTCCACAAGGAGCTGGAACCATGATCGTGCAGATGACCGGCCTGCCGCCCGGCGTGATCGGCTTCACCGCGCACAACCAAGTCACCGCGGCGGATTACGAGCGGGTGGTGATTCCCGATATCGAGGCGGCGTTCGCGCTCAATCGCAAGCTGCGCGTGATCTTCCACATCGATCAGGACTTCACTGGCTTCGACCCGGGCGCGGTATGGGACGACGCCAAGCTCGGCTTTCGCCACTTCAGCGGTTGGGAGCGCGCCGCGCTGGTCACCGACGTGAGCTGGATGCGCAACCTGGCCAAGGCGCTGGGTTTCCTGTCGCCGGGCGAATTCCGGCTGTTCGGGACAGCGCAACTGGATGAGGCCCGGAATTGGATCTGCGCTCCCAAAGAGTGAGCCTCGTACCGCCGGTGTGATGGCGCGCCAGGGAGACCGAAAAATTCCTCTTGCGCGCCGCAGCATGGCTGTGCTTTAGTCGGCCACATGTCCATGACCTTCGCCAGCCAGCGCTCTGCCTTCGCCGCCTACGCGGCGAGCCTGTGCGTGCAGGCGAACGGCCTGAATAACAACAACGCCAATAACAATCCCCGCATCGACGGGTGGGCCGGCGTGTAGACACGAAAAAAGTCTCGAGAATCACGCAAAAGGGCCCGCCAACCGCGGGCCCTTTTGTTTTTCCTGCACCTGAGTTCTTGCGCCTCACCATCCCTACAGGAGCGTCAACCATGTGTTCCATCTTCGGCATGTTCGACCTGCAACCCGGCGACGACCTGGCCGCCCTGCGCCGGCAGGCTTTGGAGCTGTCGCAGCGCCAGCGCCACCGCGGCCCGGACTGGAGCGGCGTCTTCGTCGACGCCGGTGTGATCCTGGTGCACGAGCGCCTGGCCATCGTCGATCCGGCCAGCGGTTCCCAGCCGTTGCGCTCGTGCGACGGCGTCCTGGCCCTGGCGGTGAACGGCGAGATCTACAACCACCGCGAATTGCGCGCGGCCAGCGGTTATGACTTCACCACGGGCTCGGATTGCGAAGTGATCAACGCGCTGTACCGGGATCTGGGGGCCGAGGACTTCGTCAAGCGCGGCGTGAAGCAGCTCAACGGCATCTTCGCTTTCGCCCTGTGGGACAGTGCCGCGCAGCGCTATCTGATCGCGCGCGACCCGATCGGCGTGTGCCCGCTCTACTGGGGTCACGACGCGGAAGGGCGGCTGTGCGTGGCATCGGAAATGAAGGCGCTGGTCGGCGTGTGCGCGGATGTTTCGGCGTTTCCGCCGGGGCACATCTATGACAGCGTGACGGGCGAGGTGGTGCGCTATTACCGGAAGTCCTGGCGCTCCT
>JBCNOA010000433.1:0-3151 GCA_039594095.1 Dyella sp.
ACACTGCCTTTGAAGGGATGACCACCTGCCTATGCTCGCCAACCTGACTGCTTACGTCATCACCTCGGCCGCCCGCCTGATTACCGGGGCCCGCGCCCTCTGGCTGGGGTGCTCGGCGCTGCCGGTGCAGCGCCTGTATTTCGCCAACCACAGCAGCCACGGCGACTTCGTGCTGCTGTGGGCCTCGCTGCCGCAAGTGCTGCGCCAACGCACGCGCCCGGTGGCCGGCGCAGACTACTGGGCCAGGCCGGGCATCCGCGACTTTCTTATCCGCAATGTCTTCAACGGGGTATTGATCGAGCGCCAGCGCAGCGAAGGGCAAGGCAACCCTTTGCAGCCGGTGCTGGACGCGGTGGCCCAGGGCGACTCGCTGATCTTCTTCCCGGAGGGCACGCGCAACCTTGGCGACGAACCGCTACTGCCCTTCAGAAGCGGGTTGTATCACCTGGCAGCCGCCCACCCGCAGGTCGAACTGGTACCGGTCTGGATCGCCAACCTCAACCGGGTGATGCCCAAAGGGCGCGCCTTGCCATTGCCGTTGCTGTGCACCCTGAGCTTTGGCGAACCGCTGCACCTGCACGCCGATGAAAGCAAGCAGGCGTTTCTCGAGCGGGCCAGCCAGGCCCTGCTGAACCTGGCCCCCAAGGATGCCTGACATGGACAACAACACCCTTTCCCTGTTTGCCGGCATCGGCGCCCTGCTGCTGCTGGCAAGCGTGGTCGGCCGCCTGCTCAAATGGCGCGCCGGCCCGGCGCCTTCCTGACCGGCATGCAGATCGAGCCGGTCAATCCGGTCTTCATGGGGACGGCCTACGCGATCGGCCTGCTGGCGCTGGAAGAAGGCGAGGCCGAGTCCCGCCAGCTGTGGTGGGAGGCACTGTGCCGGCGCCACGAAGTGGCCGGAGCCTGGGAAGTGCTGCGCGGCATATACGAACCGACCATGGCCAAGCGATCGTTGCTGGCCGACGTGCTGGTGACTCCGTTGCCGGTGGGCGTGCCGGAGGCGCCGACGGTGGCCGGGGAGCTGACCCGCGTACTGTTCGCCGGCTCCTCGCCCATGCTGCTGGTGCCGGAAAGCTGGAACCGCGGGTTCGATTTCCGCCGCGTCGCGGTCGGCTGGAACGGCAGCGCCGAAGCGCTGCGCGCGATCCACGCGGCTCTGCCGCTGCTGCGCGGCGCGGACGAAGTGCTGGTGTACGACGGCGACCGCGCGGAACTGCCCGGCGGACGGCCCTCCCTGCCGATCCAGGGCTGGTTGAAGCGCCACGGAGTGAAGCTGCGCTGGGTGCACTTCGACCCGGAGCAGGACGTCGGTCCCTCGCTGCACGACGAAGCCATCGCCCAGCACGCGGAACTGCTGGTCATGGGCGCCTGGGGCCGTTCGCGCATGAGCGAGCTGATGCTGGGCGGGGCCACGCGCTGGCTGCTGGGCAATACCCGCCTGCCGCTGTTCCTGGCGCACTGAGCGCGCCGTCCCCTTGACCGGCGTCAAGTCGGCGTGCGCGCACCCGGCGTACACAGGCAGCACCGATCAGGTTCCACCCCGCCAGGAGCACGCTCATGACGTCCACGGCATCCACGCAGCCCGGCAAGGGCACCTTCAACGCCTTCCCGCACCTGTTGGAAGGCACTCACTGGATCGAACACTTGCGCGACGGTACGCCTGTGCTGATCCGCCCCTTGCGGGCGGACGATCGCGAACGCGAAGAGGAATTCATCCGCCGGCTCTCGCCCACGGCGCGCCGCTACCGCTTCCTGGGCGACTTCCGCCAGGCCAGCCCGGCGCTGATCGATCAGCTCATGAACGTGGAACTGCCCCGGCAGATGGCCTTCGTCGCGTTGCTGCACGACAACGGCAAGCTGCGCGAGATCGGCGTGAGCCGCTTCGCTGCGACCACCGATGAGAAACAGTGCGAGTGCGCGGTGACGGTGGCGGACGAATGGCAGAACCGCGGCCTGGGCGTGCTGTTGATGCGGCACCTGATCAAGACCGCACGGGAAAACGGCTACAAGCGCATGTTCTCGGTGGATGACGCGTCCAACCATCCGATGCGCGAGCTGGCCGAGTTCCTGGGCTTCCGCCGCGAACTGTCGCCGGACGATCCGGCGCGGGTCATGCATATTCTCGAACTGTAAACGGAGGCGCCCATGCCGCTGCGTCTGCGCAAATCGAGCGAAGCCGCGATGCGTCCGTCCACGCAAGGCGAGACCCGCCACTTTCCGTCCGACATTGTTGCGTTGGTCACGTCCACCGGCCCGTGGAGTCCGGCGGTGATGGCCGCCTTCGCGCTGGCCAAGCAATGGGACAGCCACGTGACCGGCTGTTTCGTGGATCCGGTTCTGCGCAGCATGCGCGGACTCGATACCGAGCCGTCGGTGATGTCGCTGCTGCTGGATATTCCGCGCGACACACGAGGGGAGTCCGAAGCGTTCGAAACCCTGGCACAGCGCTATGGCGTGTTCGGCGCTACGTGGATGAGCACGCGCACCGGCCTGGCGCGCACCATGCATCAGCTGGGCGCGTGGCACGACCTGATCGTGCTGGAGCGTGACATCGCCGAGGAGGAAAGCGGCTTGGAACTGCTCGGCGAAGCCTTGCTGTGCTGTCGCCGGCCCTGTCTGGTCCTGCCGCCGCGCTGGGATGAAGAGCTGGTGTTCGATCGCGTGATGATGGGTTGGAACGGCAGCCTGGAGGCGGTACGCGCGGTGCATGCGGCCTTGCCGTTCCTGGGCAAGGCGCATGAGGTGGTACTGATCGACGGTGCGTCGCCGGCGGTGGAGGACGACGGCAAGGTGATGCCGTACTTCAATCCGGTGGCTTATCTCGCGCACCACGGTATCGCGGCGAAACGGCGGCGCATTCATGTGTCGGCGCATGAGGCGGGGGAAGCCTTGTTGCACGAGGCGCAGCGGATGAATGCGGATTTGCTGGTGATGGGGGCGTATGGGAGGTCGAGGTTGAGGGAGAGGGTGTTGGGTGGGGCGACTCGTGCGGTGTTGCAGAGGGGGGTGTTGCCGGTGTTGATGCAGCATTGAGGGTGTGGGGGGCGATCGCTCGTTTTTGTTGTTGTGGCTAGTCTTGTCTCGCCTTAGGGGCGAGGGTTTCGCTCTCCTGCCGGAGAGCGAGTTACTTCTTCTTGCTTGCCCAAGA
>JBCNOA010000434.1:0-3086 GCA_039594095.1 Dyella sp.
GCCTGCGAGGACTTGTACACCGTCGCCATGTTGATCAGCTCGGACGGGTACTGATCGAACTGGATGTAGTTGCTGCCGCTGGTGGACGGCTGCTCACGCCCGTTGAGCGTGGTCTGGATGAAGTTGCCGGACAGGCCGCGGATATTGATCTGCGACGCCTGGCCCGCGATGCGCTCGGCGGATACGCCCGGCAGATGCGTCAGCGAGTCGGCGATCGACTGGTCGGGCAGGCCGCCGATATCGGCCGCCGTGATCACGTTCTGGATGGTGTCGGCGTAGCGCTGGTAGTCGATCGACTTCTGCACGCTGTTGCTGTAGCCGGTCACGGTGATGCCGGCCAGGCTCTTGGCGAGCTGCTCTTCGTTGCTCTTCTTGCGGCCGTCCTGCTGATCGGACGACTGCGTCGATCCGGACTGCGCGGACTGCGCGTCCTGAGCGGGGGCCGAAGCCGCGGCGGCGGCGCCGTTCTCCGTGCCGGCCGGAGCGGCATGGATGCCGACGGTGAAGCACAAGCCGGCCGACGCCAGCGCCATGGCCAATACGTTGCGTTTCAGGATCACCTTGTCCCCTCCCCAGGGCTTGCTGTTACTACGGCGCCGGCTCGTTCGCTGGATGGCGTCGGCCGGCTTGTCTGTGGGTTGCGCTTGTCGCGTGGCGCAGATGGTAGGCCCGGCTCTTCGGGGGGATGGCAGTTATGCATACGTATTCATCCCGGGCTTTTTTTGTGCAGTCGTGACAAAAAAGCTGGACGTGCGTGCCGTGCGCGAGCGCTCCGCTGCATAGCGCATTCCACGGCGAAAGCATTGCGCGCGCCACTTGCCTCGATTCAACGCGCATACGCGCTCGCGCTCCGCGTGCCGCGGCCAAACGATGCTGCGCTGCAAAATCCTCATTTCTTGAATACGTATGCATGAACGGCGTTGCTGTCGCGAGCTGCGTTTAAGCTGCCCCGCACGCCGCGGACCGCCCCGGTCGCGCGCGCGCAAGAAGCCTCGGGATACGGGACATGAGTGAAGCACCCTGGTGGCGCGGAGCCGTCATCTATCAGATCTACCCCCGCAGTTTCCTGGACACCAACGGCGATGGCGTCGGCGATCTGCCGGGCATCGTCGAGCGCCTGGACTACGTCGCCGGTTTGGGCGTGGATGCGATCTGGATCGCGCCGTTCTTCCGTTCGCCGATGGCCGATTTCGGCTATGACATCGCCGACTACCGCGCGGTCGATCCGCTGTTCGGCACCACCGAGGATTTCGACCGTCTGCTCGCCAAGGCGCACGGCCTGGGCCTGAAGGTGATGATCGACCAGGTGCTCAGCCATACCTCCGACCAGCACGAGTGGTTCAGGGAAAGCCGCGCCAGCCGCGACAACCCCAAGGCCGACTGGTACGTGTGGGCCGACGCCAAGCCCGACGGCACGCCACCCAACAATTGGATGTCGCTGTTCGGCGGCGTGGCCTGGCAATGGGAGCCGCGGCGCGGACAGTACTACTTGCACAACTTCCTGACGTCGCAGCCGGATCTGAATTTCCACCATCCCGATGTGCAGCGCGCCGTGCTGGACAATGTGAAGTTCTGGCTGGACAAGGGCGTGGACGGGCTGCGCCTGGACGCGATCAACTTCTGCTTTCACGATCGCCAGTTGCGCGACAACCCGCCCAAGCCCGAAGCGATGCGCGTGGGTCGCGGCTTCAGTCCCGACAACCCGTACGCGTTCCAGTACCACTGGTACAACAACACGCAGCCGGAAAACCTCGCGTTCCTCGAAGAGCTGCGCCGCCTGCTCGACCGCTATCCCGGCGCGGCCGCGCTGGGCGAGATCTCTTCCGAAGACTCGCTCGCCACCATGGCGGAGTACACCAGCGGCCATCGCCTGCACATGGGCTACAGCTTCGAGCTGCTCACCGACGATTTCAGCGCGGGCTACATTCGCGGCACGGTGGAGCGGCTGGAAGCGCAGATGAAGGAAGGCTGGCCGTGCTGGGCCATTTCCAACCACGACGTCGAACGCGTGCTCAGCCGCTGGGGTAACGGCGATGCCTCCGTGCGCCTGGCCAACCTGCTCACCGCGATGGTGTGCTCGCTGCGCGGCTCGGTGTGCGTATACCAGGGCGAGGAGCTGGCCCTGACCGAAGCGAACGTGCCGTACGAGGCGCTGCAGGATCCCTACGGCATCACCTTCTGGCCCACGTTCAAGGGACGCGACGGCTGTCGCACGCCGATGCCGTGGAGCGAAGAGGCCCATGCGGGTTTCAGCACCGGCACGCCGTGGCTGCCGGTACCGGACGACCATCGCGCGCTCGCGGTGTCGCGCCAGGAAGCCGACCCGGCGTCCGCGCTGCATGGCTTCCGCGACTTCATGCAATGGCGCCACCGGCAGTCCGCGTTGCGCTGGGGCGATATCCGGTTTCTCGACGCGCCCGAGCCCGTGCTGGCTTTTACCCGTACCCACGAAGGCGAGACCGTGTTGGCTGCCTTCAATCTGGGGCCGGAAGCGATCGACGTCGTCCTGCCCGTGGGCGCTGCCGAACGCATCGATGGTCACCGTCTGACCGAAGGCACGCTGGAGGCCGGCCGGCTGCGCCTGCCGCCCCACGGCCTGCTGTTCGCGCGCCTTTCGACCGGCGGCTGACCGGCGCTCCGCGCACGGCTTTTGCCCTCGCGCGGCGCCGCCTATGATCGGCGCACTGCCCGAAGGAGAAGACCATGCGCGCTGCCCTGATCGTGATCGGCCTGTTGCTCGTTGCAGCCGGCATTTGGGTCCTGGCTGGACAGGCCACTTACCAGCAGACCGATACGCTGGTGCAGGTGGGCTCGGCGAAGCTCACGGCGACGCATGACAAGGCGGTGCCGACTTGGGCGGGGGTTGCGGGGATCGCTGTGGGGGCGTTGTTGGCGATGGGTGGTTTTTTGCGGAAGGGGTGAGCGTAGCGCGTCATCCTGTGGTGATGCCGCTTTGTCACGGGGTGATCGCCAGTCTTGTCTCGCCTTATGGGCGAGGGTTTCGCTCTCCTGCCGGAGAGCGAGTTACTTCTTCTCTGCTTGCCCAGAGAAGAAGTAACCAAGAAGAGAGGGCACCCTGCGCGGCG
>JBCNOA010000435.1:0-3084 GCA_039594095.1 Dyella sp.
GCTCGAAGAAGGCTGGCACTCGCGGGAAAAGCTCGGCGAGCTGTTCGCGATCGGTTCGGCCGGCTACCTGCGCCAGCTCGTCTCCAACCTGCGCGCCTGTCTGGACGAGGCCGGCCTGGCCGGATGCCTGGTCGCCGAGCGGAACCTGCTGCGCCTCGATCCGTCCGGCGACTTGTGGGTGGATGCGCGCGCCTTCCTCGCGGCAGCCGACGAACGGCTGACGCCCGATACCGATGCGGACACCGTGGCGCGTGTCGCGCGCGGCGCGGCGCTGTACCGCGGCGAGTTCCTCCATGGCATGTCGCTTCCCGACGGCCCGGAGTTCGAGGCCTGGATGGAGGTCCGTCGCCAGCACATGCTGCAGCAGGTCCTGGCGCTGCTCGACCGCCTGCGCGCGCAGCGTGAGGCCGCGGGCTTGTTCGAGCCGGCGCTGGAGCACGCCCGGCGCATCCTGGAGCTGGATCCGTGGAACGAAGCCGCGCACCGGCACGTGATGCGGCTGCTCGCGCGGAGCGGCCGGACGCCCGCGGCGCTGGCGCACTACGAGACCTGCCGCTGGACGCTGGAGCGCGAGCTGGGACTGGCTCCGGAAGCCGAGACGCAGCGGCTGCACGCGCTGATCCGCGACGGCGAACTGGCCGCGGTCGCGGCGCCCGTGCGCGAGCCGCCGGTGAAGGCGATGGCCGAGCGTCGCCTGGCGACGCTGCTGTGTTGCGAACTGGAAGTGCTGGGCGAGGACGACGTCGATGCCAT
Source organism: Dyella sp. (assembly GCA_039594095.1). GTDB lineage: Bacteria > Pseudomonadota > Gammaproteobacteria > Xanthomonadales > Rhodanobacteraceae > Dyella_D. Next base: position 754 of record JBCNOA010000435.1, read on the forward strand.
CGCCGAAGCGCTGGCGCAACCGCGCCTGCGCATCCAGTCGATGCTGGCGTCCGCGTCGGGACATCGCGTGTCGTTGCACGGCAACCGCTTGCTCGCCTGCTTCGGCGTGCCGCTGGCGCGCGAGGATGCCGCGCGGCAGGCCGTGCGCATGGCGCTGTCCCTGGTGCGCCAACTGGAACCCGGCATCGCCGCACGGATCGGCATCCACACCGGCATCGTGATCACGCATGCCCAGTCCGACGAACCGGATGCGGCGGGCGTGGCTTCCGGCCAGGCGATCCGGCTGGCCGAACGTGCAGCGCCGGGCGACGTGCTGGTCAGCGAAGCGACCCAGCACCTGGTGCGCGGCTACTTCCATCTGCGGCCTCGCGCCGCCGCGCATGAGGGCGACGGCGACAAGGCCATGGCGGCGTTCCGCGTGGAGGGCGCGACGGGCGTGGACAACCGCCTGGATTCGGCGCCCAGCCTCAGCCGCCTGGTGGGGCGCGGGCCTGAGCTGGCGACGCTGCAGGAGCAGTGGGAGGCGGTGGCGTGCGGCGGTCGCGCCAGCTTGCTGATCCGCGGCGACGCCGGCATCGGCAAGTCGCGGCTGGCGCGCGCGCTGCGCGAGCGGCTGGCCAGCGCATCCGTGCCGGCCTTCGAATTGCGCTGCCTGCCGGAGTTCGGCGACACGCCTTTTCATCCGCTGCGCGTTCTGTTCGCCACGCTGTCGGGTCTGGACGAAGTCGACGATGCGCCGCAACGGCGGCACAAGGTGGAGAGCTTCATCCACGCAGGTCTTGCCTACCGGGATGCGGCGGCGCGCGAAGCGGCACTGCTGCTGGCCGATCTGCTGCACGCTGGCGATGGCGATGCGGCCGAAGCGCTCCAGCTCAGCGCGCCCAAGCGACGCGAGAAAACGTTCGGCTTGCTGCTCGATCTGCTGGACGGGCTGGGGCGCGGCTGTCCGGCCTTGCTGATCGTGGAGGACCTGCATTGGTGCGACCCCTCCACGCTGGACGTGCTCGCCGCCCATCTGGCGTCTTCGTCCCAGATATCCATGATGACGCTGCTGACCAGCCGCCCCGGCATCGCGTGGACGCACGCGAGGGCGACGCTCGACCTGCCGCCGCTCTCCGACGAAGAGGCGATGGAGTTGGCGCACCAGTTCGATCCCGCGCTGCCGGCGCAGGCGCTCGGGCGCATCGTGGCGCACTGCGACGGCATGCCGCTCTATGTCGAGGAAATGCTGCGCATGCATGCGCAGGCCGCGGCGACCTCCGGCGTGCCCGAAGCCTCGCTCAGCCTGCAGGAATTGCTGGCCGCGCGCCTGGACGGCAACGGTCGCGATGCCAAAGCCACCGCGCAACTGGCCGCCGCGCTGGGCCGCGATTTCAGCCTGCCGTTGCTGCAATCGGTCTCACCGCTGGACGCCGCGCAACTGCGGCATGCCCTGCAGGCGCTGGAAGAAAGCGGCCTGCTGCTTTCCACCGGCCACGAGACGTACCAGTTCAAGCATGCGCTGATCCAGGACGCCGCCTACACGTCGCTGACCCGCAGCGGACGCGCCGCCAATCATCGGCGCATCGCGCAGGCGCTGCGGTCGGAGTTCTCCGGGCTGGTGGAAAGCCAGCCGGAAATCCTCGCGCGGCATCTCGCGCTCGCAGGCGATGCGGCCGAGGCGATTGCGCAGTGGCTCGAAGCGGGACGCTGGGCCGCACGGCGGTCGGCGGATCGCGAAGCCGCTCGCCATTTCGACGCGGGCCTCGCGCTGCTGCCGCAACTGCCGGACGAACGCATGCGCGCGCGGCTCGAACTCGCGCTTCAGGTCGGGCTCGGCAGTGCGCACGTGGCCGTGCAGGGCTACGGCTCGCCGGAAGCGAAACAGGCCTTCCTGCGGGCGGTGGCGCTGAGCCGCGAAGCCGGGGACGACGAAACCTCGTTCACGGTGATCTTCGGCCTGTGGCAAGGCGGCTTCTCCGAGCGCGTGACCGCCGCGCCGCTGGAACTGGTCGAGCGGCTGGAACGCATCGCGCGCGCCTCGGGCGACCCCTGCCATGGCCTGGTGGTCGACTACGCTTACGGCAACAACCTGTTCTGGCTGGGGCGCCATGCGGATGCCGCACGCCACCTCAGGGCGGCGCTCGCCGCGCCGGCCGCGGTACGAGGCGAGCACGTGGTAGCGCGCTATGGGGAAGACGCGCGCAACCTCGGCCGCTGCTTCCTGGGCTGGACGCTGTGGTTTCAGGGGTGCGCGGACGAAGCGCTGCGGCACATGGCCATGGCCCTGGACGAGGCACGGCGGCTGGGCCATTCGCACTCGCTCGCCTTCGCGCTGACCTTCGCCGCGCA
>JBCNOA010000436.1:0-3074 GCA_039594095.1 Dyella sp.
CCTGCCGGGCGTGTCCGAGCGTATCCGCGTGCGTTCCATCGTGGGCCGCTTCCTCGAGCACAGCCGGGTGTACTGGTTCGCCAACGACGGCGCGCCGGAAACCTATTGCGCGAGCGCCGACTGGATGGAGCGCAATCTCATGCGCCGCATCGAGGTGGCTTGTCCCATCCTCGATCCCACGCTGGCCCAGCGCGTATACGACGAGACCCTCGCCAACTACCTGGCCGACAACACCCAGGCCTGGCTGCTCGGCAGCGACGGGCGCTATACGCGGGCCCGCCCCGGCGACGAGCCGCCCCACAACGCGCAGCAGTACCTGCTGGACAAGCTCAGCCCGATCGTCACGCCGGCAGGCCGGACACCGGGATGACGCAGGGGCTTCCGTGCGTGCGAGAATCCGCCCTCAATCGCACGGAACGAGCCCCGCATGATTCAAGGCGAACAGATCCCGATCAAGGATGGCGAACTCATCGCCGCCATCGATATGGGCTCCAACAGCTTTCACATGGTGGTGGCGAGGGTCGAGCACGGAGAGCCGCGCGTGATCGACCGCCTGCGCGATACCGTGCGCATGGCCGCGGGCCTGCGCGCCGACGGCACACTGGATGCCGAGCATCGCGCCCGCGCGCTCAACTGCCTGGCCCGCTTCGGCCAGCGCATCGCCGGCCTCCCCTCGGCGCGCGTACGCGCCGTCGCGACCAACACCGTGCGCCGACTGGCGTCGCCGCACTCGTTCCTCACCGCCGCCGAAGCGGCGCTCGGACACCCGGTGGAAATCGTGTCCGGCCGCGAGGAAGGACGCCTGATCTTTCTCGGCGCCTCCCACGACTTGCCCGCCTCGCGCGAGAACCGGCTGATCATCGACGTAGGCGGCGGCAGCACCGAATTCATTATCGGCCGCGGCCTGGCGCCCATGCATACCGAGAGCGTGCAGGCCGGGTGCATCGCCTCGACCATGCGCTTTTTTCCGGGGGGCAAGCTCAACCGCAAGCGCTGGCAGCGCGCGAACGGCGAGCTGGGCGTTCTGCTGCAGCAGTTCGCCGAGGACTACCGCGAAGCCGGGTGGGCGGATGCGTTCGGCTCGTCCGGCACGGCCAAGGCCATCGGCGCCGTCGTGCAGGCGATGAAGTTTTCCGACGACGGCATCACCCCGTCATCGCTCGCTTCGCTGCGTGACGCCCTCATCGATCAGGGCCAGATCAGCGCGATCAAGCTGCCGGGGCTGTCGGACGATCGCGCGCCGGTGATCGCCGGCGGCGTGGTCATTTTCGAAGCGGCGTTCGAGGCTCTGGGCATCGAACGCATGCGCGTCTGCGAGAGCTCGATGCGCGAAGGGTTGCTGTGGGACCTGCTCGGCCGCGCCGGCGGCACCGACCCGCGCACCGCCAGCATCGATGCTCTGGCCGCCCGCTATGGCGTGGACCGGGCTCAGGCCCGCCGCGTGGAGTCCACGGCGCTCATGCTGTTCGACCAGATCGCCAAGTCGTGGAAGCTCGACGGCGAGGCGCGCGAATGGCTCTCATGGGTGTCGCGCGTACACGAGATCGGCCTGGCCATCGCCCACAGCCAGCACCACCACCACGGTGCCTACATTCTGCGTCATGCGGACCTGGCGGGCTTCTCCCGCCAGGAACAGCAGCTGCTGGCCGCCGTGGTGGAAGCGCACCGCCGCAAGCCGGACAAGGCGCTGTTCTCCGCGCTGCCCCAGCGCTACCGCCTGCTGGCCCGACAGATCACCGCACTGCTGCGCTTGGCCGTGCTGTTCCGCCGCGCACGCCGCCCCGAATCGCTGCCCCAAATGCGCCTGGCGGCTACCAGCCAGCGCCTGCGCCTGGCCCTGCCGGCTCCCTGGCTGGAGCAGCATCCGCTGACGGAGGCGGATCTGGAGCAGGAACTCGCGCCCATGGCGGAACTCGGGCTCGCGCTCGAACTGACGACTATCTGACCGGGCCGCGCGCCATGTCTTTCGCCGCCTTTAAGGCCAGCCTCACCCCGGCCGCGTATCATGCGCGGATGCCTGACGCCGCCCGATACGCCATGCAACGACTCCTCTGCCTCCTCGCCCTGCTGATCTTGCCGTTCGCTGCCGCCGCCCAGGCGGCCAAACCTGCGGCCGGCGCCACGCCAGCCGCACAGCCGCATCCCGAAGTAGTCATGCACACATCGGCGGGCGACATCACCATCGAGCTGTTTCCCGACAAGGCACCCAAGAGCGTCGCGAACTTCCTGCAATATGTGCGCGACGGCTTCTACAACGGCACGGTGATGCACCGCGCGATCGCCGGCTACATGGTCCAGGGCGGCCTCTACACACGCGACCTGCAGCCCAAGCGCACGCGTTCGGCCGTGGCCAGCGAGGCGGACAATGGCCTGTCGAATCTGCGCGGCACCATTGCGGTGGCGCGCGGCGCCGATCCCAATTCGGGCACCTCGCAGTTCTTCTTCAACCTCGTGGACAACCGCCGGCTGGACTACGTAAGCAACCAGAGCGGCCTGACCTGGGGTTTCGCCGTATTCGGCAAGGTCGTGAAGGGCATGGACGTGGTCGACAAGATCGCCGGGCTGCCGACGCGGGCACTGGGCCCGTTCGCCAACGACGTACCCAACCCGCTGGTGGTGGTCGACAGCGCCTACGTCCTCGGCGATACGCCGCCTTCCAGCGCACCGTCGGTGCCGGCCGCCAAGGCCGAGCCGCCCGCACCGGCTCCGGCCAAGCCGGCCGCCAAGAAGAACGCCAAGGGCTGAGCCGGATGCATACGCTGTTCATCGCCGACCTGCATCTCGACGCCAGCCGCCCGCAGATCACCCAGCTGTTCGAGGATTTCCTCGCCAGCGAGGAGGCGCGAGGCGCCGATGCCGTCTACATCCTTGGAGATCTGGTGGAGGCCAGGATCGGCGACGACGACGACGCCGAGCTTCCCGGGCGGATCGCCACGGCGAGCCGTGCCCTGCACGACGCGGGCGTACCCGTATTCTTCATGGTCGGCAATCGCGACTTCCTGCTCGGCGAAGCGTTCGCGCGACGCGCCGGCTTCACCTTGCTTGACGATGGCACCGTCCACGACCTGTACGGC
>JBCNOA010000437.1:0-3067 GCA_039594095.1 Dyella sp.
GCGCCGCAGGGCCAGCTCAGCAATGGCTGGACGCAGATGACGGTGATCGCGAACGACTCGCTGCACACCGCCGACGAGTTCGGCGCGCTGCTGATCGCATCGCGCAAGGGTACGCCGGTGCGCCTGTCCGACGTGGCCACCATTACCAGCGGCCAGCAGGACGAGTTCCAGGCCGCCTGGTTCAACGGCCAGCGCACCGTGGCCATGCAGATCAGCAAGCGGGCGGACGCCAACGCCGTAGCGACGGCGGACGCGATCCGCGCCAAGGTGCCGGAGTTCCAGCATCTGATGCCGGCGGACGTGCAGATCACGCCGATCTTCGACCTCACCCAGACCACCAAGTCGGCCCTGCATGAGGTGGAAGTGGCGCTGCTGCTCAGCATTGCCATGGTGGCGATGGTCATGCTGATCTTCCTGCGCCGTGTCGGGCCCACTTTGATCGCCATGCTGAGCGTGCCGCTGTCGCTGGCAGGCGCGTTCGTGATGATGTGGGTGCTCGGCTACACGCTCAATACGCTGTCGCTGGTGGCGCTGGTGCTGTGCATCGGCTTCGTGGTCGACGACGCCATTGTGGTCATCGAAAACATCGTGCGCCATATGGAGAAGGGCGAGCGGCCGTTGCAGGCAGCGCTCATCGGCGTGCGCGAGATCGGCTTCACGGTAGTGTCGATCACCTTGTCGCTGGTGGCGGTGTTTGCGCCGATGGTGTTCGGCAATAACTTCTTCACCACGCTGATGAAGGAGTTCTCGGTGACGCTGACCGCGACGGTGGTGATTTCCGCCATCGTATCGCTGACGCTGACGCCGGCGCTATGCGGTCGCTATCTCACTCCGGAGCATACCGACGGCAAGCCGGCCTCCGGCCTGTCGCGCATGGCGGAACGCTTCGACCGCTGGCTGCTGCATATCTACGAGCGCTCGCTGGACTGGGCCATGCATCACCGCGGCCTGATGCGCTGGCAACCGCCGCTCCTGCTGGTGCTGACGTGCGTGCTGGCGTTCGCGGTGGCGAAGACCGCCGGCGGTGGCCTCATGCCGGAGGAAGATATCGGCATGCTGCAGGCTAACTTCAACCTCGATGCCAATATTTCGCCGACTCTGCTCGCCACGCGCGCGCAGAAAATGGGCGAGATCATGCTCAAGGATCCGGCAGTGCTGGACGTCACCACCATCCTTGGCGGCAACAACAACAATGGCTCCGTCGGCAACAGCATCACTTTGTTCGTCGACCTCAAGCCTCTCGGCAAACTGCCGGGGCAGCGGCCTGATCCGATCAAGGACGTGATCAAGCGCCTGGACGCTCAGTACAAGGTCATTCCGGATATCACGGCCTCGCTTACGCCACTGCAGTTCCTCGGCGGCGGTGGGGGCGGTGGAGGCGGCGGCGGCCAGTACCAGTTCCAGCTCAGCAGCACCAGCGGCAGCGATCTGCAAGGCCCAACGCTCAAGCTCGCCCGAGTCATGCGCGGCCTGAAGGAATTTCGCGACGTCACCACCAGCTTCGACTCGATCGGCAAACAGCAGAAGCTGAAGGTGGATCGCGATGCGGCCGGCCGCCTGCTGCTGAGCGCGGCGTCGGTGGATACGGCGCTGTACAACGCATTCGGGCAGCGCCCGGTCTCAGTGATCTATTCGGACATCAATCAGTACTGGGTGGTGCTCACCTCGGCGGCCCAGTCGATCAGCCCGGATACGCTGCTCAATACCTATGTGCGCAATACGCAGGGCAAGATGATCCCGCTTTCGGCGGTGGCGCATATCGAGCCGAACATCGCGCCACTGGAAATCCGGCATTACGATCAGCTCGAGTCATCCTCGATCAGCTACAACCTCGCCGAGGGCGTGTCGCAGATCGAGGGATTGCGCCGTGTCGACGATGCGATGGCCGCGGCCGGCCTGCCGCCGGGCGTGCAGAAAAAATTCAGCGGCAACAATCAGCAGCTGATGGATGCGCTGACCAACGGTCTGTTCATCTTCTTCGCGGTGATCATGGCGATGTACATCGTGCTGGGCATCCTCTATGAGAGCCTGGTCCATCCGCTGACCATTCTCTCCACGCTGCCGGCAGCGGGCATGGGCGCGTTCCTGGCGATGTTCGTCACGCACACCCAGCTGACCATGATGTCGGTGATCGCCATCCTCATGCTGATCGGCATCGTGAAGAAGAACGCCATCCTGATGGTCGATTTCGCGCTCGTCGCCGAACGCGAGCATGGCCTTTCGCCGCCGGAGGCGATCCGCGAGGCGGCGCTGGTACGCTTCCGCCCCATCACTATGACCACCCTGGTGGCCATGGGCGCGGCGCTGCCGCTGGCGATCGGCTTCGGCGCCGGTTCGGAAATGCGCCAGCCGCTCGGCGTGGCGATCCTGGGCGGCCTCCTGGTGTCGCAGCTGCTCACTTTGCTCAGCACGCCGGCGATCTACCTGCGCGTCTACGACCGCAAGGCGCGCAAGGCGGCGCGACGCGAACGCAGGGCGGCGAAGCGCGCGTTGAAGGCGGCCAACCAGGGCGCCTGATCAGTCCTTCGGGCCAGTGCACGCGGCGTAGCGTTGACCTTCGGCGCGTAGCTGCGGCTCCGCGCCGTCGGTGCCCAAGGTGGCGATGTAATGCTCGGGTGAGTCGAACGCGACGCGCCCGCGCAGTACTGGCGATGCGGCACAAGCAAGGCGCCAATCCAGCGAGGTACGACTACGGCGCTCGTCGGTGCGCTGGCAGCTCGCATTCGGTGGCGCCAGGGCGAACGATGCCCACGGGTCGGCGTCTTCGTCCACGCAGCGCCATGCCACCGTTTCGCGGGGCGCGTCTTTGGCATTCGCGTGCGTGACGATCTTCCAAAGTCCGGGCATGGCCTGGAAATCGCCGGCATCGGCTCGCGCGCGCGGCGCCAGGCAGGAGGACAGCAGGAACACGGTCAGAAGAGCGCGGCTCAGCCGCGCCAGGAGATGAGCGAAAGGCATCGGGGTGTCCGTCATGTCGGCGCTCGGGCCGGCGCCGCATCCCTGCGGCGCCGGCTGGGCTTCCCGCCACCCCATGGCGGCGGGAGGGGTAGGACGTCAGGCCTCAGTC
>JBCNOA010000438.1:0-3013 GCA_039594095.1 Dyella sp.
ATCGCGCCCAGCTCGGGCTGCGTGCTCTTCTCGCGCGGCTTGAAGGTCGCGGTGTAGCGATAGGTCGCGTGGTCCGCGGCGAGCGCCGCGGTGCGGACCCGCCATGCGGCGTCGCGGCCGGGGACGCCGACCTCGGTCAGGCAGGACACGGCCGCGTCGATCGGCAGCCGGCCCAGGGCGCGGGCGGCTTCCAGGCACACCTTCTGATAGCGCGCGCCATCGAAGGATTTCTGGCTGCCCAGGCCCACCACCAGGACGCGCTGGGCGGTGACGCCTTCCGGCGCGAACAGCACGGTGACGCTGCCGGCCTTGCCGCTGATGTCGCCGCTCTCCACCTGGCGTTTGATCGCGCCCTTGGCGGCGGTATCCACGCGGGCGGCAGCGCTGCTGAACACGCCGTTCTCGTAGACGCCCACCACCACGCAAGGGGTGTCGACGGTTTCGGGGGCGACGGGGCCGAGGCTGAACTGGAGCGTCATCGATAAGATCCTGCGGAGGTCCTGCCGAAGGGGCGGACAGGCTAGACTTGGGGTTTGCCGGGCCCGAGCGGGGCGAGGCACGGAGCCTTTCACTTTACCTCATGCTGAGCATCCTCGACCGATACTTCCTGCGCGAACTGGCCCAGACGGTCGCCGCCGTCGCCATCGTGCTGCTGGTGATCATGGCCGGCTCGGCGTTCGCGCGCGTGCTGCAGCAGGTTGCCAACGGCAGCTTTCCCGCCAGCGTGATGTTCCAGGTGCTCGGCCTGAACATGCTCGACGGCCTGTCCAATCTGCTGCCGCTGGCCGGCTTTCTGGGCGTGTTCTGGGCGCTGGGCCGCATGTACCGCGAGAGCGAGATGCACGTGCTGGCTTCGTCCGGCATGGGGCCGACCGGCCTGCTGCGTCCGGTCGGCATCCTCGCCGCCGTACTGGCCGTGCTGGTGGGCATCGTATCGATGTGGCTCGGCCCCTGGGCCGCACGCACATCCGACACGCTGGTGGCCGACGCCAACCGTTCGGTGATCGCCGCCGGCCTCGATGCGGGCCGTTTCACGCCGCTGCCGGGCAAGGGAGGCATCATCTTCGTCGACAGCCTCAGCCGCGACGGCAGCATGCTGGGCAACACCCTGATGGTCACCGAGCGCCCGGGCAAGGACAACGGCCCGCCGGTGATCAAGCTGGTCACCGGCAAGAGCGGCGAGCTCTACCAGGACACCAGCGGCGACGGCCGCTATCTGTCGCTGCACGACGGTTGGCAGTACGAAGTGCCGCTGGGCGCCGACAACTGGCGCAAGATGCAGTACGCGCGCAACGACGCTTCGCTGTCCAATGTGCAGAACGACGATAGCGACGAAGATCCCGCCCATACGCTGGATACGCTCACGCTTTCGCGCGCCACCGGCGCCGATGCGCGCGCGGAGTTCGCCTGGCGTGTCACCGTGCCCTTGATGGCGGTGGTGCTGATGATGCTTTCGCTGCCGATGTCGCGGCAGACGCCGCGTGAGCCGCGCTACGGACGCATGCTGCTCGCGGTGGCTGCGTTCTTTCTCTATTTCAATCTGCTGGCGCTGTGCCGCAGCCAGATCGTCAAGGGCCACTGGCACAACGCCGGTCCGATGTGGCTGGTGAGCCTGCTGGTCTTCGCCGCCGCGGCATGGATGTTCCGCAACCAGTACGCGGCGCGCGCGCCGCGCAAGGGTAAAGCCTGATGGCCCTGTCGCTTCGGCCCAAGCGTGTCGACTGGCTGATCGGCACCACGGTCGTCGGCTCGCTGCTGACGGTGTGGCTGCTGCTCACCGGCCTGGACGCGGTGCTGCAGTTCCTGCGCCAGCTCGGCGCGGTGGGCAAGAACGGCTACACGCTCAACAACGCGGTGGTCTACATCCTGGTCACCTTCCCGCGCCGCATGTACGAGATGTTCGGCCATTCGGCGCTGATCGGCGGCCTGCTCGGCCTGGGCGGCCTGGCCGCCAGCGGCGAGCTCACCGCGCTGCGTGCCGCGGGCATGTCCAAGCTGCGCATCGGCGTATCGGCCGCCGGCGTGGTGGCGGTGCTGATCGTGGGCGTGGTGATTCTCGGCGAGACGGCCGCGCCCTGGGGCGACCGCCAGGCGCAGGCCATGCAGCTGCGCATGAAGTCGCACAACATCGGCATGGCCGGCAACACCGGCCTGTGGGCGCGCGACGGCGACCGCGTGATCAACGCCAAGGCTGCCATGGCCAAGCAGACCGGCGAGCGCAGCACGGTGCAGCTGGCGGATGTGCGCGTGTTCACGCTGAGTCCGGACGGGCAGCTCACCCGTTTCGATTGGGCGAAGACGGCCGAGCACGATGGACGCCACTGGGTGATGAGCGACGTGCGTAGCACCACGCTCGACGATGCGGGCACCCATAGCAAGGTCAGCCCGACCGAGCAGTGGGACTCCAGCCTCAATCCGCAGGTGCTCGAGCAATCGGTGATCCAGCCGCAGTACCTGCCCATGCGCGACCTGCGGCGCAACATCCGTTATCTGGAAGCCAACAACCAGAACCCCGGCGTCTACGCGGTGGCGTTCTGGACGCGTGCGCTGTATCCGCTGAACGTGCTGGTGCTGGTGTTGTGCGCCATGCCGTTCGCGTTCGGCGCGTTGCGTTCGGGTGGATTGGGCAAGCGGATGTTCATCGGCATTCTGTTGGCGATCGGCTGGTATTTCCTGCAGAAGGCGATGGTGAATTTCGGCACCGTCTATGGGGTGCCGCCGATGATGGCGAATCTGTTGCCGGCGGTGATTCTGGCGGTGGCGGCTTGGTTGTATTTCCGTAGGCACGGGTGAGGGGGATTGTTGGGGTCGTGGTTTTGCGGACCTCATGTCTCGTGTGTCGGTGTTGATTCGGCGGGGTCATGGCGTGGTTGTGGTTGATTCGCCAGCCATGTCTCGCCCCTCTGGGGCGAGGGTTTCGCTCTCCTGCCGGAGAGCGAGTTACTTCTTCTTTGCTTGCCCAAAGAAGAAGTAACCAACCCCGAAAAGGGGGCAAGGAAGAAAGGGCACCCTG
>JBCNOA010000439.1:0-3006 GCA_039594095.1 Dyella sp.
CCGTGATCGGCGCCGAAGCGCTTGGTGACTTCGATGGCCTCGTTGATGATCACGCGGTACGGCACGTCCGGCCGGTACTTCAGCTCGTACGCGGCCATGCGCAGCGCGGCGCGCTCGATCGGGTCGATCTGCTCGATCTCGCGGTCGACGTAGGGCTTGAGGCTTTCGTCGATGGCGGCGAGGTTCCGCTCCACGCCGTGGAGCAGATCCTCGAAGTAGTCGAGGTCGGCCACTTCCATGTCCTGCTCGTGCTGGAACTGCTGGATCACCGAATCGATGCGGCTGCCGCTGAGCTGCCAGGCGTACAGCGCCTGCAGCGCGCGGCGGCGGGCGCGCGAGCGCGCGGCCAGGTCGATGCCGTCCGGACGGTGATTCATCACAGCTTCCCGTAGAGGTTGACCATTTCCAGCACCGCCATCGCGGCGTCGGCGCCCTTGTTGCCGGCCTTGGTGCCGGAGCGCTCGATGGCCTGCTCGATGGTGTCGGTGGTCAGCACGCCGAAGGCGACCGGCACGCCGGAGCTGTAGGCGGATTGGGCCAGACCCTTGGCGCACTCGCCGGCGACGAAGTCGAAATGCGGCGTCGAACCGCGGATGACCGCGCCCAGCGCGATCACGGCCGCGTATTTGCCGGAGTTGGCCAGCTTGTGCGCGGCCAATGCGATTTCCCAGGCGCCTGGCACGCGGACCAGATCGATCGCCTCGTCCTGCACGCCATGGCGCACCAGCGCGTCTCGCGCGCCGGCCACCAGCGCCTCCACCACGAAGCCGTTGAAACGGCCGGCGACGATGGCAAAGCGGCCCTTGGGCGTGGAGAAATCGCCTTCGATGATGTTCATGGGTTTCTGTTTCCTGGGACGTATCGGCCCGTGCGGGCCGGTCATTTTACGGGATTTGGGGCCGCGTGCCTGGGTCGGGCCGGGACTCGGCCGCGGCCAGGTGGGGGTAGCCACCGAAGGACAGCGTAGCCTCGCCTCCGGCCACGCGCAGCCGCGCGGCGGCACCGAAAGGCAGGGTGAACTTGTCCGGCTCATGGCCGAACGGCAGCCCCCGCACCACCGGCACACGGGCGATCCGGCCGATCTGGTCGAACGCTGCGCCCAGGTCGTAGCCGTTGTCGTACGCGGCCGGGCGGCACTGGCTGAAGTGCCCCAGCACCAGGGCACGCTGCCGGTCCAGTACGCCGGAAAGATGCAGCTGGTAAAGCAGCCGCTCGATCCGGTACGGAGGCTCCCCTACGTCTTCGACGAACAGAATGCCGCCGTCGATGCGCGGAAAGTACGGCGTGCCGATCAGGCTGCACAGCACGGCCAGGTTGCCGCCCCACAGCGGGCCTTCGACGTCCAGCTCGCCCTCCGTCGGTGTCGCCCAGATCGCGGTCGACTGGGGAGCGGCCACGGTGCGCCAGAAGTGTTCCCACATCAGCGGGTGGAGTTCGGGGGCGCCGAAATCCGCGCCCAGCATGGGACCGCCGAAGGTAACCAGGCCGCTCTTCGCATACAGCGCGAGCTGGATCGCGGTGAAGTCGCTGTGCCCTACCAGCACGGTGGCGGTGTCGGCCAGCCGCTCGCGCAATGCACCGTAGTCGAGCTGTTCGAGCAGGCGGGTGGCGCCATAGCCCCCACGGATAGCCAGCACGATGTCGGGCAAAGCATCCACGCTCGCCAGCGCGTTCAGATCCGCCACACGCTGCTCGTCGGAGCCGGCGTAGCGCAGTTCGGCGCGTTCGAGCACGTCCAGGCCTTCGAGCGTGCAGCCGGCGGCGTGCAGCCGCGCGACCGCACGCTTCATCGCCGCGCGGTCATGCGGATACCCGGAAGGAGCGATCAGTCGAATGGTGGTCATGGCGTAAGCGGGCGGTGAAAGAGCGCCAGTATGCCCCGCGCGCCGTGGCCTCCATGTGGCGGCGCGCGGGCGCGGTCCGGCTCAGACGTGCTCGACGACTTCCAGGCCGAAGCCGCCCAGGCCCACCAGCTTGCGCGGCGTGCCCAACACGCGCAGGCGGTGCACGCCCAGGTCCGCCAGCATCTGCGCACCCAGGCCGAGCTGGCGCCATTCCTGCTGCTGGGCTTCTTCCGGCGCCTGTGCGGACGGCTGGCGGCTGAGGCGCCGCAGCAGCGCTTCGGGAGTGTCCTCCCCAGAGAGCACGAGCAAGACACCGCGCCCTTCGTCGGCGATACGGCGCAGCGCCGAGGTCACGGTCAGGCCCAGGTCGTCGCGCTGGAGATGCAGCACATCCGACAGGGTATTGCGCACATGAACGCGTGCGAGCACCGGCGCGCCGTCGTCCACCTCGCCGCGCACCAGGGCGAAGTGCAGCCCGTGGCGGATCGCGTCGCGGTAGGCCACCAGTCGGAACGCCCCAAACTCCGTCGCCACTTCTTCCTCGTGCACGCGCTGCACGGTCTTCTCGGTCTCCAGCCGGTAACGGATCAGATCGGCGATGGTGCCGATCTTCAGGCCGTGCTTCTTCGCGAAGACTTCCAACTCCGGCCGGCGCGCCATGGAGCCGTCCTCGTGCAGGATTTCGATCAGCACCGCGGAAGGCTCCAGGCCCGCCAGCGCGGCGAGATCGCAGCCGGCCTCGGTGTGCCCGGCACGCGTGAGCACGCCGCCGGGCTGCGCGGTGAGCGGGAAGATATGGCCGGGCTGCGACAGATCCTGCGGCTTGGCGTCGGACTTCACGGCCACCTGGATGGTGCGCGCGCGGTCGTGAGCCGAGATGCCAGTCGTGACGCCTTCGGCCGCCTCGATCGAAACGGTGAAGTTGGTGTGGTAGGGCGAGGTGTTGTCGCTGACCATCGGACGCAGGCCGAGCTGGCGCGTGCGCTGTTCGGTAAGCGTGAGGCACACCAGGCCGCGCGCCTCGCGCACCATGAAGTTGATGTCCTCGGGCCGCACCATCTGCGCGGCCATGATCAGGTCGCCCTCGTTCTCGCGGTCCTCGTCGTCGAGGATCACGACCATGCGGCCGGCGCGGATGTCTTCCAGGATCTCTGGGATGGTG
>JBCNOA010000044.1:0-21774 GCA_039594095.1 Dyella sp.
CAGGGCATCCATGCCCTGATCGAAAAGGCGGGGACGTCCTGTCCCCGCCCGCCTGCGGCGGCCTGATCGTCCAGCCCTCACCGCCGCGAAGGGGACCCGAAGATCGAGAGCGAAGAGCGCTCGTGCCAAGCGTCGCGGCTGCGCCGCTTGCTCTGGCTATTGGAATAGAGCGGTTCTTTGGCTGCTTGCCGCGGTCCTACACTTCTCCTTCTCTCCTCCGGGCGACCCGTAGGTAGTCCCCGTGGGAGAGAAGGCGGGATGAGGGGCGGGTGCTCGCGATGGCGCGTCTACGAAAGCCCACCCTGCGCCGCCGCATTCCCTGGCGTCACCTCCATCGCGTCCGGCGCGAACTTCCCCTCCTCGGCCAATCGCGCGAAGAGCCCATCGCGGCGGATCAGTTCGTCGAACCGCCCCTGTTCCACCAGCCTGCCCTGGTCCAGCACCAGGATCATGTCGGCGTTGCGCACGGTCGAGAGGCGGTGGGCGATGACGAAGGTGGTGCGGCCGCGGGTGAGGGCGTCGAGGGCGCGTTGGATGCGGGCTTCGGTGGTGTTGTCCAAGGCGCTGGTGGCTTCGTCCAGCACAAGGATGGGAGCGTTCTTGAGCATCGCGCGGGCGATGGCCAGGCGTTGGCGTTCTCCACCGGAGAGGGAGCGGCCGCGTTCGGCGACCATGGTCTCGTAGCCTTCGGGCTTGCGTGCGATGAAGGCGGCGGCTTCGGCGGCGGCGACCGCGGCCTCGATCTCGGCTCGGTCGGCGTCGGGCTTGCCTACGCGGAGGTTGTCGAGGATCGAGCGGTAGAACATGCCCGGATCCTGGAACACCACACCTACGTTCCAGCGCAGCGATTCCAGCGTGACATCGCGGATGTCGTGCCCGTCGATGGTGATGCGTCCGGCAATCGGGTCGTAGGCGCGATAAAGCAGGCTCAATGCCGTGGTCTTGCCCGCGCCGGTGGGACCGACCAGGGCCACCGTACTGCCGGGCTCGGCGCGGAAGCTCAGGTGGTGCAGCGCCGGCTGCACCGGGTCGTAGCCGAAGCTCACGTGCTCGAACACCACCTCGCCGCGTACCGCGGGCAGATCGCGTGCGCCGGGCCTGTCGACGATGGCGGGGCGCTCGTCCAGCACGGCGAAGAAATCGCGCAGCGACTGGCTCTGGAAGAACAGGCCCGAGATGAAGTTGGCGAGTTGCTCCAGCCGCCCGATCAACATCATGGAGAAACCCACGAAGCTGACGATGCCGCCCACCGTCACCTCGCCACGCGCATGCAGGGCACTGCCCAGCGCGAAGATCGCCACGATAGTCAGCGTGCTCGCCGCACGATTGAGCACCGACAGGATCGCCCAGCCGCGCAGCACCGGATACTGCGCGTCGAGCACGCGCCGCATCATGTCCCGCAGCGCGGCCGATTCGGCGGCCAGCCGCGTGAAGCTCTGCACCACCGTCACATTGCCGAACACATCGCCCGCGCGCGTGGCGATCTCGTGATGCAATTCCTCCACCTCGCCCTGCGCACGCTGCGTGCGGCGCACCGCCACCGCGTTGAAGGTGGCGAAGCTGAGCATCAGCGCCACCATCAGCAACGCGAGCTTCCAGTTCATCCAGAGCGCGAGCGGCACCATCACCACGATCGCGAGCAGCGTGGCGAGCTGTTCGCGGAAGAAGCCCAGCCACAGGCCGAACAGGTTGCCCACGCCGTTGTTCATGATGCGCGCCAGGCGCCCGGTGTGGTGCTCGCTGTGGAACCCCAGGGACAGCGCCGCTGCGTGCTCGAAGAACAACGCGATCGCCGCCAGCCGCCGGCGGTGCGCGAGGCGGTCCGCGTGCAGGGAGACCCACACGCCGGCCAGCACGCCGCCGAAGCCCACCGCCGCCCACCATGCGATCAGGCGCGGCGCGTCTTTCGCCGACGGCGCTGCGAGCGCGTCCACCACGCGGCCGAACAGCACCGGCTCAAGGAAGAACACGCCGGCCAGCGCGAGGTTGGCCAGCCCCAGCGTGACAGCGAGGTTGCGCTCCGGCTTCAACAGGCCGAGCACGCGCATGTAAAGGCGCAGGAACGACAAGTCGACAGCTCCCCGTAAGGCGCGTCGGCGCGCCAGCCCTTAGCATCGCACGCGGCGCGCGGCGCTGTGACCGGTGCATCACCGCGGCGTCACAAAGCCGCTTTACTCTGCGCCGCTTTCGCCGTCCGTTTTGGGCGGCCTTCTGGGGTGGCGGACCTCAATTCCGCCCAAGGGAACAAAAGGGAAAGACATGAAAGTCAGTCCGCGCGCGCGGCTGTTGCCGCTCGTCATTGCTTCGCTGCTGGCCGCTCCGGCCTTTGCGCAGAACACCTCCTCTTCGCTGAGCGGTCGCGTGCTCGACGCCGCCGGCCAGCCCGTGGCCGGCGCCCGCGTGCAGATCGTGCACGTGCCGTCCGGCACCACGCAGGCGGTCACCACCGATGCCGACGGCCGCTACAAGGCACAAGGCCTGCGCGTCGGTGGCCCGTTCGACGTCACCGTCAGCAAGGACGGCCAGGCCTCCGGCGAGAAGGACGGCGTGTATCTGCAGCTGGCTCAGGAGACCACGCTGGATCTCAGCGTCGGCGCGGCCGCTGCCAATGCCACCAACCTGCAAGGCGTGCAGGTCAGCGCGAACAGCGATGCCGTGGCGATGGCCCAGATCTTCCAGCCCGACGCCAAGGGCATCAGCACGAACGTGTCGCAGCGCGAGCTGAAGGTGCTGCCCATCCCCAACCGCTCGATCCAGGACATCGCGCGGATGGACCCGATGATCACCGTCACCAACAAGAGCAAGGGCGAGATCTCCGCGCTCGGCCAGAACAGCCGATACAACAACATCAGCATCGACGCGGTGCCGACCAACGACTCGTTCGGCCTGGAAGACAACGGCCTGCCGGCGCTGAACCAGCCGGTCGCATTGGATGCGATCGAGGAATACAACATTTCCACCGCCAACTACGACGTGGCGAACAAGCGCGCGGTCGGCGCGTCGATCAACATCGTCACCAAGAGCGGCACCAACGACTTCCACGGCTCGACTTACTACGCCTACCGCAATGCGGACGGCTGGGTCGGCAAGGACCGCGCCGGCAACCAGTTCACCGGCTTCAAGCGCCAGTGGACCGGCGGCGCGACCTTCGGCGGGCCGATCATCAAGGACAAGCTGTTCTTCTTCGCCAATGTCGAGGAGTCCAAGACGATTGCCGCCGCGCCGAACTTCGGCCCGGTCGGTTCCGGCAAGGGCAACATCGTGCCGATCGCGCAGTCGGACATCGACCGCATCACGCAGATCGCCTCGCAGCTGGGCATGAAGCCGGGCGTGGTCAATGCCGCCGGCGCCAACCAGGACGAGAAGCGCGCGCTGTTCAAGCTGGACTGGAACATCGCCGACGGCCATCGCCTGAGCTTCCGCTTCGACCGCGTCAAGAGCACGCAGCCCAATCTCAACGGCTACAGCACCTCGTCCACCACGCCGAGCCTGAGCCTCTCCAGCTACTGGTTCACCAAGAACCGCGAGAGCAAGCAGTACGTGCTCAATGCGTACGACGCGTGGACGGACACCTTCTCCACCGAGGCGGCGCTGTCCTACTCCACCTACGACGCCACGCCGGAGCCGTTCGCACGGCAGCCGCAGGTGCGCGTGTTCACCAACGGCAGCATCAGCGGCAGCACCATCACCGGACCCAGCGTCTACCTGGGCGAGGAAGAGTTCCGCCACTACAACGTGCTGAATATCAAGAGCCTCAACGGCTTCTTCGCCGGCACCTGGGTGCTGGGCGACCACAGCGTAAAGGTGGGCTTCGACGTCCAGCGCGACAAGTTCTACAACCTGTTCGGCCGCACCGAATTCGGCGCGTACACCTTCCCGAGCATCGATGCCTTCGCCGCCGGCAACTGGTTCCAGTACACCGTGTACCGGCCCACCAATGGCGACCTGCAGAGCATCGCCGCGCGTTGGGCACTCAATCAGTGGGGCCTGTTCGCGCAGGACACTTGGCAGATCGGCAACCTGTCGCTGCAATTCGGCTTCCGCTACGACCTGCCCAAGGTCAGCAGCGAGCCGCTGGCCAATCCGACCTTCAACGCGGTCTTCCCGGGTGTGCCGAACAACGCAACCTTCGACGGCAACGGCCTGTTCGAGCCGCGCGTCTCGTTCAACTACAGCTTCGACGGCGAGCAGGCCATGCAGCTGCGCGGCGGCGTGGGCTTGTCCGAAGGGGCGCCCCCGGGCGTGTGGTTGTCCAATCCGTACACCAACAACGGCGTGGTGCTCACCAGCTATTCGGCCTCCAATGGCGTCGGCTTCTCGGCCGATCCGAACAACCCGCTGATCCCGGCGGGCGCGCGCAAGGGCGGCTCGCCGGAAGTGGACGTGACCGACTCGCGCTTCCGCATGCCCTCGGTATGGAAGGCCAGCCTGGGCTTCGACCGGCAGCTGCCGTGGTGGAGCACGGTGTTCACCGCCGAGGTCGAGCACCTTGCCACGCGTGACGGCGTCTACTTCCAGGATCTCAATCTCGGTCGCGCCAACGGCGCGCTGCCGGATGGCCGCCTGAGCTACTGGAACACCACCGACCCGAACGCCTTCCTGGTGACGGGCAAGAGCCCCACCGGCCAGTCCCTGTGCGCCACGGCGGACCGCAGCTGCGCGGTGGCGCGAGCCAATCGCGATCCGCGCTTCGGCAATGTGATCTATCTGAGCAACACCAAGAACGGCAGCGCCGATTACCTGACGCTCAAGCTCAGCCGTCCGTTCACCGCCGACTCCGACTGGTCGGGCTCCGTCGGCGTGGTGTTCGGCCGCTCCACCGACGTCAGCTCCGGCAACGAAAAGGTGGCCGCCAGTACCTGGGCCAACGACGCGGTGTACCAGCCGAACGCGGACAAGGCCAGCCACAGCAACTTCGAGATCGCGCGCCGCGTGATCGCATCGCTGACCTGGCAGCACCGCTTCTTCGGCGATTACGCCACCAGCATCAGCGCGTTCTACGACGGCCACACCGGCCAGCCGTACAGCTGGGTGTTCGGCAACGACGTCAGCGGCATCAAGCCGGCCGGCTTGTCGGCACCGCCGGGGCTGATGTACATCCCGCGGCCGGGCGACGTGCAGTTCCAGAAAGGCACGCCGCAACAGGCGATCGAACAGTTCTACGCCTTCATCCAGCGCGACGACTACCTGCGCGAGCACCAGGGCGGCGTGGCCGGCCGCAACGGCGCGCGTTCGCCGTGGGTGAACGAGCTGGACCTGGCCTTCCGCCAGGAGATCCCCGGCCTGTTCAAGGGCAACAAGGGCGAACTGCGCCTGGACGTGTTCAATGTCATGAACATGATCAACAAGCGCTGGGGCCAGGTACGCGACGTGGGCTATCCCTACATGCGCAGCCTCGCCAACTTCGCCGGCGTCGACCCGGCCACCGGCAAGTACGTGTACGCGTTGCCCACCGACAAGAGCGGCAACTTCAACAGCGGCGGCTATGTGCTGGAAGACGACCGCGCGCAGTCGCGCTGGTCGGTGCAGGCGACGCTGCGCTACACGTTCTGATCGCTTCGTTCGTCCAAGAAAAGGCGCCGGCATGCCCGGCGCCTTTTCT
The DNA here is from genome assembly GCA_039594095.1 of Dyella sp. Classification (GTDB taxonomy): domain Bacteria; phylum Pseudomonadota; class Gammaproteobacteria; order Xanthomonadales; family Rhodanobacteraceae; genus Dyella_D. Next base: position 5,603 of record JBCNOA010000044.1, read on the forward strand.
TTTGCCGCGCCGCGCCGTTCACGGCCTGATGCTTGCCAGGGGCGTGGCGCCATGATGTCGTTGTCCTGCCGGGCGGGCCGGCGGGTAGACGAGGGGAAACGCCCATGAGGTCGAGATGGATAGCGGGCATGGCGCTAGCCGTGCTGGCGTTACCGGCATTGTCGCAACGTGCCATGGACGCCCAGTCGCTGCAGGTGCCCACCATCGGCAGCCGGGGCGAGGCGAACGGCTTCAACGGCATGCTGCTGGTGACGCCGGACGCCGACTGGAAGGAGAAGTGGAACACGCCGTCCAGTGTCACGCCCCACTTCACGACGGCTACGGAGGTCGCGCGCGGAGGCAAGGTCTTCGTACTCACATTCCTGGCCAATCCCGGCCTGGATACACAAGGCATGGCGAATGTCACCTGCGATCTCGAGGTCATCCGCCCGGACGGCTCGCGTTCTTCGTCTCAGGACGATGTCGATTGCTTCAAGGCCAAGCCGCAAGGACCGTCCACCAATGTGTACCTCGCCGCGCCGGTCGTGGTGTTTTCCGGCGACCCCGGCGACCCGGCGGGCGTCTGGACCGTGCGCGTGACGCTGCGGGACAAAGTCCGCCATGCGAGCGTGCCGCTGGAGACCACGTTCGAGCTCAAGTGAGGAGGGGCGCTGGCTAGCCAGCGCGTATCCGCCGTGAGCCCGGAGTCCTGGGGCGTTTACGCCCGGGCGTTACAGTTTTTGAGACAGCGGCCGATCATGATGCACGGGTCGGCGCTGGCACTTTCCGGTTGGCAGGCATCCACGTCCGACTGCTAACATTTTCGCCATGGCTCCGGCTCCCTTCCGCCGGGCCATGATCACAGGGGATCCTCCATGGATTGGAACGCGGTACGCCGCGTCCGCCTTTCGGGGCGCACGCGGCTCAGTTGCATCTTGGCGTTGGCGTTTTGTGCGCCATCTCACATCCTGGCCCAAGCCGTTCCAGCGGCCACGCCCGACCAGCAACAGGAACAGCGCGAACGCGCGCAGCGCGATGCGCAGCAGCGCGAGCAGCTGCGCCAGGCGCCTGACGTGCGCCTGCAGCCCGAACTGGCCACCGATTTCCGCCATGTCGAATTACCGAAGGAAACGCCGTGCTTCCGGCTGGACGCGTTGCGTCTCGAAGGTCCGCATAGTGAAGCCTTCGGTTTCGTGCAGGATTACCTGGACCGCTACGCCGGCCAATGCGTCGGCCAGCAGGGGTTGCAGCTGATCGTGCATCGCGCCTCGGACCTGATCCTGTCGCGCGGCTACGTCACCACCAAGCTGGTGACGCCGGAACAGAACCTCGCCCAGGGCGCATTCCGCGTGGTGTTGATTGCCGGCACGGTCGGCAAGGTGCGCTTCGCGGACGGCTCGGCCAAGGCGAGCTGGCGCAGCGCGCTGCCGCTGCGCCCGGGCGATCTGCTCAACCTGCGCGCGATCGAGCAGGGCCTGGAGCAGATGAAGCGCGTGCCCTCGCAGGACGTGAAGATCGACATCGCGCCGGGCGTCCAGCCCGGTACGTCCGACTTGGTGCTGTCGGTGGCGCGTGGGAAACCGTGGCGCGTCACGCTCAACCAGGACGACAGCGGCTCGCGCTCCACCGGCCGCGAGCAGGGCGGCGTGAATCTCACGCTCGACCAGCCGTTCGGCTTCAACGACATGTTCGTCGCCGGTGCCACGCATTCGGTCGGGCGCTACCGCGGCGAGCGCGGTACGCATGGCGCCAACTTCAACTACAGCTTCCCGTGGGATTACTGGACCTTCACGGCGTCCACCAACGCCTACGGCTATCGCCAGCCGGTCAGTGGCGCGTTGCAGACCTTCAGCTTCACCGGCAAGTCGCGCAGCAATACGCTCAGCGTTACTCGCCTGATCCAACGCGATGCCAGCAGCAAGACCGCGGTGCAGTTGACCCTCAGTGGCCGCCAGGCACATAGCTACGTGGACGGCACCGAAATCGAAACGCAGCGCCGGCAGACCCGTGCTGCCGAACTGGCGTTAACGCATCGCCGCTATATCGGCAACGGCCAGCTCGACCTGCGCCTGGGCTACCGCCGCAACGTTCCGTGGTTCGACGGCCAGTGGGAACGCGGCGGGCAGGGTACGCCCACTTTCCGCGCGCGCATCCTCACCCTCGACGCCAGCTTCAACCTGCCGTTCATGGCGGTCGGCCAGCAGTGGCTGTGGACTTCCGAACTGCGCGCGCAGGCGACCGGTGACACCGTGTACGCCGAGGACTACCTCACCATCGCCAGCCGCTACACCGTGCGCGGCTTCGATGGCGAGAACACGATCGGCGGTCCGCATGGTTACTACTGGCGCAACACCGTGGCGTGGCCCATCGGGAGCAGCGGCGCATCGCTCTACGGCGGTGTCGACGTCGGCCGTGCGGGCGGCGCGCCGACGCCGGGCCTGAGCAGCCATGTCGTCAGCGGCACCGTACTCGGCTTGCGCGGCGAGCGCTGGGGCCTGAGCTGGGACCTGTTCGCCGGCTGGGCGCTGCAACGGCCCGATGGCCTGAAGACACGCCGGCCCGCCGCCGGCATGCAGTGGATCTATTCGTTCTGATCGATGCGTAGTGTGCCGGCGCGCGGTGCGCGCGGGCAGGGAAATCACAAGGACCGACCCCATGATGGACGTCTCTTTCCGCTCCTCCCGCGCCAACCGTTCGCGCGCCTTCCGCCGCCAGGCCCTGTGGGCCGCGCTGACCATGGCCATGGGGCTGCCCTACGCGCATGCGCAGAGCGCGCCGCCGCAGCATCCGGACGGCAGCACATCCACGGGCGTCGTGCAGGCGGCCAATGGCGTGCCGGTGGTTAACATCGCCGCGCCGAATGCGTCCGGTCTTTCGCACAACCGCTTCCAGCAGTTCGACGTCGACAACCGCGGCGTGGTGCTCAACAACAGCGGCGGCGTGGTCAGCACGCAGCTGGCCGGTTTCATCTATGGCAATCCGAACCTCGCCAATGGCCAGTCCGTCCGGCTGATCCTCAACGAGGTCACCTCCACGCTGCCCAGCCAGCTCAACGGCGCCATCGAAGTAGGCGGCCGCGCGGCCGACGTGATCGTGGCCAACCCCAACGGCATCAGCTGCACCGGTTGCGGCTTCATCAACACGCCGCGCGGCGTACTCACCACCGGCACGCCGATCCTTGGCGCGGATGGCTCGCTGCAGGGCTTGCACGTCACCGGCGCAAGCATCGCGATCAACGGCGCCGGGCTGGACGGCAGCACGATCGACCGCGTCGACTTGATCGCGCGTGCCGTCACCGTCAATGCGGGCGTATGGGCGAAACAGCTCAACGTGATCACCGGTGCCAACAATGTCGACTACGCGACGCTCGCCGCGCACAACCTGAGCAACGCTGGCGCATCGCCCGCCGTGGCGCTGGACGTGTCGGCCATCGGCGGCATGTACGCCGGCGTGATCCGCCTGGTCGGCACCGAAGCCGGCCTGGGCGTGAACAACCAGGGACAGATCGCGGCGCAGAGCGGCGACCTGGTGTTGAACAGCGCGGGGCAGGTGACGCTGGCGGGCAAGACGACGGCGGCCGGCAATCTCTCCATCCAGGCGGGGCAGGCGCTGAGCAACAGCGGCACGCTCGCGGCGGGTGGCGCGCTGAGCGCGAGTGCGAACGGCATCGCCAATACCGGTGTCGTCTATGGCGGCGGTGGCTTGTCGTTCGCCAGCGGCGGTGCCTTGAGCAATAGTGGACAGATACAGGCGCAGAACGGCGGTCTGGCGCTCAAGGCTAACGGCGCGCTCAGCAACACAGCGGGCGGCGACATCTATGGCACGGGCGCGGTCAATCTGCAGGGCGCATCGATCGTCCATGCCGGCGCGCTGGAGGCGGGACAATCGCTCTCGCTCACCAGCAGCGGCGCGTTGCTCAATAGCGGCAAGGCGCAGGCGGATGGGGGCGATCTCACGGCGAATGCGGGTGCCGCATTCGACAACAGTGGCGTGCTGAGCGCCGGCGGCCGGATCGGCGCAAGCGCCGGGCAGGCGCTGAGCAATAGCGGCTCCATCGTCGCCAACGGCACGGTTACCTTGAACGGTGCAAGCCTCACCAACGCCGGTACCGTGCAGGGTGGGCAAGGCCTGACGCTCAACGCGCAGGGCGATCTTGTCAACCGCGGCAAGCTCTACGCGCTGGGCGGCGGCTGGACTGCACAAGCGAGCGGCGCGCTCACCAACGAAAGCGCCGGCGATATGTACGGCGCTGGCGCGGTGAATTTGCAGGCCGGGTCTATCGCCAATGCTGGCGCGCTCGAAGCCGGGCAGACGCTCACGCTCAACAGCAGCGGCGCGCTGAGCAACAGCGGCAAGGCGCAAGCCGACGCGGGCGATCTCATCGCCAAGGCGGACGGCGCGCTCGTCAACAGCGGCACGCTGAGCGCCACGGGCCAGCTCGGACTGAGTGCCGTACAGGCACTGGGCAACACCGGCGCCATCGTCGCCAATGGCTCGGTGACGTTAAACGGCGCCAGTCTGAGCAACGCCGGCACGGTGCAGGGTGGCCAAGGCCTCGTGCTGACCGCACTCAGTGATCTCGCCAACAGCGGCAAGCTCTATGCGTTGGGTGGCGGCTGGACCGCACAGGCGGGCGGCGCCTTCACCAACGAGAGCGCTGGCGACATCTATGGCGCTAACGGTATGGACTTGCACGCGGGTTCGCTGAGCAATGCCGGCGGCATCGAAGCAAAACGGGGCGCGAACCTGCGCATCGACGGCGCCTTCGCCAACACCGGCAAGACGCAGGCGGACCAGGCGGATCTGGTCGTCGCTGCCGGCTCGCTGGACAACGGCGGTGTGCTCAGCGCGATCCGTCATCTGCAGTTGCAGGCGGCTCAGGCTGCGCGCAACAGCGGGGTGATGGTGAGCGGACAGAATCTCTCGCTCTCCGCTGCCTCATTCGACAACCGCAGCGGCGGCCAGGTGCAGAGCGGCGCGGACCTCACGCTCGGTGCGGGCACCATCACCAATGCCGGCAGTCTCTATGCGAAGGGCAAGGGCAGCGTCTCCGGCGTCGACCTCACCAATGCAGCAGGCGCGCAGTTGCTCGCCGACGGTGCGCTGACGCTCGCGCAGACCGGCAGTGTTTCCAATGCCGGCGTATTGCAGGCCGGCACCGATCTGGACCTGAGCCACGCCGCGGTACTGAACAACCTGGCGAACGCCACGCTCTACGCCGCAGGCAATTTACGCGTGGCTGTCGGCAACGCGTTCACCAATGGCGGCATGGCCTACGGCGGCACGTCCGCGATACTCACCGCGACGGATATCGCCAACGCCGGCGTGCTGCGCAGCGGCGGCGATCTGAGCGCGAGTGCTACCGGCGGGCTCACCAGCGGCGGCGCGATCCAGGCTCAGCACGACCTGACCCTGCACGGCGACGGTACGCTGCGCAACAGCGGCAAGCTCTACGCCATCGACGGGAAGCTCGCATTGCAGGCCGGCACGCTGCAGGCACTGGCCGGCGGCGATATCTACGCTGGCCAGGACATCGCGATCGGCGCCACCAGCTTCACCCATGCGGGCGCGCTGGAAGCCAAGCGCAGTGTGGCCATCACGGTGCAGGGCGATGCCAGCAACAGCGGCGCGATCCAGGCCGATACGGGCGACGTTGTCATCGGCGCGACCACGCTGAGCAACCTCGGCTCGCTGAGCGCTACCGGCAACACCGCGCTCACCGCCGGCCAGAGCCTGGGCAACAGCGGCCAGATCGTCACCGGTCAAGCTCTGACGCTCGCCAGTGCCAGCATCGACAACCATGGCCAGACGCAAAGCGGCACGGATACCTTCGTGCAGGCGGCCAGCGTGGCCAACCGCGGTCGCGTACAGGCCGGTGGCGCGCTGTCTTTCAGCGGCAACGCGCAGTTGAACAATCAATCCGGCGGTCAGTTGCTCGCCGCGGGCGACGTGACGAGCGACACCTCCGGCCAGCTGAGCAATGCCGGCGTGGTCCAGGCCGGCGCGAATCTCTCCATCGCTGGCGCTGGCGGCATCGACAATCAGGCAAGCGGCACGCTGTACGGCACGAAGCAGAGCACGCTTCGCCTCGGCGGTGCGTTGAACAACGCCGGCACGCTTTACGGCGGGCAGGGTGTGGCGATAGATGCGACCGGCCTGACCAGTGGCGGCAGCCTGCGTAGCGGCGCCGACCTGGGTGTGACCGTGCGAGGCGATGCCGCCAATACCGGCAGCATCTACGCGCTCGGCAATACCATCTGGAACGTCAGCGGCGCACTGCGCAACGATGGCGTGCTGGCGGCTGCCGGCAATACGACGCTCAGCGCAGCCAGCGTTGGCGGTGCGGGGACGCTCGCCGCGGGCTTGCAAGGTGACGGCAATCTGGGAAGCAGCGGTCTGCTCGCGTTGAGCGCCACTGGCGCGCTCGGCGCGCATGGCCGCAATCTGGCCGGCGGCGACATCACGCTCAACGGAGCATCCATCGATCTCTCCGGCAGTCAGACGCGCGCGAGCGGCAACGCCACGCTCACGGCGACGCAGGGCGATATCAACAACGCCGGCGGCGATCTCGCGGCCAATGGCGCGCTGAGCATCACCACGCCCGGCGCGCTGATCAACGGCGGCGCGGCGGGTGCGCAGGGCGGCAAGCTCAGCGCGCAGACGCTGGCGTTCCAGATGAGCAACTTGGTCAACCGTTACGGCAGCATCAGCCAGAGCGGCGCTGGCGATCTGACGTGGCGTCTGGCCGACGCTATCGATAACGCGTACGGCCGCCTCGCCGTGAATGCGGGCAATCTCACCCTGGGCGCCACCACGCTGGACAATACCGGCGGCTCGATCCTGCACGCCGGCAATGGCTTGCTGAGCATCGCCACCAGCGGCGACCTCAACGGCAACGGCGGGCAGATGGCCGGCAACGGCGCATTGAACCTGCAAGTCGACGGCACGCTGCGCAATGCCGGCGGTAGCCTGGGAGCAAGCGGTGATGCCACGGTGCGCGCGGGCGCATTCGACAACACGCAAGGCACACTCGCCGGGCGCAACGTCGGCCTTACCGTCAATCAGGCGCTGACCAACCGCAACGGCACAGTGCAGGGCGCAAGCCTGGGCGTGAGCGCCGGTTCGCTCGACAACACAGGCGGTTTCCTCAAGGGCACCGGCGCCGGCGCGATGAACGTGGCCGTGGGCGGTGCGCTGGTCAACGGCACCGGCGGTTTCGTCGGCGGCAATGGCGCAGTGACGGTGCGCGGCGGCAGCCTCGCGAACGCGGGGCAGATCTACGCAGGCAGCACGTTGTCGGTGCGCGGCGACGGTTCGCTCATCAACGACGGCGGCGCCTTGCAGGCGCTGTCGTCGCTCAGCGCGACCAGCGCCGGTGGCCTGAGCAACCGCGGCGGCCGCATCGAAGCAGGTGCCGGCGATGGCAATGCCACACTGACGATCAACGGCTCGGGCCTGGACAACGCCGGCGGCCGCCTCGCCAATGCCGGCGCTGGCAGCACTACGTTCGGTATCGGCGGCAACATCGGTAATCAGGGAGGCACGCTCGGCGGTCAGGGCGACGTCACGCTCAATGCCAACTGGCTGGACAACGGCGGCAGCGGCCATTTGGTCGCTGGCCGCAATCTCGCGCTCGGCCTCGGCGGCATGAGCAACGCCGGCGGCACCACCTACGCGGCGGGCAATCTCGACTGGAACAACGGTGGCGCCACGCTGGGCAATGCCAGCGGCGCGTTCAGCGCGGGTGGCAGCGTCGGCCTCGCGCTGGCGTCGATCGACAATAGCGGCGGCGATCTTGCCGCGCAGTACAACCTCAGCCTCAACCTGGGTAGCTTCGGCGGCAATGGCCGCGCGGTGGCGGGGCAAGACCTCACCCTGGCGCTGCCGGGCGACTACAGCAACAACGGCGGCACGCTGAAGGCCAATCGCGACCTCACGCTCAACCTCGGCGGCAGCTTCGCCAACCCCTACGGCGCGGCCTTGCAGGCGGTGCGCAACCTCACCGTCAACGCCTACAACATCGACAACGCCGCCGGCGCCGGCATCAACAGCGCCGGCACCACGCTCAACGCGCGCGGCACGCTGAGCAACGAAGGGCGCATCGAAGGCGACAGCATCACGTTGAGCGCGCCGACGTTGAACAACACCGGCACGATTATTGGCGGCGCGATTACGGCCACTGCGGGCAACCTGACCAATGGCGCGGATTTCGGCCAAGGCACCGGCAACACCGCTTACCAGAGCGCCTTGATCGCCGCGACGCGGAGCATCGATCTGTTTGTGCAGGGCACGTTGCTCAATCGCGACGCGCAGATCTTCACGCTGGGCAATCTGCGCATCGCCGCCGACGCCAACGGTACGCGCAGCCAGCTGCTCAGTAATCTCTCAGGCGATATCGAAGCCGATGGGGCGGTGAGCATTGCCGCCCACCAGATCACCAATCAGCGCCGCGTGCTGCAGACCGAGACGGTCACGCTCAATGCCTCCGAGCAGCAGGCCAACACCACCACGCAGCGAGTGGATACCAGCGGCGCCAGCGACGCCGACATGCGCAATTTCTGCAACGGCTACTACAAGAAGGGTAGCCGCGGTTGTATCGGTTACACGCTGGAACTCGCCACCGGCTACAAGGAAGTGACGGACACCGTGGTGTCGCGCACGCGCATTTCGGCGACCAGTGCGGAAGGACGCATTCTCTCAGGCACCGACATGAACCTCAGCGGCTCGGTGCTCAACAGTTCGTCGACGCTCTCGGCGGCCGGCAATCTGACCATCAACCAGCAATCCGGCAGCCTGGGCGAGGGCACCACGCAGATCGGCGGCGAGACCGTGGTCAATCAGGCATGGGCGCCCCAGGTAACGGTGCAGCGCACCGAGGTGGGCTATGTCTACGTCGAGCGCAAGAACGGCAGCGGCGACTACGTGCCGGATGGCGTGCGCGTCTATCTCGATACGACCGGCTCGCCGATTGCCAGTCTCGTTTCGTTGGGAAGCGTGCAAGGCACTTTCCCTGCCTTGCCGGCCGAGCCCGGCGCGCCGGCGCGCATCGTCGCCGGCAGCACGCTGGCGATTACCGGCGCCACCATCGACAACAGCGTGGTCGGCGCCGATGGCCAGCCCGTGCGCAATGCGATCGGCCTGGGCGGCAACGCCGGCGGGCAGGCGGTGGGCGGCAATGGCGTCGGCCCGGTGAGCAATGTTCCCGGCGGATCGGCTGGCGCCGGCGGTGTCGCCCTGGGTCAGGCACCCGGCACGACCGCCGGCGGCAACCTGAAGCCGGGCCAGGCCCGCGATGGCGTGGATGCCGGGCAGGCGCCCGGCGGCAGCACGTCGAAGGGCGCGAGCGCGGCTTCTTCCACAACACCCACGGGCACCCCGATGGCGCCGCCGCAGGTGGTCGCCAGCCTCGGCGGACCCAACCCGACCGTCGCTCTGCCGCAATCGGGGCTGTACACCGTGCATAGGGAGCCAGGCAGCCGCTATCTGGTGGAGACCGACCCGCGCTTCACCTCGTACACGCAGTTCACCAGCAGCGACTACATGATGGACAAGCTGGGCTTCGACCCCAGCGGCATCCGCAAGCGCCTGGGCGACGGCTTCTACGAGCAGCGCAGCGTGCTCGACCAGATCACCTCGCTGACCGGTCGCCGCTATCTGGACGACAACACCGACGCCATGGCGCAGTACCGCGCGCTGATGGACGCGGGCGTGCAGGCGGCCGGTGCGTTCCAGTTGAGCGTGGGCATAGCGCTGACGCCCGAGCAAATGGCCGGCCTCACCCAGGACATCGTGTGGATGGTCAACGCCACCGTGGACGGCCAGCAGGTGCTGGTGCCGGTGGTGTACCTCTCCGCCGAGCACGCCAAGGCGCTGGCCGCCGATGGCGCCACACTGGCCGGCAAGAACGTCATCCTCACCGCGAGCGGCGACATCACCAATAACGGCACGATCCGCGCCAGCGACAGCGCCAAGCTCACCGCGAACAACCTGCTCAACAGCGGCAACATCCAGGCGGGCGGCAACCTCAGCATCAACGCCGCGCAGAACATCCTCAACGGCGGCACGCTCAAGGCCGGCGGCGATGTCAGTCTGGTGGCGGGCAACGATATCCGCAGCGGGTTGGATGCCGCCGTGGCGCTGGGCGGCATCAACCTCACCGTGCCGGGAGCGGCAGCCACGCCGGTCGCCCTGGGTGCGCTGCCCCTCGGGAGCATCAGCGCCGGCGGCAACCTGGGTATCAGCGCGGGCCGCGATCTGACGCTAGACCATGCGCCCGTAGCCGCGGGCAGCAACCTCAGCCTGGCCGCGGGCCGTGACCTGACGGCCACCGCCACCGCGATCAGCGCGGGCCGCGATATCCAGGTAATGGCCGGCCGCGACCTGAGCCTCAACGCCGACCAGCGCACCGTGCTCAACTCGGGCGCCAACCGTCTTACCGCCACCACCACCCACGACGTCAGCAGCCTCAACGCCGGCGGGCAACTCGTGGTCGCCGCCGGCCGCGACCTGACCAGCGAAGGCGCGCAGTTCAAAGCCGGTGGGCAGGTGGGCCTGAGCGCTGGCCGCGATGTCGCGCTGAACGCCGTGACCGACAGCAAGGACCAGCGCGCGATCTGGAAAGAAGGCAAGACGCGCATCGACGAACAGCATCACGACGAAACCCTGCGCGGCACCACCGTCGACGGCGCGCAAGGCGTGGTGGTGAGCGCCGGTCGCGACCTGGGCATGACGGCCGGCACGCTCAAGGCGGACCAGGGCAACGTCGCCCTCGTCGCTGGACGCGATCTCTCCCTCACTGCCGGTACGGAGAATCACGACAGCAGTCGCGATACTAAGACCAAGAGCGGTGGGTTGATCTCCAGCAAGACGACTACGACGCACGATGCGACGCACGACAGCCTTGCCGTCGGGACGAGCATCAGTGGCAACAACGTGAGCCTGGCGGCGGGGAACGACCTCACAGCGCAGGCGGCGCAGGTGCATGCCGATGGGGCGCTGAATCTGGCGGCGGGGCATGATGTGAACCTCACGGATGCACACGACGTGCATAGTGAGGAGCACGACAGGACGGTCAAGTCGACCAGCTACATCAACACCAGCAGCAAGCGCTGGGGCTCCGTCGATCCGGAATGGCGCAGCCGTACCGACAGCAACAGCAGCACCCAGAGCACCAGCGTCGGCACGCTGCTCAGCGGCGACACAGTGACGGTCGGTGCAGGTCACGACATCAATGCCACCGCGGCGCAGGTCGCTGGTACGCATGACGTAGTGTTGGCGGCGGGCAATGATCTCAACATCAAGGCGGGCGAAAACACCTACACCGAAAGCAATGGATCGCGCACCAGTCACACCGGCCTGATGAACAATGGCGGCTTTAGCGTGCTGATCGGCAACCGCACGCTGGAAACCACCAACACCGTCAGCGACACCAGCTACACCGGCAGCCTCGTAGGCAGCACCGATGGCAAGGTGACGTTGAGCGCCGGCAACAACGTGCATATCACCGGCAGCGATGTCATCAGCCAGGCCGGCACGGCCATTGTCGGCAAGAACGTCACCATCGATGCGGCCGTGGGCGCAACGGATGCGCGGCAAACGCAGAAGATGAGCCAGGGCGGTATTAACGTCGGCATCGGCGGGGCGCTGTCTGAGACGTTGCAGGGCGCCTATAACTCGGCCAAGCGCGGGAGCGAAGTCAAGGACGACAGGCTGAAGGCGTTGTATGCGGCGCAGGCGGCGTATCAGGCGTATGACGCCTTTACTATGTCGGGCACGAGCTTGTCCCAGGGGGCCACCAAGCCCACCGAGAAAGAACCTGGCAATCCGAATGGCGTCAATCTCCAGGTAGGCATCGGCGGCAGCAGCGCCAGCGCGAAGTCGCAGACGCACGATGAACAGGCGTACGGCAGCCATATTCGCAGTCAGGGCGATGTCACCATCGCCGCTACCGGCGGCGATCTCACCATCGTTGGTAGCCAGTTGAGCGGTCAGAACGTCGCCTTGGCCGCCAAGAACAATTTGAACCTGCTTAGCCAAGCCGAGCAGCACACCGATACCAGCAGCAACAAGAACACCAGTGGCGGTATCGGCCTGCAGATCGGTAGCGACGGCGTCGGCATCTACGCGCAGGCTGCGATGGGTCAAGGCAAGGCTCACGGCAACGGCACCACCCACGCCGAGACGGTGATCGATGCAAAGGACACGCTGACCCTCATCAGCGGCAACGACACCAACATCATCGGCGCTCAAGCCAAGGGCAACACAGTCCTCGCCAATATCGGCGGCAATCTCAACATCGCCAGTCAGCAGGACACAGACGATTACGCCAGCAAACAGTGGCAAGCCGCCGGCAAGGTGGTGATCGGCTATAGCTCAGGCGGCAGCGCCAGCTATAGCCAGGGCAAGATCGATAGCCACTATGCGAGCGTCAACGAGGTTAGCGGGATTGGGGCTGGCAGTGGCGGGTATCAGCTCAACGTGGGTGGCAATACCGATCTGAAGGGGGCGGTGATTGCGAGTGCGGCGGACCCGAGCCGGAATCTGTTGAGTACGGGGTCGTTGACGTTTAGTGATATTCAGAACAAGGCGAGCTATAGCGCCAGTCAGGTGGGTATCAGTGGCGGTTATAGCGCGGGTGGCGGCGGCAGTTTTAGTGCCATGCCCAGTATGAGTATTCCGCAGCACGACAAAGAAAGCAGTACGACGAAGGCTGGCATTGCACAAGGAACGATTGATGTTCGGAGCGGGGTGGCAGATCTATCTGGTTTGGATAGAAATCCGAGCCTGGATAACCAGGCGCTGAAGCACATCTTTGACCAGGAAAAGGTGCAGGAAAGGGAGGAGCTCGGTCAGGTCGCTGGACTCGTGGGTTTCCGCGCTGCGGGTGATCTTGCGGGCAAGATGGGATGGGATGAAGGCAGCAAGGAACGCACAGTGTTGCATGGCGTTGTAGGTGCAGGTGTGGCCGCTCTAGGTGGCGGCAATGCACTCACCGGCGCGGTTGGTGCGGCGGCCAATCAGGCGGCTATTCCGGCGATGGAGCAATACCTGCTCGATCACGGGTATACAAAGGGATCGCCCGAGTTCGCGACGATGATGCAGATGGGGAGCACGGCAATCGGCGGTGCAGTGGGCGGGGCGACGGGCGCTGCGACTGCGTTGAATGGAACGAAGTACAACTATCTAACTCATGCACAAGTCGATGACCTCAACAAGAAACTGGAGGAATGTGGTGCTGATCAAGGATGTCGCCAGGACAAGTTAGATGCTGCGGAGCAGCTGTCTGCGATACAAGACTTTGCGCTGCGTACCGCCTGTATGGCCGGTGATGCATCGTGCGCGAAAGGGATGGGTTCTCTCGAGCAATATATTGAGAACTCGGATGTTCCCGGGGGTTTACGGGGGGATCAAAAAACCGATCGGCATCTGGAGCAAGAGGGATACTTTGGTGCGACTAGCTTGTGGACCGACTTCAAGGTCATCTGGTATGCGCACATGCCTGAATCCCAAAGAGAGAATCGATTGCAGCAACTTGGGACGATTCTAGGAGCCGGCCGTTCTTTTTTTCCGTGGTCCGGAGGTAACGAAGGGCCGCTCACTCCTGGACAAAAGCTACCTTCTTCTTTTGACCAGACTGCTGGGCTGTCTGATGGCATGCGTCTTGGTCATGGGGTGGGTCAAGAGCTTGGGAACTTGGCATGGATTTGGGTGGGCGAGACAGCATTAGGACAAGGCGGCTCCCCAAAAAAACCCGGAAGTATTGCCGCTGATGGAGCTCCACCGAAGAATCAATCGGCTAGCGCCGGGTTTGACGACGCACTCAGCCGGATAAAGGACAATCCATCCGGGCCCGTGCTGACAGACAAGGCGCCAGGGAGTGTCTTGAACGAGCAGTATGTTCGGCAGCTGGAGAACGGCCAATTGCCAGGCTCGGCTAGCGGAGTGGGTAAGCCTCGGGAGATGCCTGTTAGCAGAGACCCTACTGCAACTGCGGAGGACTTTGCTTTACGTGTCCTGGGAAGATCGCCATCAGCTGAGGAGCTCGCGAGAGGCGCTACGATGAATGGTGGTGACTGTCCTGGATGCTGGCGAGCATCGGGCGATGGCGGACAAACTTGGATTACGTATAGGCCAGCGGGTTCGGCTAGCGAGGATACTTTGACCACTACCGCTACTGTCGAAATAAATTACAAGGCAAGCGGTAACTCCATAAATAACGGAAAACCTGTTAAATTAAAATTTCCGCTTACAGGGACGGCAATTTTCCCATGAAAATACCTTCTGAGTTGGCGCTTGGTATGCAGAGCTGGTTGTGTACGCTCTCATATGATTGCTATTGCGCGGACGCCTTTACTAGTGGCTTAGTTGATGTGCTGGATGCGAAGGCTCGGTGGCAAGCTGCAGTAGACACTATCTATCGATTTGTTATTAGTGGTTTGATGGCGGCTGGTTCTGCTAATGGCCATATGGATGCAGAGAGATGCCGTGAGTACATTGGTGAGCTGGCTAGAAATAATCCGTTCTCCGGTGACCCGGACGAAGATATTGTTTGGTGTAGATTTGATTTTTGTCTGACACCCGGAGCTCGGGCATTGATAGAGAAGCATCGGCTCCGAGATTCGGAGGGTGAACTCAATGAGCCTTTCATTAATGAAATAGAGCGGTTGTTTGAGTTGAGTGGGGTCGGTTGGACGCATGGTGCGTTGATTCCCATTCAAGCAATATAGGTTAAGTTCCAATATAAGGGTGATACACAGAACGGAGCTGGGTTCACTTATCGCGGGCCGGTCGGTGAGCTGGGCGGATATTTGCGAAGCGTCGAGTCTTTGCTTCAACCATGGCTCTGAAAGAGTCACGGCCCGGGGCGCGTTGCTGCTGCAAGTAGGCCCGTATGGCATGGAGATCGTCGTCCGATAACGCCTCCTTGAGTATGCCGCGATAGATGGTCGCTCGCTCGTCAGCAGTGGTTCCTAGGGCGATATGCGTTGGATGGGGTGTCAATAGAGAATCGGTACGGTGCCCGCAGTTCGCGGCGGCGCTGGACCAAGAAAATGGCAGGGGTTCTCTGTCATGCGAGCCCGGACAGGATTCAGATCGGAACCATCAGATAAGGAGCCGGTGGTGGTTAAGCGGCTCACCAATGAAGATGACGCTGTCCGTAGGGCCTGACGCGGGGGACTTAATCACTCCCGGCCCTTTTGGATCCGGTACCGTATGTACCGTATGAGGCATGCCCTGGTATCAAGCCAAGGCATCCAGATGACACCTCTTCCCCCCACACACTCCAAGGATGCTGAGTGTTCCATTCCCTACGCCACCTCTCGCAATCAGTTGCCGCCGCGCTGGCACTTCTGTTGACCGGCTGTGTCCCCCCGCTCGTCTACCCGCACGTCAGCACGTCCAGTTTCGATACGGCCTTTGTCCTCCCGCCGACCGCGACGGCCCTTGGTTGAGCCTGGACAATGGCCTCGACCTCTATGCGTGGCAAAACTGCTACTCCTATGTGCTTCTCCGCGATCCATGTGAAGGACTGAGCCTGCTGGCGTTGCCCGGTGGTGCGGCGATGGACTGGACGCGACAGCTCAAATCGCATCGCCCGAGCGCCATCGTTTCGGACCAGCGCGTGGAGGTGGTGCGCCCCCTGTCCGCGCATAGCGGGACATCCGACCGCCTGATCGGGCTGTTCCGGCGCAACGAGAACTCGCCCGCCAGGGACGGCGACATCGTGCTTGGGCGCCGGGACAGCGTAGACAAATACAACGTCGCCGCCACTGGCGCGGTAGCTGTCGCGCTGCGCCGTAGCAACATCCGCCGCAGCGCAGCTGATTCCGGCGCGCAAACCGGGGATATCCAGCTGGTGGTGTACGACGACCAGCGTACGTGGATTTTCGCCGAACCCATCGCAGAGAAAGATGCGGCCAACCTCTACGCGCCAGCACGTTTGTTCCGCTTCGACGGCGACGTCAGCGACTTGTTGCGACGCCCGATGGCGCTCTATTTCGACGACGGCGCATCTCAAGGCCAGGCCCGCCGAGTCGTCGCTGACGCGCAAGCCGCCGCCAGCGGCTATCGCATCGCGCTCGAAAACATGCCGCTGCCGCAGGCCGTCTTCACGCTTGACGCCAACACCTTCCGGCGCCCGGTGATCCGCCAGCGCCAGCCGACCGTGCTATGCCATTACAGCGAAAGCGAAT
>JBCNOA010000440.1:0-2981 GCA_039594095.1 Dyella sp.
CGCCGCGCGCGTGCATCTGGCGCTGCCCAAGCCTTCCGCGTTCATTCGCGACAACCGGCAGGCCAGCGCGTCGGTGCTGGTGACGCTGTTTCCCGGCCGCCAGCTCGATGCCTCGCAGGTGGCGGCGATCGTGCATCTGGTCGCCTCCAGCGTGCCGGAGCTTGACCCGCGCCAGGTTTCCGTCGTGGACCAGCAAGGCCAGCTGCTCACTGTGAGCGATCCGGAAAGTGCCAGCGCGGTGGGCGACAGCCGTCTGCGCCTGGCTACGCGCATGGAGAACACCTACGCGCAGCGCATCGAGGAATTGCTCACGCCGCTGGTGGGGCCGGGCAAGGTGCGCGCGCAGGTCTACGCGGACCTCGACTTCAGCCAGACCGAGAAGGCCATCGAGACGTTCAACCACGACAATCCGGCATTGCGCAGCGAGCAGGTGAGCAGCGAGCAGCGGCACGACGGTTCGGCGGGCGGAGCGGTGCCGGGCGCCCTGAGCAACCAGCCGCCGACTACCGTCGCGCAGCCGACTGCGGCCAAGCCTGGCGCGGCCGCGCCGGGTGCCGCCAACGCGACCGCGGCGACCGCGAATGCCGGCGGCGAAAGCTCCAGCAGCGCCACGCGCAATTACGAACTGGACCGTACCGTCAGCCATGTCAGCGACCCGGCCGGACGACTCGCGCGCCTGACCGTCGCCGTCGCCGTCGACAACAAGCAGGTGACCGACGACAAGGGCAACAGCAAGAGCGTGCCCTTCACGCCGCAGGAACTGGAACACCTCACCGACCTGGCCAAGAACGCGGTGGGTTTCAACCAGCAGCGCGGCGACAACGTCACGGTGATCAACCAGCCTTTCCACAAGACCGCGGGCAACGAGCCCATGCCGGAGACGCCGTTCTGGCAGCGGCCCGGCGTGATGGACCTGATCAAGCAGGGCGGTGGCGTGCTGGTCGCATTGATCATCGCCTTCGGCCTGCTGCGCCCGTTGCTGCGCGGCGTGCTCAAGACGCCGGGTACCGCGCTTCAGGCGTTGCCCGCGGGCGCCGGCGCGATGCCCACCGTGTCGGTGCGCATCGACGATCCCGAGGACGACATCGAAACGCCGGGACGGCTGGCTGCTCCGGGCTTGAACTACGAGGCGCGCGTGGCGATGGCCAAGCGCATGGTCACCGAGAACCCCAAGCAGGTGGCGCAGGTGGTCAGGAGCTGGGTGAACGAAGATGGCGGCTAATATCGAAATCACGGGAGCTCAGCGCGCTGCGATCCTCCTGCTCACGCTCGGCGAGCAGGACGCGGCGGAAGTGCTCAAGCACCTCAACGCGCGCGACGTGCAGGCCGTCGGCCAGGCGATGGCCGGCCTCAGCAATGTCTCGCGCGACCAGGTCGAGCACGTGCTGGGCCGTCTCACCGAGGATATGGGGCGCCACACCTCGCTGGGCGTGGGCACCGAGGAATACATCCGCAAGATCCTGGTCAACGCGCTGGGCGAGAGCAAGGCGGGCGGCCTGATCGACCGCATCCTGCTCGGCCGCAGCAGCAAGGGCTTGGAATCGCTCAAGTGGATGGAGAGCCGCGCGATCGCCGAGATGATCGGACAGGAGCATCCGCAGATCATCGCGCTGGTGCTGGCGCATCTCGAACCGGACCAGGCCGCCGAAGTGATCGGCTACCTGCCGCCGCGCACGCGCAGCGATGCGGTGATGCGCATCGCCACGCTCGACGGCGTGCAGCCGCACGCACTGAACGAGCTGGACGAGATCATGGAGCGCCAGTTCTCCGGCAACACCAACAAACTCAAGTCCGCCACCGTGGGTGGCCTGAAGGCGGCGGCGGATATTCTCAACGCGATGGAATCCAGCCGCGAAGCGGAACTGATCACGGCCATCCGCGGCCACGACTCGACGCTCAGCGGACGCATCGAGGAGTTGATGTTCGTATTCGAAGACCTGGGCGAGCTGGACGATCGCAGCATGCAGATGCTGCTGCGCGAAGTGCCGTCGGCGCGCCTGGTCACGGCGCTGAAAGGCGCGGAGCCGGCGGTGCGCGAACGCATCTTCGCCAACATGTCCAAGCGCGCTTCCGACATGCTGCGCGACGACCTCGAGGTGAAAGGCCCCGTGCGCCTGAGCGAAGTGGATGCGGCGCAGAAAGAAGTGCTGCAGATCGCAAGGCGTCTGGCCGACTCCGGACAGATCAGCCTCACCGGCGGCGGTGACGACTTCGTCTGATGGCTTCCACCTTCTTCTCCCGTGAAGAACTGAAAGGATTCCGCCGCTGGGAGCTGCCGGAGGTGGGCGAGTCCAAGCCGGCCGAGCCGGCTCCCGAACCGACGCCGGCTTTACCGACCGTGGCCGATCTCGAAGGGCTGGAGCGGGAAGCGCGCGAAGCCGGTTACGCCGCCGGCTTGGCCGAAGGCCGCGCTGCCGCACGCGACGAGTTGCGCGAACAGGCGGCCTTGCTCGAAGGCATTCTGCGCGCCGCCGCCCGCCCGCTGGATGCGCTGGACGACGCCACCGAACAGGAGTTGGCGCGCCTGGCGCTGGTGATCGCGCGACAGGTGATCGCGCATGAATTGAAGACCTCGCCGGAACTGGTGGCGCGCACGGTGCGGCAGGCCGCGCTCGCGTTGCCGGCGGCGGCGCGGGCGGTCCGCGTGTACCTGCATCCGGAGGACCTCGCCCTGCTGCGTGAGCTCGATGCTGCCGAAACCGATTGGCAGCTGGTGGCCGACGTCGCTCTGCAGCGCGGCGATTGCCGCCTGGAAAGCGATACCTCGCGACTCGATGCGCGGGTCGAGTCGCGCCTGGCCGCGGTTGCCGAAGCGGTATTCGGCGACGAGGCCGGCAGCGACGATCCCGAACTGGAGATGGCATGAGCGAACGTGCCGCCGCCGCCGAACGCTGGCGCCACCGCCTGGCCCGTCGCGCTCGCCGCGCCGAGGCCGCGGCGCCGCTGGTGGTGGAGGGGCGTTTGCGCCGCGTCGTGGGCCT
>JBCNOA010000441.1:0-2942 GCA_039594095.1 Dyella sp.
TCAGTCGAGAAAACGCCAGGCCTGCGCCGGCTCCGGGAGGCGGCACTGCGCGCGTCGGCCGAACCAGCGATAGCGATGGCGCGCGATGCAGCGATAGGCCGGATCGCGCAATAAGCGCGGCAAGAGCGACAGCACGGCGCCGGCGAGTCGCCAGCGGCGGCCGAGCCCACGCAACACGCGGACGATGGCGTCCGTGTCGGTATAGCCGACACCTTCCTGCACGAGCAGTAGGGACGCCGGGTCATCGGCGGACAAGCCGTGCGCGGCGAGCAGCGCGCGACCATGCTCGCCCTGCATCGCCGCGAGCCGGAAGCGACCCGCCCGATCGTGGCGCAGAATGAAATCGACCCAGCGGCTGCACAGCACGCAGACGCCATCGAACACGATCACCGCTGACGTTTGCGCGCTCATGCGTCGATTTCCAGCCAACCGCGATAAGCGATCAATTGGCCGAGCAGCGGCAGGCGCGTGTCGATCTCGAACACGTAACGTCCGGCCTCCGCCAGGCTGCGCGAGAGCACGCTGCCGAAACATGCCCGCGGCAAAGGCAGGCCGAGCCATCGTCCTTGGCGCAGGCGCCAGTCGATGGCATCGCCCGCGCGGTGCAACTCGAAGTACAGCGACACCGGCCCGAGCCGCTCGTGCAGGAGCGTGCCGTCCGCGCTGCGTTGCAGCGTCGAGCGCATCCGTCCGTTCGCGAAACCGCGTGTCCAGATTTCGCGCGCGCCTTCGCGTCGGATGCTGAGCGCGATCGCCTGGTCCGCGCCCGGCCCAGGCAAGCCGAGCATGCCTCTCAACAGACGCGCGAATGGGTGGCGGGCGCCTTCCACTTGTGCCACGCCATGCGCATGCAGCGTCGCCGATCCGCCGTGCATGCGCCGCACCGGTTCGGCCAGCTGTGCCCATTCGGAGGGACCCAACAATGCAGGGAAGAGAGGTTCGGACATGGGCGCGATCATGCGTTGCGCGTTGAAGACGGACAAGCCGAACGACGATTCCGCATGGAAGCGGCAGCGGGCTGGCCAAAAAAAAGCCCGCCGAGCGGCGGGCTTTTTCCGTTCGCGAAGGGGGCGGCTCAGACCGCGCCGGCCACCGCATAGGTCTTCAGGCGCTGTGCGAAGTCCTGCAGGACGCGGATACCGCTCTGCTCGGCCTCGGCGATCCACTGCTGCAAGCCCTTGAGGGTCTGCTCGGCACCGCGCTGTTCCATCAGCTCGGCGAGGCGGGTGCGGAAGTCGCACACCACTCGCAGGGTCGGACGCTTGGCCAGCGCGGCCTGAAGGCGCTCGCGGCCTTCGTTGTCTAGCCAACGGCCGCCGTCGGCGAGGGCACGCCGCATGCGGCGCGGCATGGCCTTCAGGCTTTCGCCGGCATGCTGCGCTTCGTCGCGCAGCGTCGGCACGATGACGCCGCGGTAGTAATCGGTCATGGCCTGGAAGCGATGCGTGAGCACGGCCTTCAGGGTTTCGGCGTCGGGCAGGTGCACGTTCGGGCGGACGTCCAGGGTGGGCGCCACGCGAAGCACTTTGGCCAGGCCCACGGCGCGGAACCCGCAGATCACCGCCCAGCCGATGTCGAACTCCCACTTGCGCAGGGCGAACTTCGCCGAACTCGGGAAGGCGTGGTGGTTGTTATGCAGCTCTTCGCCACCGATCCAGAAGCCCCACGGCGACAGGTTGGTCGCGGTATCGGCGCTCTCGAAGTTGCGATAGCCCCACCAGTGGCCGATGCCGTTGACGAAGCCGGCGGCCCAGAATGGGATCCAGATCATCTGCACGGCCCAGATGGCCGCGCCGATCACGCCGAACAGCGCCAGGTTGATGAGCAGCATCAGGGTCGGCCCCCAGTAGGGATGGCCGCCGAACAGCTTGCGCTCGATCCAGTCGTCCGGCGTACCGCGGCCGTACTTCTCGAGGTCGGCCTTGTTGTAGCTGGCCTCGCGGTACAGCGAAACGCCGTCCCAGAACACCTTCTTGATGCCGTAGATCTGCGGGCTGTGCGGATCTTCCTCGGTCTCGACCTTGGCGTGGTGCTTGCGATGCACCGCCACCCACTCCTTGACGACCATGCCGGTGGTCAGCCAGCCCCAGAAGCGGAAGAAGTTGGCGAGCGCGGGGTGGAAGTCCACGCCGCGATGGGTCTGGCTGCGGTGCAGGTACAGCGTCACGGTGAAGATGGTGAGCTGCGTCATCACCAGCAGATAGACCAGCATGGCCACCCAGCCGGCCCCGGTAAGGCCGTTGGACAGGAAGTTCAGCACTGCATCGAGCATGGGAAACACTCAGTAGGGTGAAAAGTCAGTCTAATCGAGGGTTTCCGTACCCACCAGCATGGCAGCCCGACTACGCGGACCGCGTCGCGGAACGTGTTTTGGCGCACAAGAAAACGCGGCCCACAGTTGTTTAAACAGTGGGGGCACCGTGACAATCATGCAATGACTCTGCCACACCCCCTGTTAAAGCTTGATCAGGTCCGCCGCAATCGCGCCGGACGCCCTGCCGTGGAGCGTCTCAGCCTGGTGCTGGACAGGGGGCAGATCCTTGGCCTGCTTGGCGTCAACGGAGCCGGGAAGTCCACCACGCTGGCCATGATCGCCGGGGCGCTCCGGCCGGATGAGGGCCTGATCGAACTCGATGGCCGCGATTTTTCAGAACATCCCGAGCTGGCGCGCCGCCTGCTCGGCTGGCTGCCGGAACGTGCCCCGCATTGGCCGGAACTGACGGTTTTGGAACATCTCTATGCGCACGGACGCCTGCGGGGACTAAGTTCGAGCGAACTCAAGCAGTCTTGCGAGCGCACGGTGGAACGCCTGGAACTGGCGCCGCTGCTGCGCCGGGTCGCCGGTGTGCTGTCGCAGGGGCAGCGCCAGCGGCTGGGGCTCGCCTGCGCGATCCTGCACAAGCCGGCGCTGCTGGTCCTGGACGAGCCCGCCAACGCGCTCG
>JBCNOA010000442.1:0-2807 GCA_039594095.1 Dyella sp.
CCTGTCCGGCGGCGAGACCAGCGTGACGGTGCGCGGCGGGGGACGGGGAGGGCGCAACGCCGAATTCCTGCTGGCCCTGGCTGTCGCCCTCGATGGCCTGCCGGGTGTGCACGCGATCGCGGCAGACACCGACGGCATCGACGGCACCGAAGACAATGCCGGCGCCTGGCTCGCACCCGATACCTTGGCGGCCGCGCAAGCCCTGGGCGTGGACGCCAGGGCCCGCCTGGCGGACAACGACGGCTACGGCTTCTTCTCCGCGCTCGGGCAATTGATTGTCACCGGCCCCACGCGCACCAACGTCAACGACTTTCGTGCGATCGTCATCGAGCCTTGATGCATATGTGTTGTAAAAAGCGCGCTTTTAGCGTGTGTTTCTTGCAAATTGACATACTCATCACTGACAATACCGCCTTTATAAGTCGGCAAGATTAAGACATCCACAAGAGATGCGCTGCCGATGGGCGCGCCATAAGCGCCCGCGCCGCCAGCTGGACATCCCTGGCCGCGCCGATAAGAGAGAACGGGGACATCGGTTCTTTTATCAATCGTTAGGAAAGACTTTCCATGATCAAGATGTCCAAGATGCACAAGCGCGTGCTCGCCGCACCGCTGGCCCTGGCCGCCGCCCTGCCGGCCCAGGCCCAGACCACCGCGACCGAGAAGGCTCCCGAACTGCAGACCGTCACCGTGACGGCGCAGCGCCGCACTGAAAACATCCGCGAAGTTCCGGTGTCCGTCACCGCCCTCAAGGGCGACAAGCTCGACGTGCTGGTGTCCGGCGGCGACGATATCCGCCTGCTGGCCGGCAAGGTCCCGAGCCTGAACGTCGAATCCTCCAATGGCCGTACCTTCCCGCGCTTCTACATCCGCGGCTACGGCAATACCGACTTCAACACCTTCGCCTCGCAGCCGGTCTCGCTGGTGTATGACGACGTGGTGCAGGAAAACCCGATCCTGAAAGGCTTCCCGATCTTCGACCTGGCCAGCGTCGAAGTGCTGCGCGGCCCGCAGGGCACCCTGTTCGGCCGCAACACCCCGGCCGGTGTCGTGAAGTTCGAATCCGAGAAGCCGAAGCTGGGCAAGTCGGAAGGCTATGTCAACGCCTCCTACGCGACCCATACCACCGCCAACGCCGAAGGCGCCGTGAACATCCCGCTGAACGACAAATGGGCGATGCGCGTATCGGCCACCGGCCAGCACCGCGACGACTACGTCAAGAACTACAGCGACGTGGCCATGACCCAGAAGCGGGGCGAGCTGGACGGCTACAACGAGCACGCCGAGCGCATCCAGGTCCTGTACAGCCCGGGCAGCAGCTTCAATGCCCTGCTGAACGTGCACCAGCGCCAGACCCAGGGCTCCGCCCGCCTGTTCCGCGCCAACCTGATCCAGAAGGGCAGCAACAAGGTCACGCCGGGCTATGACCTCGACAAGATCGTCACCAACGCCGACAACTTCCAGAGCCTGAAGTCCAACGGCGCCAACCTGCGCCTGTCCTGGGACCTGGGCAGCGTGCGCCTGTTCTCGATCACCGGCTTCGAGCACGTCAGCGACTACTACAGCCGCGGCGACATCGACGGCGGCACGCCAGGCGGCCCGGGCTTCATCCCCTTCCAGGTCCAGACCGGCGGCTACATCACCAATCTCGACCAGTGGAGCCAGGAATTCCGCATCGAGTCGCAGAACAGCGGCCCGCTGAACTGGCAGACCGGCCTGTACTTCTTCGACGAAGACGCGACCGGCGGCAGCGACAACTTCAACGATGCCGGCGCCCGCACCTCGCGCCTGGTCAGCAACCAGAAGAACGAAGCCTGGGCGGCCTTCGCCTCGGTGAACTACACCATCAGCCCGGCCTGGACCGTGCGCGGCGGCGTGCGCTACACCAAGGACGAGAAGGATTTCGCCACCCTGGTCAACGAGAACGTCGCCCAGATCGGCCCGCGTTCGGTCGCTACCTCGCAGGACAAGATCAACTGGGACCTGTCGGCCACCTACAAGCTCAATGACGCCGTGAACGTCTACGGCCGCGTCGCTACCGGTTTCCGCGCGCCGAGTATCGCCGCCGCATCGGCCGCGGTGCCGATCACCGTCGCCGATTCGGAAACCATCACCTCGTACGAGCTGGGCCTGAAGGCCGACCTGTTCGAGCGCCGCGCACGCACCTCGTTCTCGATCTACGACTACACCGTCAAGGACCAGCAGCTGACCGTGGTGGGCGGCAACTCGAACGTCAACCGCCTGATCAATGCCGACAAGACCAAGGGCAAGGGCGCCGAGTTCGACTTCGAAGCGGCCGTCAGCACCGCCCTGCGCGTGAGCGCCGGCGCGAGCTACAACTACACCCAGATCCGCGACGGCAGCCTGTCGGTCAACAAGTGCGCGCAGTGCACCGTGACCGATCCGGTCAACGCCGCCGGCCGCGTCGTCATCGACGGCAACGCACTGCCGCAGGCGCCGCGCTGGACCCTGAACGCGACCGCCCGCTACGGCGTGCCGTTCGCCGACGGCGAGCTGTACTTCTTCACCGACTGGTCCTACCGCAGCAAGATCAACTTCTTCCTGTACGAGGCGACCGAGTTCACCGGCGCGCCGCTGACGGAAGGCGGCGTGCGCCTGGGCTACATCTTCGGTGGCGGCAAGTATGAGGTGGCTGCCTTCGGCCGTAACGTGCTCGACCAGCGCCGCATCACCGGCGCGATCGACTTCAACAACCTGACCGGCTTCACCAACGAGCCGCGCCAGTGGGGCATCCAGGTCAAGGGCAATTTCTAAGCCTTGAACTGAGCCGCAAGGAGGGCGCGCAC
>JBCNOA010000443.1:0-2898 GCA_039594095.1 Dyella sp.
CATCAACGACATCAACGGCGATCTGGTGAACCTGTACCGCGTCGTGCAGCATCACCTCGAAGAGTTCGTGCGGCACTTCAAGTGGCTGCTGACCAGCCGAGAAATGTTCAAGATCCTGCAGGGCACGCCGCCGCACACGCTCACGGACATCCAGCGCGCCGCGCGCTTCTACTACCTGCAGCACACGTGCTTCGGCGCCAAGCTGGAAGGGCAGACGTTCGGCACCGCAACCACGGCGCCGGCGCCAAACCTGCTGCGCATCGAGGAGTCATTGAGCGCCGCACACCTGAGCCTGGCGGGCACGTACATCGAGAACCTGCACTGGGCCGACTGCATCGAGCGCTACGACCGGCCGCACACGCTGTTCTACCTCGACCCACCGTATTGGGAGACCGAGGGGTACGGCGTCGATTTTCCGTTCAGCGAGTACGAGCGGATGGCGCAGCTCATGCGCGGCATGAAGGGCAAAGCCATCGTCAGCCTGAATGACCACCCGGATATCCGCCGGTGCTTTGCTGGGTTCGAGATGGAGGCGGTGGATATCAATTACACCGTGGGCGGTGGACAGGGGGTGGCGCGGCGGGAGGTGATTATCTACAGCTGGGATCGGGCGGCGGAGCCGGTGGGGCTGTTTTGATTTCCGGCCGGCAGTAATTTAGATCCCACTCGTACCGTAGCGCTTAGCGGCGGCTGCAATCACCGCGGTCGATGAATGACGCCTTGGGCTGGAGTCATCCCCAGTTCGGGCGCGTCATCAAAGCGTCGATGTGCTTCGGCGATGGCGAATTGGTTGTCGTTTGCCCAATTCACAAGCGCCATCACAGGCCCTAATAGCGTCCGGCCCAGTTCGGTGAGGTCGTAATCGACTCGCGGCGGGATGGTTGGATAGACCGTCCGGGTAACCAGTCCATCGCGCTCCATTCCACGCAACGTCAGCGTCAGCATGCGCTGGGAGATACCGTCAATGCCGCGCCTCAACTCGTTGAAGCGCAGCGTTCCATTGGCCAGCGAGGCAATGATGTAGAGGCTCCATTTGTCGCCGACGCGATCCAGTATTTCGCGGGTGGCTCGACAGCCCCCCGTAGTGGGGGCCGGGAGTTCTTCGGGCAAATCTGTGTGCCTCAGTGACATGGGTGTGCCTTCTTGTGGAATGCAGGTTGGAACCTTACCCTCCTTCGTATGGATAGGTAACTAAGGTCTCAGAAGTTACCTAGTACCTATTTTATACCTTACGCCGGAGCCATCATGAGCAAGATCCTGCTGATCACATCTAGTCCGCGCGGGACTGAAAGCCTTTCCACCCGCTTCGCCACTGAAATTGCCCATGGCGTGCGGACTCAACTTGGGGGCTCGCTGACTGTTCGCGACCTTGTCGCAAATCCGGCACCCCACATTACGCCGGCCTACATCCAAGGCCGCGCTATTGCCCCCAATGCGCGCACACCGGAACAGATTGAGGCAGTTAAAGGTGCGCAGGAGCTGGTTGATGAGTTGCACGCAGCCGACGTGATCGTGCTTGGATCAGGAATGATGAATTTCGGCCCATCTTCCCAGCTCAAGGCTTGGATTGACCACGTCACTTGGCCAGGGATCACCTTCGGCTACGACGGCACGGGCGCGCCCCAAGGACTGCTGACAGGCAAGAAGGTTTATCTGGTCACCGCCGCTGGCGGCGTGTTCTCGGAGGGAGCCTATGCACCCTTCGATTTCCAGACCAACTATCTCCTGCATATGCTCGCCTTCATCGGATTGACCGACGTCGAGCTTGTGCGCATCGAAGGCACAGTACTCGGCCCCGACGCGGTCCGGGCCGCCACCGCAAAGGCTGACGCGATGGTGAAGTCCCTGTTGGCGAAGGCGGCGTGAAGGCATGACCTTGAGCAAAACTATCAAGTGCTTCGGCGCTGGTAGCGGCATCAACTTCACGACCATGCCTTCGGATCGTCGGGGAGGAATGAAATGAAACTTGCCCTATTCGGAGCCACCGGATCGACTGGACTGCACATCATCGAAGAAGCGTTGAAGCAAGGCTACGTCTTGTCCGTCTATACGCGCGATGCGAAGAAGCTCGCCGCGCTTGCGGGGAAAGTCGAAGTCGTTGTTGGTGATCTGCAAGATCGGGACGCCATTGCGAAGTGCATTCAGGGCGCTGACGCTGTCATCAGTGCCTTGGGCCCCAATAGTTTCAAGGTGGAAGGCGATCGCCCAGTCATGCATGGCCTATCCAACATCATGACCGCGATGCGGCAACTGGGCGTGCGGCGCCTTTTGCAAGTATCCACGGCAAGCTACCGCGCCCCCCAGGATGGCTTTGCCCTCAATTCGCTTGCGGGAGTGCTTTTCTTCAAGGTGATGGTTCGCAAGGCTTACGACGACATCCGAGCAACGGGCGCACTGATCGCCAACTCGGACTTGGACTGGACGCTGGTGCGGATTCCATTCCTTAAAGACGGCCCGGCGAACGGAAAAATCGATGTGGGCTGGTATGGAAGGACCAAGCTCGGATCAAAACTTTCGAGAGGCAATCTCGCGGAATTCCTGGTTCAGCAGATCACTGACAAGAAATTCGTGCGGGCCGCACCTGGCATCGCGGATGGGTGAAGAGTGGCCCTGCGGACAATGCTTCGGACAATCAAATGGCGAGCGGTGGGTGACAGCAACAAGGTCAAGCTAGGCTGCTGCCTGTCGGTGTGTGTAATACGGCCGCAGCTTGTCCTCAAGAATCGCGTCTACCGCATCGAGGCTGCGCGGCTCCGGGTTCAACCACGCATCAATGTTCTCCGGCTTGATCGGCACCGGGCAGCGGTCGTGCCCGGCCTCCGCAATCTCCGGCGGCGGATCGTCGGTGATGATGGCGAACGACAGCAGATCCTTTTCGCCGGGCTTGGTCGCGCGCCA
>JBCNOA010000444.1:0-2895 GCA_039594095.1 Dyella sp.
AAGGTGACGCCCAGCATGCCGGCGAACACCGCCACACCCATCGCATGGCGCATCTCCGCGCCGGCGCCGTGCGAGGTCACCAGCGGCACCACGCCCATGATGAAGGCGATCGAGGTCATCAGGATCGGGCGCAGTCGCAGGCGGGCGGCTTCCAGCACGGCGGTCTTGCGGTCCATGCCTTCCAGGATCTGCGCTTCGCGGGCGAACTCCACGATCAGGATCGCGTTCTTGCAGGCCAGACCCACCAGCACGATCAGGCCGATCTGGGTGAAGATGTTGTTGTCGCCACCCGACAGCCACACGCCCGAGATCGCGGACAGCAGCACCATCGGCACGATCAGGATCACCGCCAGCGGCAGGGTCAGGCTCTCGTACAGCGAAGCCAGCACCAGGAACACCAGCAGCACGCACAACGGGAACACCAGCACCGCGGTATTGCCGGCGAGGATCTGCTGATAAGTCAGCTCGGTCCACTCGAACGACATGCCGTTGGGCAGGTTCTCGCGCGCCAGCTTCTCCATCGCGTCCTGCGCCTGGCCCGAGCTGAAGCCCGGCGCCGGGCCGCCGTTGATCTCGGCAGTCGGATAGCCGTTGTAATGCTGCACGCGGTCCGGACCCACGCCTTGGTGCACGGTCAGGAACGAACCCAGCGGGATCGGCTCGCCGCGCGCATTGCGGGTGCGCAGCTGCAGCAGGTCTTCCGGTTCACGGCGGAAGTGCTGGTCGGCGGACACGTTCACCTGGTAGGTGCGGCCGAAGCGATTGAAGTCGTTGACGTAGAGCGAGCCCATGTAGGCCTGCATGGTCTGGTACACGTCAGCCAGATCCACGCCTTCGGCCTTGGCCTTTTCGCGGTCCACGTCGGCGTCGATCTGCGGCACGCTCACCTGGTAGCTGGAGAACAGGCCGGCCAGGGTCGGCGTCTTGCGGCTTTCGGCGATCAGGTTCTGCGTCTGCTTGTACAGCTCCTCGAAGCCGACGTCGCCGCGGTCCTCGATCTGGATGCGGAAACCGCCGATCGTGCCCAGGCCCATCACCGGCGGCGGCGGGAACACCGCGATGTACGCGTCCTGGATGCCGGCGAACTTCTGGTTGAGCGCCATCGAGATCGCACCGGCGGACATCGACGCATCGCGGCGCTCTTCGAACGGCTTGAGCGTGGCGAACACGATGCCGGAGTTGGTGCTGTTGGTGAAACCGTTGATCGACAGGCCCGGGAAGGCCACGGCGCTTTCCACGCCCGGCTGCTTCAGGGCGATCTCGCTCATGCGGCGGATCACGTCTTCGGTGCGGTCCAGCGAGGCCGCGTCAGGCAGCTGCGCGAACGCCACCAGGTATTGCTTGTCCTGCTGCGGCACGAAGCCGGTCGGCACGTGGGCGAAGCCCAGGAAGCCGAGCACCACCAGGCCGCCATAGACCATCAGCGTGACGGTGCCCGCGCGCAGGATGCGCTTCACACCGCCGACGTAGCGGTTGGCGCCGCTGGTGAACACGCGGTTGAACGGACGGAACAGCCAGCCCAAGCCCTTGTCCATCCACACCGTGAGCTTGTCCTTCGGCGCGTCATGGTCGCGCAGCAGGATCGCGGCGAGCGCCGGGCTCAGGGTCAGCGAGTTGAACGCGGAGATCACCGTCGAGATGGCGATGGTCAGCGCGAACTGGCGGTAGAACTGGCCGGTCAGGCCGCTGATGAAGGCCGTCGGCACGAACACTGCGCACAGCACCAGCGCCGTGGCCACGATCGGGCCGGTCACTTCCTTCATCGCCTGGCGCGTGGCCTCCTTCGGCCGCATGCCGTGCTCGATATGGCGCTCGACGTTCTCCACCACCACGATGGCGTCGTCCACCACGATGCCGATCGCCAGCACCAGGCCGAACAGCGACAGCGCGTTGAGCGAGAAGCCCGCGACGTACATCACCGCGAAGGTGCCGATCAGCGACACCGGCACGGCCACCAGCGGAATGATCGAGGCGCGCCAGGTCTGCAGGAACAGGATCACCACCAGCACCACCAGGGCGATGGCTTCGAACAGGGTATGCACCACCGCCTCGATCGAGCCGCGCACGAACACGGTCGGGTCGTACACGATGTGGTAGTCGATGCCCTGCGGGAACTCCTTCTTCAGCTCCGCCATGGTGGCGCGCACTTCGTCGGAGATCTGGATGGCGTTGGAGCCCGGGCGGGCGAAGATCGGGATGGCCACCGCCGGCTGGTTGTCCAGCAGGCTGCGCAGCGCGTAGTTGTTGGAGCCCAGTTCCACGCGAGCCACGTCGCGCAGGTGCGTCACGCCGCCATCGGCGGTAGTGCGTACGATGATGTTGAGGAAGTCTTCCTCGTTGACCAGGCGGCCCTGCGTGTTGATGTTGAGCTGGAACGCGGCATTGCCGGGACCGGGCGGCGCATTCAGCGCGCCGGCGGCCACGGCCACGTTCTGCTCCTGGATCGCGTGGATCACGTCGCCAGTGGTGAGCTGGCGCGAGGCCAGTTTTTCCGGATCCAGCCACACGCGCATGCTGTATTCGCCCGCGCCGAACAACTGCACGTCGCCCACGCCGTTCAGGCGCGCCAGCTGGTCCTTGATGTGCAGGCGCGCGTAGTTCGACAGGTACAGCATGTCGTAGCGGTTATCGGGCGAGGTCAGGTGCACGACCATGGTCAGGTCGGGCGAACTCTTCTGCGTGGTCACGCCCAGGCGCTGCACTTCCTGCGGCAGCTTGGTAAGCGCCTGCGCCACGCGGTTCTGCACCTGCACCTGCGCATTGTCCAGGTCGCTGCCCAGCGCGAAGGTGACAGTCAGCGTCATCGCGCCGTCGCTGGTGGACTGCGAGGAGGTGTAGAGCATGCCTTCCACGCCGTTGATCTGTTCTTCCAGCGGCGTGGCGACGGTTTCGGCG
>JBCNOA010000445.1:0-2854 GCA_039594095.1 Dyella sp.
CGGCAGCCGCCTGAAGGCGCTCAGCGACCAGTTCTATGCCGCGGCCGACGAGGTCTACCGGGCTTGTGGCGCGCCGATCGAGTCGCGTTGGTTTCCGGTGCTGCGCTATCTTTGGGAGAACGGTCCGGGCACGGTGGGCGAGGTGGCGGCGGCGATCGGCCAGACCCATTCGGCGGTGAGCCAGCTGGTGGACAAGCTCGAAGGCGCGGAGATGGTCCGGCGCGAACGCGATCCCCAGGACGGGCGCCGCTGCGTGCTGATCCTTACCGAGAGTGCGCGCCGTGCATTGGGTGGTCTGGGACCGATCTGGCATGCGATCCGGCGCGGGGTAGGCGTGTCGCTGGGCGAGGAAGGGCAGCGCTTGCTTGCGGCCGTGGAAGCCTGCGAGGAAGCGCTGAAGGCACGCCCCATCGTGCCGGCGATCCTGGCCGAGCACGCCGAGCTGCGTGCGCAGCCACTGGAGATCGTGCCCTATACGCCGGCTTTCGCTGCCGAGTTCTATCGGCTCAACGCCCAATGGCTGGAGCGCTACTTCCGGCTGGAAGACATCGACCGGCAGATGCTGTCCGACCCCGAGCGTTACGTGCTCGCTCCCGGTGGGGCGCTGCTGTTCGCGACTCTTGGCGGCCAGGCGATCGGTACGTGCGCGCTGCTGCAGGAATCGCCGGGCGTCTATGAACTGTCGAAGATGAGCGTC
Organism: Dyella sp.; assembly: GCA_039594095.1. Classification (GTDB taxonomy): domain Bacteria; phylum Pseudomonadota; class Gammaproteobacteria; order Xanthomonadales; family Rhodanobacteraceae; genus Dyella_D. The sequence continues at coordinate 698 of JBCNOA010000445.1, forward strand.
GACGAGAGCTTTCAGGGCCTGGGGGCGGGGCGGAAGTTGCTGGACGCGGCCATCGCCGAGTTCCACCGGCGCGGCGGCCGCGAGCTGTTCCTGGAATCCAATAGCCGGCTGAAGACCGCGCTGCGCATGTACGAGCAGGCGGGTTTCGAGCTACAGCCGGGTGTCCGCGCGGGCTCGCACTACGAGCGGGCGGACGTGTACATGGTCTACCGTCCCCCAGCGGAACGACTCGCCGGCTGACCGCCCGGAAACGCGAAGACCCGGCCTGGGCCGGGTCTTCGATCGGCGGGAAGCCGGGAGCGCTCAGCGCGTGCCGCGGACCACGATGGTCTTGCCGGCCACGTCGATCATGCCCTGTTCCTCCAGCTGCTTGAGCACGCGACCCACCATCTCTCGGGAACAACCGACGATGCGGCTGACTTCCTGACGGGAGATGCGGATCTGGGTGCCGTCCGGATGGCTCATGGCGTCCGGCTCCTGGCACAGGTCCAGCAGGGTCCGGGAGATGCGGTTGGTGACGTCCATGAAGGCCATGCGGCTGACCTGGCGGGACGTGCGCAGCAGACGGTGGGTGAGCTGCGAGCCGATCGCGAAGAGGATCTTCGGGCATTCCTCGCGCAGCGGGCCTTCCATCAGGTGGAACAGGCGTTCGTAGCTGATTTCGGCCATCTCGCACGGGGTGCGGGTGCGCACCATCGATTCGCGCTGCGCCTGCTCGACGAACAGGCCCATCTCGCCGATGAACTGGCCCCGGCTCAGATAGGCCAGGATGAGTTCGCGGCCTTGCTCGTCCTCGGTGCAGACCGCGAGGGAGCCATCGACGATGTAGTAAAGGGTGTTGGCCGGATCGCCGGGGCGGATGATGGCCGTCTTGCCGGGGTAGCGCCGGCGGTGGCAGAGGGCGAGGAAACGCTCCATGGACGCCGGGTCGGGGGCGAAGTTGGCAGGAGCCTGGGAGCGTTCAAAAGCTTGTTGGAGTTGGTATTTGAGTTGCGCCACGATCAGTCCCAGCTTGGAAGGGCGGCGGCCGCCAGGCCCGAAAGGGCGGCGGCCGGACATCGGTTCTTTCTCTAATAAGACCCCGCGGCATTATGGCAAACAAGCGTGGCCTGCCAAGGTTCAGTTTTTTTAAATTTTGCCGCATACTTCACGATCTTTCGGTCACGGCGCTGTCGCCGGCCGGTCACAAGGGTCGCGGAGGCTTAGCGCTTCGCGTCGTATTTTTCAGCGGGGACCCTTGTCGCTAACCCGCCTCTGCTGCTGGCCTAATCCGGCCATGGAGAGTCGCTGTGGTGAAACCACTCCCGCGCCTGCGCCTGCAGGGCTTCAACAATTTGACCAAGGCTCTGAGCTTCAACATCTACGACATCTGCTATGCAGTGTCGGAAGAACAGCGCCAGCGCTACATCGAGTACATCGACGAGCAGTACGACGCCGACCGTCTCACGCAGATCCTTACGGACGTGGCAGAGATTATCGGCGCGAACATCCTCAACATCGCACGCCAGGACTACGATCCGCAGGGCGCGTCGGTGACCATCCTCATTTCCGAGGAGCCGGTGGTCGAGAAGCTCGGCCGCGACACCATTTCCGGTGCCGTGGTGGCCCATATGGACAAGAGCCACATCACCGTCCACACCTACCCGGAAACGCATCCGCACAACGGCATTGCGACCTTCCGCGCGGACATCGACGTGGCCACCTGCGGCGTGATCTCCCCGCTGAAGGCCCTGAACTACCTGATCGACAGCTTCGAGTCGGACATCGTGATCGCCGACTACCGCGTGCGCGGCTTCACCCGCGACGTGAAGGGCAAGAAGCACTTCATCGACCACAAGATCAACTCGGTGCAGGACTACCTGGCCAAGCACATCCGCCAGAAGTACGAGATGTTCGACGTCAACGTGTACCAGGAAAACATGTTCCACACGAAGATGCACATCAAGGACTTCGACCTGGACACCTACCTGTTCGAGGCGCACGCGGACGATCTGTCCTTCAAGGAGCGCCAGCGCATCGAATCGCTGCTGCGCCGGGAGATCGAAGAGCTCTTCCACGGCCGTAACCTGATGTGACGAAAAACCCACCGAATGGCTGGTTTTTTTGGCGAGTATCTGGCGCGATGCCGTCGAGCAGATCCAGTAGGTGACCTTCTTC
>JBCNOA010000446.1:0-2840 GCA_039594095.1 Dyella sp.
TTTTCGATTCGGGCATGGATGCCCGATCGAAAAGCCCGGCCAGCCCTCAACGCACCCGCAGCGGCGAAGGCCGCGGAGGGCGCCGCGCAGGGTGCCCTTTCTTCTTGGTTACTTCTTCTTTGGGCAAGCAAAGAAGAAGTAACTCGCTCTCCGGCAGGAGAGCGAAACCCTCGTCCATAGGACGAGACAAAACCAGCGACACCCGCGACAACCGACCCACGCCACCGCCACCTCAAAACCACCCTCTACACCCCCACCGACGGCGACTCATCCAAATCCAACGACTTCGCCAACACCGCCGCCTGCGTCCGCGACCGGCAATCCAATTTCTTCAACACCGCCGTCACGTGAATCTTCACCGTGTTCTCCGCCAAGCCCAGTTGATCGGCGATCTGCTTGTTGAGCAGGCCCTCCGCAAGCAACATCAGCACGCGCAACTGCTGCGGCGTCAGCTGTGCCAGCCGCGCCGCCAACGCGGCATCCTGCTCGCTGCGCTCGGCCTTCGCGGCGGGAAACCAGCTTCCGCCCGCGATCACCTCGTGCACGGCCTCGCCCAGCGTGCCCACCGGCGCCGACTTGGACACGAAGCCCGCCGCGCCGAACTGCTGAGCGCGGCGCACCGTGCGCGGATGGTCGTTGGAAGAGATCACGATCACGGGCACTTCCGGACGCTCGCCGCGAAGAAGCACCAGCGAGGAAAAGCCCATCGCTCCGGGCATAGCCAAGTCCAGCAGCACCAGATCGATCGCGGCCTCGCCGGCGAGCGCGGTTTCCAGCGCGCTCTGGCTGGCCACCTCGAGCATGCGCGCGCCGGGCAGCGCCTCGCGCAGCGCATGGAGAATCGCGGCACGGAACATCGGATGGTCGTCGGCAACGAGAACGGTTTGCACGGTGGGCCTCTTCGGATCGGCGGACGGATCGCCATCGGCAGGCCCCTGCCTGCGCTCGGCGAGCCGCTGCCCGATGCGTTTTAGCAGAGGCCCGCATCCGCGGCTATCGCAAGGCTTGACCCTTACGTAACGTAAGGCCTCAGTGTCCGCCCCCGCACCGAAGGAGACCTCCATGCTGTTGACCGTTGGCGAACTTGCGCGGCGTTGCGGGCTGACCGTCCGCACCCTGCACCACTACGACGCCATCGGCCTGCTGAAGCCTTCGGTGCGCTCCGCTGCCGGCTATCGACTCTACGACCGGGCGAACATCGAACGCCTGCACCGTATCCGCGCCCTGCACCAGCTGGGCCTGTCGCTGACCGACATCGGAGTCGCCCTGTCCGGGCCGGAGCAACCCCTGGCCGAGCTGATCGATCGTCAGCTCGCACAGATCGATCGCGAATTGGCCCGCGCCGAACGGCTGCGCGCCAAGCTCGTCCAGTTGCGTACTCAGCTGGCCGCCGGACAGCCCCCCGACCTGGCCGAATGGCTGGACACCCTGGAGCTGATGACGATGTACGAGAACTACTTTTCCGCTGAAGAGATCAAGCAGTTGCCGCTGCTGCACGACGCCACCATTCGCTCCGAATGGAGCGCCATGGTCAGCGCGGTTCAAGCCGCGCTGGATCGCGGCGTCGGGCCGGACGCACCCGAAGCGCAGATCCTCGCATTGCGCTGGATGCGCATGCTCTACCGGGATACCGGCGGCAATCCGGACTTCCTGGTACGGCTCAATCGCATGCACGACAGCGAGCCGGGCGCCTGGGAGGCGATGGGCGTGACGCCGCCCGTGCGGCAATTCGTGGAGGAGGCATTCGTGGAAGGACGGTTGGCGATCTACCAGCGCTACCTCGAGCCGGAAGAGTTCGCCTTCATGCGCGAGCACTACGGCGCGACGTTCCGCGAATGGCCGCCCTTGCTGGTTGCCCTGCGCAATGCGATGGCCCGGGAGGTACCGCCGCACGATGCGGAAGCACGCGCCCTCGGCGCACGCTGGATCGCGCTGTTCCGCCGCTACGCCGGCGACGATCCGGCGACCCATGAGCGCATTCGCGAAGCGCACGCGAAGGAACCGGACCTCACCGAGAGCGCCTGGTCCGACGAAGCCCTGATCGGCTACGTGAGAAGCATCATCGCCGTACTGCGGGTCTCGCCGCGCCCCCATTGAGGCGTGCAAACGAAACAAGGGCGGCACATGGCCGCCCTTGTCGTAGCAACGATACCTGCGCGCTTACTTCTTGGCGAACAGGTGTTCTACGCCGGCGCGCTCCTCGCGCAGTTCCTTGTCGGTGGCTTCCATACGGGCGCGCGAGAAGTCGTTGATCGCTAGGCCCTGCACGATCTCGTACTTGCCGTTCTTCACCGTTACCGGATAGCCGTAGATCACGCCCGGAGCGATGCCGTACGAACCATCGGACGGAATACCCATCGAGACCCAGTCGCCCTCGGCGGTGCCCAGCGTCCAGTCGCGCATGTGGTCGATCGCGGCCGAGGCGGCCGAGGCGGCGGAGGAAGCGCCGCGCGCCTTGATGATCGCCGCGCCGCGCTGCTGCACGGTCGGAATGAAGGTGCCTTCGTACCAAGCCTGGTCGACCTGCTCGAGCGCCGGCTTGCCCTTCACCGAAGCCTGGTGCAGGTCCGGGTACTGGGTGGAGCTGTGGTTGCCCCAGATGGTGACCTTCTTGATGTCGGTGGTGTGCGCGCCGGTCTTCTCGGCCAGCTGCGACAGCGCACGGTTGTGGTCCAGGCGCACCATCGCGGTGAAGCACTTCGGATCCAGGTCCGGGGCGTTCTGCTGAGCGATCAGCGCATTGGTGTTGGCCGGGTTGCCCACCACCAGCACCTTCACGTCGCGCTTGGCGTGGTCGTTCAGCGCCTTGCCCTGCGGACCGAAGATGGCGCCGTTGGCTT
>JBCNOA010000447.1:0-2840 GCA_039594095.1 Dyella sp.
GATGCCCAGCACCAATACCAGCAGGGTTCCGATGAGCGAACGAAACCAGCGAAAACGTCGAGGTTGGGTCATGGCACGGATGGCTTGGTCCGGAAGAGGGAAGGGCGACCGCCAGCAGGCGCGGTCAGGGCGTAGGTTGCGTAAACACCGCAAAAATGCCGGCGTAGGGCTTCACCATGAACGTGGGCGCGCCGGCATAGCCTTCGCCTTCCACGTAGAACTGCGAGATGGTGCCGTCCAGGTACAGCGCATCGCGGCACCCCAGTTCGTCCCGGAACAGGCGCGCGAACGTATGGAAGTTCACCGGCGATTCGCTCACGGCGAACAGCACCTTGTGCGGCGTCTTCGCACATACGCCGCTGCGCCACTTCAGGCTGGACGAATCGTCGACGAAGCGGTCGTTGATCTGGCCATCCACCAGCAGCATGGGACCCGATTGCGTGGCCCAGCGCGCCGGTTTGGCGTCCGCCTTGAAGTCGGTGCTGGTGCGCACGGCGGCGTGGCCGTCCGGATAGATGGCGAAGACGCCGTTGGGCTGGATGGAAAAATTGCCCGCCGAGGGGTTGCCGCGAAACAGATTCAGCGGCACCACCGTGCGGCCGTCCTCGACGTAGAGACCCAGCGGCGCGTACTGGCGGTCATAGATGCCCGCGTTCGCGGCGAAGAGCAGGCGGCTGTCGTGCGCCATGCCCCATTGGCGCAGCGCCTCGATGGTGCCGTACGGTTGCCCGTCATCCGGGTCTTTCCAGTGCAGGGTGAGCGTTTCGCGCTGAAGATCGACGCTGACCACGCGGAAGGTCTGGCTTTCGAACGTGACCTCGTCGCTGTCCACGGCCTGCGCCTGGCGCGAGCAGCCGGATGCGCCGGCGAGCAAGGCGAGCGTGGCCAGCGCATAGAGCGCCGGGCGGCGTGGAGCGGGCGAAGGGAGGGCTGGGGCCTTCATGAAGGGGATGGTGGCCGGGGTGGCGGGTTGGGCGCAAGCCTAGGTCACGATGCTGTGGCGACGTTCTCCGCCGCGGACCCGCGATGGCCCCGGCCTCCGTCACGCGATCGCAGGCAAGGATTCATGGCATCGGCAACCGCCGGCGCCGATGCATGTCGCGGCCCGGCAATCCATGCCGTTATAGACTGCGGCTTTTCCGCTGCGCGCCGCCTTATGCCTTACACGCCTATCGTCGCCACACTCGGTTACGTGCTCTCCCCGGATCGTCGCCGGGTGCTGATGATCCACCGCAACGCGCGGCAAGACGACATGCACCTGGGGAAATACAACGGCCTCGGCGGGAAGATGGAGCCCGGCGAAGACATTGCCGCCTGCATGCGCCGTGAGATCCGCGAAGAGGCCGGTATCGAATGCGCATCGATGCAGTTGCGCGGCACGCTCAATTGGCCGGGCTTCGGCAAGCACGGCGAGGACTGGCTCGGTTTCATCTTCGTGATCGATCGCTTCGACGGCACGCCGCTGGATGCCAATCACGAAGGCACGCTGGAATGGGTGGAGCTGGAAAGGCTGATGGAGCTTCCGATGTGGGAAGGCGATCGGCACTTTCTGCCCCTGGTATTCGATGGCGATCCGCGGCCTTTCCACGGCGTGATGCCTTACAAGGATGGGCGCATGCAGTCCTGGACGTTCTCGCGGTTGTGAACGCCACGGTGCGCCGTATCGACATCGTCGCGGCGGTCATTCGCGATGGGGAAGGGCGCGTGCTGCTGGTGCGCAAGCGCGGCGCGGAAGTCTTTCAACAGCCCGGCGGCAAGCGCGATCCCGGCGACCGGGACGACCTGCACACGCTCGCGCGCGAACTGGAAGAGGAGCTGGGCTGCACCATGCGCCGCGATGGCGCCGTACTGCTCGGGCGCTTCAGCGCGCCTGCGGCGAATGAGCCGGGCTGCATCGTGGAAGCGGTCGTCTACGAAGTGAAGGTCGATGGACCCTGTGAGGCGAGGGCCGAGATCGAGGATCTGTGCTGGGTCGATCCCGCGCATCCGGGCGATCTCCCCGTAGCGCGCCTGAGCCGGGAACAGCTGCTGCCGCTGCTTGCCTGAGCGGCGATAAAGAAGGGCCGTCCGTGGCCCTCGTGCGGCCTCAATGGCCGTGGGTCTTGCCGTGTCCCTTGGCCTCGTGCTTGCCCTTGTTCTTGTCCTTGGCGACATCGCTCACCGCGGTACCCACCTTGGTATCGTCCGCGCGCGCATCCGCGGCGGCCTGGGAAACGGCATCGCCGTGCGCGTCATTGTTGGTATGCGTGGTGGGCATGGCCGGCGCCGCCGGCGTGGCATGCATGGAGCCCATGGAACCGCCGCCGTGGCCGCCGGCGTGCTGTGCGAACGCGTAGGAGACCGGCAGCGCGAACGCGCTGAGAGCCAGCGCGGCGGAAAGAAGCTTCTTCGACATGATCAGTGCCCTCGATGACGCCGTGCGGATGCACGGTGTCTTCACCCTACGCAGTGGGGCTTGCGCGAGAGTGAATGCAGAGGCACGCAGGAATTTGCGTACAGCCGCCGTATCGCCAGAGTGGAGCTTTCAAGGCGTTCGGCGGCGACGTATCCCGGGTGCTCAGTCCATCCGCCGCAAAGCCACTACCGCATTGAGGCCGCCGAAGGCGAACGAGTTGCTGATCGCCGTACGCACCGGCATGCGGCGTGTTTCGTTCGGCACGTAATCCAGATCGCAGGCCGGGTCGCGTTCGAGGTAGCCCAGCGTCGGCGGCACGATACCGTCGCGCAGCGCGCCGATCACGGCGACCATCTCCAGCGCGCCGGAAGCGCCCAGCGCGTGACCGTGCATCGGCTTGGTGGAGGAGATCGCCAGCGACCGCGCGTGGTCGCCGAACACGCGG
>JBCNOA010000448.1:0-2823 GCA_039594095.1 Dyella sp.
TCTGTATTGTTCCGGGTCAGTATTTGCCCATGTAGTCGGACTTGCCGATCTCGACGCCGGAGCTGCGCAGGATCGCGTAGGCGGTGGTGCAGTGGAAGAACAGGTTCGGCAGCACGTAGTGCAGCAGATAGGCCTGGCCTTCGAATAGTTGCTCGCCGTTGCGCGTCTTGATGGTGACCTGCCGCGCCTCGCTGCCGTCGACCTGTTCCGGCTTGAAGCCCTTGATGTATTCCACCGCGCGCTCGATGCGCGCGTAGAGCTGGTCGAAACTGGTTTCGGTGTCCTCGAACTTCAGCGGCTCGACGCCGGCCAGGCGGGCGGTGCCGTTCTTGGCCATGTCGGTGGCGATCTGCACCTGCCGCGTCAGCGGCAGCATGTCGGGGATCAGGCGCGTCTGCAGCAGCACCTCGGGCGCGACGCCCTTGGCCTGCGCGTGGGCTTCGCCTTTCTTCAGCACATGGTGGAGGTTGGCCAGCGCGCGCAGGAACACGGGCACCGAGGCCTGGTACATGGAAAGCGTCATGAGGATGGCTCCGAGGGACGGACGGGATCGGTCCCGATGCCGACGGGTTCGGCGGCGGGATCGACAGGATGCGTGGCGGCCACGGGTGACAGGTCGTGGGGCACCGGTGCCGCGCAGGGCAGTGGATCGGCCGGCCGTTGCGTCGCCAGGTCGGCGGCGTGGCGCATCGTGCGCGCGGCGATCACGGTACCGATCACCAGCAGCGCGGCAGCCACGACGAAAGCCAGGCCGGGCAGGTGCAGCGGCGAGGTTGGCGAAATCGAGAAGGAGAAGATCTGCGCGAACAGCGTGGGGCCGAAGATGCCCGCGAAGCTGCCCAGGCCGGTGATCGCGCCTTGCAGCCGGCCCTGCTCGGTGGGATCGACCTGGTGCGTCATGATCGCCTGGATCGGCGGGTTGGACAGGCCCCACAGCGCCATCAGCGGAATGCCCAGCAGGAATACCCAGCCCACGTCCGCCAAGCCCATCAGCAGGAAGGCGCCGATACCGCACAGCATGCCGGCCACCAGCACGCGGCGTTCGCCGAAGCGCGGCGTGAGCCGGCCGGTGAGGAAGGCCTGCACCGAACCGTCGCATGCGCCCACCAGCATCAGCACCAAGCCGACCGCGCGCGTACCCCAGCCGTAGCGGTAGTCGGCGTACAGCACGAAGGTAGTCTGCAGCACGTAGTGCGCCAGATAGACCAGGAACATCACCACGCCCAGGCCCAGCAGCACGGGATCGCGGCGCAGCAGTTTCAGCGAGCCCAGCGGGTGGGCGCTGTGCAGTTCGAAGCGCGTCGTGCGGCGTTCCTTCGGCAGCGATTCCGGCAGCACGAAGTAACCGTAGAGGAAATTGCATGCCGCCAGTCCCGCGGCCACCCAGAACGGCAAGCGCAGCGAGATCTCGCCCAGCACGCCGCCCAGGCCGGGCCCCATGATGAAGCCCAGGCCGAAGGCACCGCCGAGCATGCCGAACGCGGCCGCGCGCTTCTCTTTCGGCGTGACGTCGGCGATGTATGCATTGGCGGTGGTGAAGCTGGCGGCGGTCATGCCCAGCACGATGCGTCCCGCGAACAGCAGCCACAGCGTGGGTGCGAGCGCCAGCACCACGAAATCGAGCGCAAGGCCGAGATTGGAGATCAGGATGACGGGTCGCCGGCCGAACCGGTCCGACAGCGCCCCCTGTACCGGCGAGAAGATGAACTGCACCACCGCGAACACGGTGCTGAAGATGCCCACCCACGAAGCCGCTTCGGCGATGCCGCCGCCGGCGAGTTTCTCGATCAGGTGCGGCAGCGTGGGAATGACGATGCCGAAGGCCAGCATGTCCAGCAGCACGGTGACGAACACGAAGGCGACCGCCGCGCGGCGGCGCGGTTCGGAGACGTGCGTGACAGGCTGGTCCATGATCCGGCGGCGAGGTAGGGAAGCGCGAACGATAGCGCAAGCCGGTGATGCGTCGTGTGGCGGCGCACGATCCGACGCCGGTACGGGTGCGAACCGAGCCGTGTGGACGTCAGTGACCGGAGAAATGCTCGCTTAGCGCCCGGGCAAAAGGCTCAGGCCGGGGGCGCCGCGAGTTCCTTCGCGTCGAGATAGCCGTCGTGGTTGCGGTCCAGCTTGCGGAACTGGCGGCGCAGGTTGTCCTGGTGCGTGCGTAGGCTGATCGGCTTGCCGCGGCCGCCCGGCAGTTCTTCCGGTTCGAGGATGCCGTCGCCGTTGGTATCCATGCGGCGGAAACCCGCGCTCAGGTAATCGACGTACTCCTGCTCGCTGACGCGGCCGTCGCCGTCCGTATCCATCAGCTTCAAGTATTCGCTCGGCGTCCGCGGATAACCCTGCGCGGCCGCGAGCAGCGGCAGCGCGGCGATGGCCGCCGCGAGGGCGCGGCGCATCAGCGCACGCCGCCGCGGATACCGATGAACTGCAGGAATTCCGCGCGTGTGCGTGCATCGTCGCGGAAAGAGCCGAGCATCTGGCTGGTGACCATCGATACGCCGCGCTTGTGCACGCCGCGGGTGGTCATGCATTCGTGGCTGGCGTCGATCACCACGGCCACGCCGGCCGGGTGCAGGTTTTCCTGGATGCACTGCGCGATCTGCGCGGTGAGTTTTTCCTGCACCTGGAACCGGCGCGCGTAGGCGTCCACCACGCGCGCCAGCTTGCTGATGCCCACCACGCGGCTGGTGGGCAGGTAGCCGACGTGAGCGCGGCCGATGATCGGCGCCATGTGATGCTCGCAATGGCTCTCGAACTCGATGTCGCGCAACACCACCATTTCGTCGTAGCCGGCCACTTCTTCGAAGGTGCGGCGCAGAT
>JBCNOA010000449.1:0-2730 GCA_039594095.1 Dyella sp.
CCAGCATGCCGCGCAGGCGCGCGAACAGGCCGTCGATGGTGCGGGTCAGCGGCAGGATCTCGACCGGCACGTCGGCGTCGCCGATGGGCGCCAAGTCGTGTTCTCGGGAAGCCAGTCGCGCGGTCAGCGGATCGAGTTGGCGCAGGCCGATGCGCACGCCGAACCACACCAGCACGAAGACCGAGGCGATCAGCAGGGCCTGCGCGGGGATGCTCAGCAGAAGGATTTCACGTGCCCGCAGGCGGCGGTCGCGCAGCGTTTCGGCAACGGTGACCGTGAGCACGTCGCCGCTCTCGTGCACGCTGTCGATGACCATGCTGGCTGCGCGCAGCTTGCGCCGGTCCACCGTGGCGTCGAACAGTTTGGGTTCGCCGTTCACCGCCAGGGAAAGGCGCGACGGCGGCACCAGCATTTCGGTGCCGGCGATCAGGCCGTGATGCTGACTGACGATGCTGAAGTAGTTGATGTTGTTGTGGCCTTCGGGGTCGTACTGCAGCAGGAACCGGGCCTGTTCGGAGATCGGTCCGTCCATGCCCATCTGCAGCATGCGCGCCACGGTTTCCGCGCCGCCGGCCAGATCGCGATCGTGCACGTGGTTGGAATAGACCAGCGCGCCGGTGTACGTGATGAGGCTCTCGATGAAGAGCATCATCATCAGCGGCACCAGCAGGAAAGCGAGCAACCGGCGACGCAGGCTCTGCCGGCCATCGGGCTCGAGCAGGCGGTATAGCCAGGGCTGCGGAGCGTCGTTCACTCGGCCCCTTCCTTCGATTCCTCCAGCAGGTAGCCGAGGCCGCGGATGGTGCGCACCTGCGTGCCGGAGCCGGCGAGCTTGCGGCGCAGGCGATAGATGGCGATATCCAGGCCGTTGTCGGTGAGTTCCTCGTCCCAGTTGCACAAGGCCTCGACCAGTTGGGCTCGGCTGGTGACGCGGTCGGGACGGGCGGCGAGCGCCTCCAGCAATCCGAACTCGCGCGCGGTGAGTTCGAGCGGGGTCTCGTCCACCCAGGCGCGATGGCCGGGCAGATCCAGCCGCAGGCGGCCGATGCTCAATTCCGGCGCGCCCTGCGCCGTGTAGCGCCGGAGCAGCGCGCGGACGCGGGCTTCGAATTCGGCCAGCGCGAACGGCTTCACCAGGTAATCGTCGGCGCCCAGGTCGAGTACGCGTACGCGCTCGCGCAGGCCCTCGCGGGCGGTGATCACCAGCACCGGCAGGCCGGCGCCGCGCTTGCGAAGGCGTTGAAGCACCTCGCTGCCGTCCAGATTGGGCATGCCGAGGTCGAGAATCAGCAGGTCGTACGGGGTGTCGCGCAGCGCGGCATCGGCGCGCGCGCCGTCGTTCACGTGATCCACGGCGTGGCCGCTCTGGCGCAGCGAGGCGCATACGCCGGCGGCGATGGCCGGATCGTCCTCGGCAATCAGGATGCGCATGGGGTGCTCCGGCCGGCATGCCGCATGGCTCGGCTTGCCGGGTATAGATGATGGTCGCTGGTGTTCATCGGTAGAGGTATCCGCATCGGCCGCCTGCGGGCGGCCCGTTGCCGGGCAGCTTAGCGCCACGGCGGATTGCTGGGACAGCTTGCGCCGGGCGTAGTTGCATCGCATGCCAGGACGGCGTGCTTCGCTGCGGAGAGGGTGCGAGCCCTTGCCTGTAGCGACGCCGAGCGGCGTTCGGACGCCCGGTGCATTCCATCCTCGCAGGCGGAATCGGTGAACCTTGTCGGCAGATTGTCCCTCGCCCGTTTTCCCGTGACCTTTGGCCTATGCCGGGCCGCACGCTCATGGCGCACGCTGGCGTATCGCCTGGGGGAGAGACGACATGGTAGGACGAGGGGTCCGGATCGTTGGGTTGGTTTGGATGCTGGCGCTCGGCGCCGCATCGTGGATGGCGCTGGCGCAAGACGCGCCGGCACCGGCGGCCAGCAGTGCCGCGCCGGCGGGAGCAACCGACAAGCCTGCAGCGACGGCGAAGGAGGCCGCCGCGCCCGTCGCCGAAGCGGTGGACATTCCGCTGGCGCGTGGCGACGCGGCCGGCGTGCGCGAGCCCAGCGCCCCGAATGCGTGGGGCGGCGAGCGCAGCGGCACGGAGCCGACCTTGTCCGACCGCGTCGTGAGTTACCGCATCGATGCGGACCTGGATGCCGCGCGGCACGCGGTGACCGGACGCGAGCAGATGACCTGGCGCAACCGCAGCGACCGGCCGGTACGCAGCGTTTACCTGCATCTCTACCTCAATGCGTTCAAGAACGAAGGCAGCACGTTCTTCTCCGAACGGCACGTGCTCACCGCGCACGGACGCTCGCGCGGCGCGGCCACGCTCAAGAAAGGGCAGTGGGGCTGGATCGATCTGCAACGCGTGCAGCAGGGCGAAGCGGCGCTGAAGTGGGTTTTCGTGCAGCCGGACGGTGGCCCGAAGACCGACGAGACGGTGGTGCGGGTAGACCTGGCCCAGCCAGTGGGCGCGGGCGAGACGCTGACGCTGGACATCGACTTCCTCAGCCAGCTGCCGCGCGTGGTCGAGCGCACGGGCTGGTGGGGCGATTTCAACCTGGTGGCGCAGTGGTTTCCGAAGATCGCCGTGCTTGAACTGCCGGGCGAGCGGGGCGCGAAAGAGGTGCGCTGGAATGCGCACGAATTCCATTTCAACAGCGAGTTCTACGCCGACTTCGGCAGTTACGACGTGCGGCTGACCGTGCCCTCCGACTACACGGTAGGCGTAGTCGGCGAGCA
>JBCNOA010000045.1:0-21752 GCA_039594095.1 Dyella sp.
CATCCTGCCCTGATCGAAAAGGCGGGGACGTCCTGTCCCCGCCCGCCTGCGGCGGCCTGATCGTCCAGCCCTCACCGCCGCGAAGGGAGGGGAGGGCAAGAGCCGAAAGCAAAAGCCAAGAGCAAAAGCCAAGAGCAAAAGCCAAGAGCAAAAGCCAAGAGCAAAAGCCAAGAGCAAAAGCTCGCAGGCCGAGCATCGTGGCTGCGTCGCTTGCTTTGGCGAGGGAGCGGATCCTGCGCTGAGGGTGCTCGCCACGGTAAGTCACTTCCTCCTCTCCCTTTCGAGGAGAGGAGGGTGGAGGGGCCTGCGGAACGATAGGCCCGAGGGTCCGCACGCGGACCCTCGTACAGCGACTTACCCCAGCTTCCGCAACTGCTCGCGCAGTGCATTCAACTGCGTGCCCCAGTCGGTGATGCGCTGGCGTTCCTGCGCGACCACTTCGGCAGGCGCGTTGGCCACGAAGTTGGCGTTGCCGAGCTTGCCTTCGCACTTCTTGATCTCGCCTTCGATGCGCGAAATTTCCTTGGCGAGGCGGGTCTTCTCGGCGGTGACGTCGATGAGGCCGGCGAGCGGAATCAGTACGCGCATCGCTCCCACGACTGCTGCTGCGGCAGCGGGTTCGTCGGCACCCGGCGCGATCCATTGCGGGACCTCCACGCGGGCGAGGAAGGCGATCTGGGCCGCGAACTTGGTCGCTCGGGCGCGATCGGTATCGTCGCCGTCGGCCAGCAGCAGCGGGATGGTCTTGCCCGGCGCGATGTTCATTTCCGAGCGAATGCGGCGAATGCCGCTGAGCACGTTCTTGAACCACTCGACTTCGGCCGTGGCGGCGGCGTCCGCGGCGATGTCGTCGGCCTTCGGCCACGGACGGCGCAGGATGCCTTCATCCTTCAAGCCGAGCAGCGGTGCGACGGACTGCCAGATCTCTTCCGTGATGAACGGCACGATCGGATGCAGTGCGCGCAACACCGTCTCCAGCACCACTACCAGCGTCCGCCGCGTGGACGCGGCCGCGGCCGCGTCGTCGCCGTTGAGCGCCGGCTTGGACAGCTCCAGGAACCAGTCGCAGTACTCGTTCCACACGAACTCGTACAACTCCTGGGCGAGCAGGTCGAAGCGGTACGTGGCGAAGTGCTGCTCCACGTCGGCCAGCGTCTGCTTGAGCCGCGTGAGGATCCAACGCTCGGCCTCCGTCGCGGGCGCGTTGCCCGCCGCGGCCAGCTCGCCGTTCTCCACGTTCATCAGTACGAATCGCGCGGCATTCCACAGCTTATTGCAGAACGCCTTGTAGCCCTCGGCGCGCTTGATATCGAAATTGATCGTGCGGCTGTAGCTGGCCAGCGCGGCGAAGGTGAAGCGCAGCGCATCGGTGCCGATCGCAGGGATGCCGTTGGGGTAGTCCTTGCGGATGCGCTTCTCGACTTTCTCGCGCACCTGCGGCAGCAGCAGCGACTTGGTGGACTTGCCCACCAGCGGCTCCAGTTCGATGCCGTCGATCAGATCCAGCGGATCCAGCGTGTTGCCCTTGGACTTGGACATCTTCTGGCCCTCGGCGTCGCGCACGATGGCGTTGATGTACACCTCGCGGAACGGTACCTGGCCAGTGAAGTACTTGGTCGCCATCACCATGCGCGCGACCCAGAAGAAGATGATGTCGAAGCCGGTGACGAGTACCGAGCTGGGCAGGAAAATCTTGTCCTGGCGCCAGTCTGCGACGACCTCGCCGCGTTCGTTCTTCACCGGGCCGTCCGCCGGCCAGCCGAGCGTGGAGAACGGCCACAGCGCCGAACTGAACCAGGTGTCCAGCACATCCTCGTCCTGGCGCAGCGCGCCCACCGGCGCCACGGAGGCATGCGCGCGCGCGTCGGCTTCGTCTTCGCCCACGAAGATGTTGCCGGCTTCGTCGTACCAGGCCGGAATGCGGTGGCCCCACCACAGCTGGCGGCTGATGCACCAGTCCTGGATGTTTTCCAGCCACTGCGTATAGGTAGTGCTCCAGTTTTCCGGCACGAATTTGATGTCGCCGGAGCGAACCGCGTCGAGCGCCGGTTCGGTGATCGCCTTGCGACCCTTGTCGCTGGTGAGGTCGATGAACCACTGATCGGTGAGCATCGGTTCGATGACTGCGTCCGAGCGCTCGCTCACCGGCACCTGCAGCTTGTGCGGCTTGGTCTCGACCAACAGGCCTTCGGCTTCCAGATCGGCGAGCACGCGCTTGCGCGCCTCGAAGCGATCTAGCCCGCGGTATTTCTCCGGCGCGTTCTCGTTGACCTTCGCGTCCAACGTGAAGATGTTGATCGGCGTCAGCTTGTGGCGCTGGCCGATGGCGTAGTCGTTGAAGTCGTGCGCGGGGGTGATCTTGACGAAGCCGGTGCCGAACTCGCGGTCGACGTAGTCGTCGGCGATCACCGGGATTTCGCGGCCCGACAGCGGCAGGCGCAGCAGCTTGCCGACCAGGTGCGCGTAGCGTTCGTCTTCCGGATGCACCGCGACGGCGACGTCGCCCAGCATGGTTTCCGGACGGGTGGTGGCGACCACGACGCTATCTTTCCCGTCCACGGTGGGGTAGCGAATCGACCACAGATGGCCATCGCGCTCCACGTTGTTCACTTCCAGGTCCGACACCGCCGTGCCCAGCGCCGGATCCCAGTTCACCAGGCGGTTGCCGCGATAGATGAGGCCGGCGCGATACCACTCCACGAACACCTTGCGCACCGCGGCCGAGAGCCCTTCGTCCATGGTGAAGCGCTCGCGCGACCAGTCGGCGGCCACGCCCAGGCGGCGCATCTGGTTGGTGATGGTCGAGCCGGACTCTTCCTTCCACTGCCACACGCGCTCGACGAAGGCTTCGCGGCCCAGGTCGTGGCGGGTCTGGCCGGTGGCGGCCAGCTGGTTTTCCACGATCTTCTGGGTGGCGATGCCGGCGTGGTCGGTGCCCACCTGCCACAGCGTGTTCAGGCCGCGCATGTGCTGGTAGCGGACCAGCATGTCCATCACGGTCTGCTGGAACGCATGGCCCATGTGCAGGGTGCCGGTGACATTTGGCGGCGGCAGCAGGATGCAGTACGGCTCGCCGTGCCCCGACGGCTTGAAGTCTCCGCTGGCTTCCCAGCGGGCATACCACTTCGACTCGATCTGGCGGGGCTCGAAACTCTTGTCCATCGGGGGCTCGTCATGGCGCGCCCTGGGCGGGCGCGGGATGGGTGTCAAAGAGACGGGATTGTAAAGCTGGGGGCTGGGAGCTGCCAAAGATAGGGGGGGGCGGGCTCTTCCCGGTGTTCGTTGCCTGACCGCCACGGCGGCCGGCCAGGCAGCAGGCGGTCGATCGCAGTGCCCTGCCGGGAGTCAGGGGCGGGATGTTTCCCTGGCCGGCCCGCGGATATTTACCTTTCTTCGCTTCCGACTGTTCGGAACGGGCGTCCCCATGCCGTGGGCGCCATGGAGGCGCGCGATCTGCTGGAGGGAGTGGGTGCCAAGCGCGGCCTCGAGTACGAAGCATGCGATGTGCGCGCCCATGAACGGCCGCAGGAAACGCGTGCAGAGAAGCGGGTCCCGGCAACGTTCGAGCGGAGCCTGCTCGCGCATGGCGAAGCTCCGTTGGCTTTAGGGCGACCGGCGGTCCGTGGGACGTTCTGGGCCGGGCTCAGCCGGATTCAGTCGGCTTGTCGGGGGACGGGCCCTCGCCATCCGCCGCGGGTTTCGCCTCGGCCGCCTTCTTGCGGTTCGCCGCGCCGATGCCTAATGCGATCAGACCCAGCACCGGTCCACCCAGGCGCAGCAGCAGACGGCCGACCTCGCTGTCGCGGCGCTCCTGATCGCGTTCCATGCTGGCGGCAAAGCCGTCGGTGACCATTTGTTGCATGGGATTGGGGCCGCCGCTGATCACCTTTTCGATGCTGGTGGTCGCACGCGGGTCCGTGGCGATGGCATCGGCGTATTCCTCGCCGTTCTGGAAGCGCACGCCGCCGGCGAGCTTGCGGGCGTTTTCCAGCAGGACATCGGCACCGACGCCGCCGACGGCGCGCACTTCCGCGGACCAGGTGCGGCCGAAGCGCACCGCCGTCACGCGCGGCGGCTGCGCCGGTTGGGTATTGGACCAAGCCAGGATGTGCGTCTTCTCGTCGTAGCGGGGCTCTTCCAGCCATTCCGCCTGATCGAGCAGGTTCTGCAGCATCTGGGCTTGCGAATCGCCCGGTTGCGGCACCGACATGAGGGGGTTCCGGTAATGGTCGGCCAGCGCCTGCTTGAGAGCGGTGGGATCCCACTGCAGGGCGGCGGGGTCGTAATGCCCGGTTTCCAAGGCTTCCACGGCGTAGACGTGGGTGTCGTCCTCGCTGGCGACCAGCGCCCGGGGCTTGCCGCCCATGTCGGCCGCATCCACCAGTTTGGCGGCCTCCGCGGAAGACAGGTACTTGTAGCCCTTGGGCAGTTCCAGCGACACGGGACCGTCGAGCGCCACGGTGGCCGGTCCGTGCTGCCATGGCGCCTTGTCGTAAGCGGCCTCCGCCTCCTTGGACTGCCGCCATTCGCTGAGGCGCCGCGCCACCGGCTCGGGCAGGGAGTCCGCCTTGCCTTCGCGATCGGCCTGGTCGATCACCTTGAGCAGTTCGTCATCGTCGAACTGCAATCCGGCCGAGGGCAGGATCGAGCTGACGGGATTCTCCAGCAGCGCCTGTTCCTGCTTGACCGCCTCCTCGTAGGTAGGCGGCTGTTTGGGCGCCTCCTGCTTGGCGGGTGTTTTCGCGTGGCCCGCGGGTAAGGCGAAAGCGCCGCACGGCCACCACAGGGCCACCGGCAGCAGCGAAAGGAGAAGCACGGGGTTCTTGCGCGAGCGATGCATGGTAGATCCCTTACCGCTGAGGGCCCCTCCGGGCCGTGGTCCTTGCGAGTCTTTCTGCCGCGAACGTCGCTGCACCCGTCAGGACGCGCGCAGCGTGCGTCCGTACGCGTGTACTTCGTCCACCAGCACTTTCACATGCTCGGGGTCGACTTCCGGCGTGATGCCGTGGCCGAGGTTGAACACATGGCCGGGGTGGTTGCCGTAGCTGTCCATGACGGCGCGCGCTTCGCGACGGATGGTTTCCGGGTTTGAGCGCAGCACGGCCGGGTCGAGATTGCCCTGCAAGGCCACGCGCCCGTCGACGGCGGCGCGCGCGTCGGCCAGGTCGATGGTCCAGTCCACGCCAAGCGCGGCGCAACCGGTGTCGGCCATGGCGGACAGATGACGGTTGGCTCCCTTGGAGAACAGGATCACCGGCAGCTCGCGCGCATGCGCGTCTGCCTTCAGCGCGTCCACCACCTGCGCCATGTAGCGCAGCGAGAACTCGCGGAACGGCGCCGGTCCGAGCATGCCGCCCCAGGTGTCGAACACCAATAGCGCCTGCGCGCCGGCGGCGGCCTGCGCGGCCAGGTAGGCGGCGACGGAGCGGGCCAGCGTGTCGAGCAGCTGATGGGCGAGCTTGGGCTCGTTCCAGCACATGGCCTTGAGCGTGGCGAAATCGCGCGAGCCTTCGCCCTCGACCATGTAGCAGGCCAGGGTCCAAGGGCTGCCGGAGAAGCCGATCAACGGCACGCGGCCGTGCAGTTCCTGGCGGATCAGGCGCACGGCATCCGTCACGTAGCGCAGCTCGCCATCCATGTCGGGCACGTCGAGCTTCTCGACGTCGGTGCGGGTACGCACCGGGTGCGCGAACTGCGGGCCTTCGCCCTGCGCGAAGCTCAGGCCCAGACCCATCGCGTCGGGAATGGTGAGGATGTCGGAGAACAGGATCGCCGCGTCGAGATCGAACCGCTCCAGCGGCTGCAGCGTCACCTCGCAGGCCAGCTCCGGCGATTGCGCCAGTGCCATGAAATTGCCGGCGCGGGCGCGGGTGGCCCGGTATTCCGGCAAATAGCGGCCGGCCTGGCGCATCACCCAGATCGGCGTGGTGTCCGTGGGTTCGCGGCGCAGCGCGCGCAGGAAGCGATCGTTCTTCAGGGATTGGCTCATCTCATCGTCCGTACGGGCCGTCCATGCCCTGGCTGAACATCAGGCGGTAGCCGCGCTTGAGCTGCGCGTCGCGCGCCTTCTCGAACGCGGCCATGGCGTCGTCGCGCTCCAGGAACTGCTCGCGCTTGAGCGTCGCCTTGCCGCCCTGCACGCCGGTCTCGCGATACAGCGTCCAGCCGCCGAGCAAGTCCTGCTCCAGCACGATCTGGACATAGCGGGGCGCTTCGCCGGAGCTGGGCGCGGTTTGCAGGTAGAGGCGCATGGAAGGTTGCATGTGAATGGGTGCGGTAGGCCGCAAGTCGCTCATTCTAGGGGGCGGAGCCCGCCGGGGGCGAGTGCGGCGAAGCAGCGGCGGGCCGTGCCGTGGTGCCCTGCGGATCGTGTCGCTGATTCCACAGGGCAATGGCGCCCCACGCCGCGACCAGCGTCAACAGACCCGCGCAGGCGACGAGATGTCCGTGGCGTTCGAGCTGGGGTCCCCGCGGAAAGCGTCCCAGACTCAAGAGCAGAAGCACGCCGCGGCCGAGCTGGCGCAGACCGCCCGTCCAGGCGAGGTCCCAGGTGACAAGCCATACCAGACGTACCAGGCCGCCGAGTCCATCCAGGAAGTCCTGCGCCATGGTTGCGTGGCGCGGTCAGCCGATGGCTTCGCGCAGCGTCGCAAGCACTTCGTGCTCGTCCACTCCGGCGACGATTTCGGCGCGGCCGATGCCGCGCCACAGGATCAGGCGCAGCGTGCCGGCGGTGTTCTTCTTGTCCAGGCGCATCAACGCCAGCAGCGCTTCCGGGTCCATGCCGGGCGGGATCGCCGTGGGCAGGCCCAGGCGTTCCAGCAGGCGGCGCAGGCGCACAGTGTCTGCCTCGGTGCTCATACCCAGGCGCTCGGACAGCCGGGCGGCCAGCAGCATGCCGACCGCCACGCCTTCGCCGTGCAGCAGCACGGTGTACTTGCCGGCCGTTTCCAGTGCATGGCCGAAGGTGTGGCCGAGGTTGAGCAGCGCGCGTTCGCCCTGTTCGGTTTCGTCGCGGGCCACCACGCCGGCCTTGTAACTCACCTTTCGCGCGATCGCTTCCGTCAGCGAGCCGGGTTCGCGTGCGACAAGAGCATCCGCATGATCTTCCAGCCATGTGAAGAAAGGCAGGTCGCCGATCGCCGCGCCCTTCACCACTTCGGCGAGGCCAGCGCGGTATTCGCGCGGCGGCAGCGTGGCGAGGGTGCCGATGTCCGCCACCACCGCGCGCGGCTGATGGAAGGCGCCGACGAGATTCTTGCCGGCGGGCAGGTTCACGCCGGTCTTGCCGCCCACGGAGGAATCGACCATGGCCAGCAGAGTGGTCGGCATCTGAATGAAATCGATGCCGCGCATCCAGCACGCGGCGGTAAAGCCGGCCAGATCGCCCACCACGCCGCCGCCGAGCGCGACCACGCAGGCGTCGCGCGTGGCGCCCAGCTGCGCCAGTGCATCCAGCGCGCGGCCGACGTTCTCGAACGTCTTGTGCGCTTCGCCGTCGTCGAGCAGGAACGCCGACCACCGCAGGCCCTCGAGGCCTTTCGCCACGCGTTCGAGATACAGGGGCGCCACGGTCGTGTTGCTGACCACCAGCGCGTGGCGTCCGCGCAACATGGCGCACCAGCGGTCGCGGTCTTCCAGCAGGCCGGCGCCGATCCACACGGGATAGCTGCGCTCGCCGAGGGCGACATCGATGGTGCGGGGGGCGGAAGCGGGCGTGTCAGTCATGTTCATGCGGCTTGCTGGCGCTGCCAGTGTTGATCGATCAGGGCGATGCTGCGTTCGCTGGCGGCCTGGACGAGTTCGTGCTCGCCGGGAATCACCAGATCGGCGATGTCGTGATAAAGGGGCGTGCGTGCCAGCGCCATGGCTTCGAGTTTCGCCCGGCGGTCTTCGCCGGCCAGCAGCGGACGGCTGCGATCGCGGGCCAGGCGCTCCAGTTGCTGTTCCACCGTGGCCTGCAGCCACAGCACGTAGCCGCGTTCAGCGAGCAACCGTCGGTTGACGGGATCCAGCACCGCACCCGCGCCGGTGGCCAGCACTACGCCGTCGCGAGCGGTGCAGGCGTCGAGCAGGGCGCTCTCGCGGCGTCGGAAACCGTCCTCGCCCTCCAATTCGAACACCGTGCTCACCGTGGCGCCGCAATGGCGCTCGATCTCCTGGTCGAGATCGACGAAAGCCAGCCCATAATGCGCGGCGAGCCGTCGACCGATCGACGTCTTGCCGGCGCCGGTCGGGCCGACGATGAACAGGTTGCACGAGGGATTCATATGGCGACTTTAACAGCAGGCTCGACATGACCGAACGGGTATTGCTGGCCGGCTGCGGCGATTTGGGGATGCGCACCGCGCAGCGTCTGCTCGCGCGCGGCGACGAAGTGTGGGCGTTGCGGCGCTCGCCCCCGGTGGACGAAGGCGACGGCCTGCGCTGGCTGTGCGGCGACCTGACCCGGCCGGAAAGCCTCCAGAGTCTGCCGGCGGGCCTGACCCAGGTGGTTTATGCGCCCACGCCGGGTGCCCGCGAAGAGGCCGCCTACCGTGCGGTGTTCGTGGACGGGTTGAAGCATCTGATGACCGCGCTCACGGACGCTCCGCTGCGACGGGTGCTGTTCGTGTCGTCGAGCGCCGTCTATGGCGAGCACGGGGACGCCTGGGTGGACGAACAGACGCCGCCCGCTCCGCCGGGCTTCAATGGCCGTGTCCTGCTGGAGGCGGAAGGCTGGCTGGCGGCGCAGCGGATGCCGACGGTGGTCCTGCGGCTGGCGGGGATCTATGGGCCGGGACGCATGCAGTTGGTCGAGCGTATCCGCGCCGGAGAGGCGAGGGTGCCGCGCGATCCGCCGCATTGGTCCAATCGCATCCACGCCGACGATGCCGCCGGGGCAATCGCGCATCTTCTCTCGTTGCCGCAGGCGGAGCCGGTCTATATCGGCGTGGACGACACGCCGCTGCCGATGCATGTGCTGTACGAAGAACTCGCCAGGCTCGCGGGTGCTCCCAGGCCCGGGGAAGGCCCGGCACCCGCAGGGATCGGCAGCAAGCGACTGAGCAACGCACGCCTGCGGGCCAGCGGTTTCGTGCCGCGCTGGCCCGATGCGCGCGATGGTTATCGGAGCCTGCTATAAGGCATTCGCGGTCAACGGACAGGGAGGAGCGGACATGGATCGGATGGTGCTCAGGCAACGCTTCGAGCAGATGGGCGACGAGGAGCTGCTGCGTCGCTATCGCTCGGGCGATATGACCGAGGAAGCCAAGCAGGTCGCGCTGGAAGAATTGCGTTCGCGCGCATTGATCGTCGGCCCTGCGCCGTTGGAAACAGCCGAAGTTCTGGAAGATGCACCGACCGAAGGCGCGGACGTGGTCTGCCTGGCGCGCTTCCTGGTGCCCACCGACGCGCACATTCTTTGCGGCCTGCTAGAAGCCGAAGGCATCGCGACGGTGGCAGGCGACGCGCATCTGGTTCAGGCCAATCCTTTCCTGACCACGGCGGTGGGCGGAGTGAGGGTATTGGTTTACGACAAGGATTTCGTGCGGGCGCGCGAGGTGCTGCATGCCTACCGCAATGGCGATTACGCGTTGCCGGAGGAGGATGAATGGCCGGACGGGGCGTAGCTGAGGTGGCTGTGGACGGTTGTCGCCGCACCTGCGGCGGCCTGATGGTCCAGACCTCACCGCTGCGAGGGATGACCGCCTCGAGAGCACACGAAGCATCGGCCTCGCCTCGCTCATAGAGAGTTCGTTATCTGGCGGCTCGCCTCAGTAAGTCACTTTTCCTTCTCCATCTCCGGGCGACCCGAAGGTAGTTCCCATGGGATAGAAGGCGGTATGAGGGGCGGTTGCTCGCGATAGCACCCCTGATGCGCATCCCTGTGGGACCATCCTCCCACACCCCATCCAAGGAGTTGCATATGGCCCGCGTTTCCCCACACATGGTCACCACCGCCAACGAGCTGCCCGGCTATCGCGTCGTCCGTCCCATGGGCATCGTGCGTGGCATCACGGTGAGGTCGCGCAGCGTCATCGGCAATCTGGGCGCGGCGTTGCAGACGCTGGTGGGCGGCAATATTTCGATCTACACGGAGCTGTGCGAGAAGGCGCGCGAGGAGGCGTTCGAGTTGATGCTTCAGCACGCCGGCGAGCATGGCGCCAATGCGGTGGTGGCAATGCGATACGACGCCAACGACGTGGCCGAAGGCGTGACCGAAGTGCTGGCCTACGGCACGGCGGTGCAGGTCGAGCCGACGGCGTAGTTCGCGGTGGGAGGTCGGTGCGGCGCCGGGTCAGAAGTGGCTGAGGCCGGTGACGTGGCGCTGCGTGTCGTATTCCACGCAGGTGTCGGCCAGCGAGGGGAGCGTGCTCAGGGCGTGGCGGCTCAGGCGTTCGAAGTGGGCGAGGAAGCGATCCATGGTGGAAGCCTCCATTGCCAGCGGTGCATGCCGGGCCAGCAGTTGCTGTTCCTGCTCGCTGCGCCATTGGCGCACCACCTCCCAGTTCGGCGCCTGCAGCACGACGAGTGCGTCCAGCTTGCGCCATAGCGGCTGGTAACCGCGCAGCTGTTTGTTGACCCAGTGGCGCCAGGTGCCGTCGGGGTCCTCGGTGCGCTCCAGTTCGTTGACCGGTTCTTCCAGGGCGGACTGGAGCTGCGGACGAATGCCCAAGGCCCAGCCTTCCAGGACGATCAGCTTCGGCGGCCGCGTCACCTTGGGCCAGCGCGACGGCGGCATGCGCGTGTCGCGGCCCTTGTCGAAGCGCGGGTAGGTCACAGGCAGCTTTTCCGATGCGTTCGGGAGCGCCGCCAGCACGGACATCAGCAATTCGATCTCGTGCGTGCCGGGCACGCCGCGCGTGCGCAGCAGCGGATGGACCTGGTGGGCGAGCGCCTCGCGGTCGCTGCGGCTGTAATAGAAGTCGTCGAGGGACAGCACCTCGGTCGGCAGCCCGCGCGCCTCGGCCTGGGTCTTCACTTCCCGCGCCAGGGTGCTCTTGCCGCTGCCCTGCAGGCCGGAGATGCCCAGCAGGTACGGCCGCTTGGAGCGGGCGATGCGCCCGGCGTACTGGTCCAGCAGGAGGCCCGCCAGGGTCGAATTCTGCGTGCTAGCATCGTTAACCATCCGCGCATGATGACGCGCGCCGGCCACGATTCAAGACCCATGCTGAAACCCGAAATCCTCGAGACCTTCCAACAGCTGCTGGAGGGTGCCCGGGCGAGCGGCGACCCCGAGCCGACCGCCATGACCCTGTCCACCGCCGACGCCGGCGGCCGGGTCAGCTCCCGCATCGTCCTGCTGAAGGGCGCCGACGAGCGGGGCTTCCGCTTCTTCACCAATTACCAGAGCGACAAGGGCAACCAGCTGGAAGCCCATCCGCAGGTAGCGCTGTGCTTCCATTGGAAGACGCTGCGCGAGGGCGTGCAGGTGCGCATCGAAGGCGCCGCCCGCAAGCTGATGGAAGAGGAGTCGGACGCCTATTTCGCCTCCCGCCCGCGCATGAGCCAGATCGGTGCCTGGGCCTCGCTGCAGTCGCAGACCTTGCCCGACCGCGAGACGTTCGAGCAGCGCGTGGCGCGCTACGAGCAGGAGTTCGACGGGCGCGACGTCACGCGTCCGCCACACTGGGGCGGGTATGTGGTCGAGCCGGACATGATCGAGTTCTGGTACGGCGCGCAGTTCCGCCTGCACGAGCGCGTGCGCTGGAGCCGCCACGGGCAGACCTGGACCCATCGCATGCTTTATCCCTGAGGAACGCCGCCATGACCCGAGCCGCCCCCGCCGGACACGTCGCCCAGCAAGGCTTCACCGTCCACACGCGCGGACGCGGCTTCGCGGACATCACCGACAAGGTGACCGAGGCGGTCATGGCCAGTGGCGTGCAGACGGGCATCGCGCACGTCTTTACCACCCACACGAGCTGTTCGCTGCTGATCAGCGAGAACGCCGACCCCGCGGTGCGCGACGATCTCGAACGCTGGTTCGCGCGCGCCGTGCCCGACGGCGACGCCATCTTCGAGCACGATGCCGAAGGCCCCGACGACATGCCGGCCCACGTGCGCTCCATCCTCACCGGCGTCAGCCTGACGCTGCCGGTGCATGGCGGAAAGCTGATGCTGGGCACGTGGCAGGGCGTGTATCTGTGGGAGCATCGGCGGGACCCGCACCAGCGCAAGGTGACGGTCACCGTAGTGGGGCACTGAGCGGCGGCACCGCTTTCCCGGCGAACAGCTTTTGGCGAACCCGCCGCGCTTGTGGCAGTGTCGGGTGCTGCCCATCCGCCTTTTCTTCCGACGCATGTCCCACGACGCCTTTCCCCACCGCATCGTCTGCCTTACCGAAGAGCCCACGGAAGTGCTTTACGCACTCGGCGAGGAGCACCGCATCGTCGGCATTTCGGGCTTCACCGTGCGGCCCGCGCGGGCGCGCAAGGAGAAGCCGAAAGTGTCGGCGTTCACCAGCGCGAAGATCGGCGAGATCCTGAAGCTGGAACCGGACCTGGTGATCGGCTTCTCCGACATGCAGGCGGACATCGCGCGCGAGCTGATCAAGGCCGGCGTGGAGGTATGGATCAGCAACCACCGCGGCGTGGACGGCATCCTCGCCTACATCCGCCGGCTCGGCGCGATGGTCGGCGCCGCGGAGAAAGCGGACGCCTACGCCCGGGAAGCGGAGCGGCACATCGCCGCAGTGCGCGCGGCGGCCGAAGCGCTGCCGAAGCATCCGCGCGTTTATTTCGAGGAATGGGACGAGCCGCTGATCACCGGCATCCGCTGGGTGGCCGAACTGGTGCGCATCGCCGGCGGCGAGGACGTGTTCCCACAGCAGTCCGGCGAGTCGCTGGCGAAGCACCGCATCCTCGAAGACCCTGCCGAAGTCGTGCGCGCCGCCCCGGACATCATCTTCGGCTCCTGGTGCGGCAAACGCTTCCGCCCGGACCGCGTCGCCGCCCGCCCAGGCTGGGACACGATCCCCGCCGTGCGACAGGGCGACGTCTATGAGATCAAGTCACCCATCATCCTGCAGCCCGGCCCGGCCGCCCTGTTCGACGGGCTGGCGGAACTGCACCGCCACATCGCCGAGTGGGCGGCGAAGGCATGAAGAAAGCGCCCCGGCGGAAGGCCAGGACGCTTTCGTAAAGCGATTCAGTGGCCGATGGTGAGCTGCGTCCCGAGCGCGGCCAACGGCGCCGCCACCAGAATGCGCAGCAACACCAGCACGATCATCGCCACCCACGGCGAGAAATCGATACCGCCCGCCACCAGCTTGCCGCGCAACGGCCGCAGCACCGGCCCCACCAGGCTGCCGACCAGGCGCAATACCGGATGGCGCTGGTCCAGAGGAAAGAAGCTCAGCAGCGACCACACGAAGATCAGGATCAGGTAAGTCAGCAGCACGAAATCCAGCAAGTCGGCCAACCCCAGCACCAGCAAGCCCAGAACATTCGGCGCCACCCCGAACAGGACGTAGCCGATCGCCCGGCGCAGCAGCATCAGCAGCCACAGCACCAGCACGGCGGCCAGGTTGATCCGGCGCCAGTTGGGCAGCACGCGCCGCAGCGGGGCCAGCACGGGGTTGGTGTAGCGGTACAGGAACTGGCTCATCGGGTTGTTGAAGTCCGCGCGGGTGGCCTCGGC
Source organism: Dyella sp. (assembly GCA_039594095.1). Lineage (GTDB taxonomy): Bacteria > Pseudomonadota > Gammaproteobacteria > Xanthomonadales > Rhodanobacteraceae > Dyella_D. The sequence goes on from JBCNOA010000045.1 coordinate 13,624, forward strand.
CAGCAGACGCAGCAGGAACAACGTGGCGACCGCGCCGAAGGCGAGGCCGATCAGGAAGGAAAGGGCTTCAAGCAGATAGCTCACGAGGCGTCATCCAGGGCAGCGGCCAGTTCCGCGCCGCGCCGGGTGGCGGCGGCGACGGCGCGGGAGACGATACGCGGCAGGCCGTCCGCGGCAAAGCTTTCCAGGGCGGCCTGCGTGGTGCCGTTGGGCGAAGTGACGCGGCGGCGCAATTCGGCCGGCGCCTCGCCGCCTTCGACCAGCATGCGGCCGGCGCCGAGGCAGGTCTGGGCGGCGAGGGCGCGCGCGGTTTCGCGCGGCATGCCTTGCGCTACGGCCGCATCTTCCAGTGCTTCGACCAGGGCGAAGAAATAAGCCGGGCCGGAGCCGGACAGCGCGGTGACGGTATCCATCAGCGCTTCGTCGTCGATCCAGCGCGTAAGTCCCACCGCGTCCAGGATGTGCTGCGCCTGGGCCCGCTGCGGCGGGCTGACGCGGCCGTTGGCGCACAGGCCGGTGGCGCCGGCGCCGATCAGCGCGGGCGTGTTCGGCATGCAGCGGACGATCGGCAACAGGTTTCCGAACCAGCGCTCGAGCTGGTCGATGCGCACGCCGGCGGCGATCGAAATCAGCATCGGGCGGCGCTGCTTGAGCACATCGTGCAGTTCGTTGCGCAGCGCCGGCATGATCTGCGGCTTCACGGCCAGCACCACGACGTCCGCCTCGGCGACGGCGCTGCGGCTGTCCGCATAGCAGGCCACGCCGAACTCCCGGCCCAGCTCCTGCCGCGCATCCGCCCTCGGCTCCGCGACGCTGACCGAGGAGGCCGCGATACCGGTCTTCAGCAAGCCGCCGATCAGGCTGCGGGCCATGTTGCCTCCGCCGATGAAAGCGATGCGGGTCATGCGGACTCCTAGGGGGAAACTGGGGGTCATACCTTACCCGCAGGTCGGGGCGAACGCAGCGGGCTTCCAGGCGCCGCGGCGTCGTCGGCGCGCCATCGATTGCACCGGTTCACCGGTCCTGGCGGCCGAGAGGACCAGGCGCCGGGTATCCCGCCGCCGGTTGGGGTTCGCCGCGGCTTGCCTCAACCTACGCGGTTATCACTTTCAAACATCGGCCACCCGAAAGACTGGCTCCTGTCGCCGCGCCGCGAGTAGTATCGGGCCGCTGCGAGGGGGACCTGCGAGGGTGGCAGCGCTCAGGCCGCGCCAGGCCGCCCGCGACCGTTCCCCGCGCGTACCGCCCAAAGTCGACGTTCGAAGGGGAACCCATGGATATCGCCGAACTACTGGCCTTCTCGGTGAAGAACAAGGCGTCGGACTTGCACCTGTCCGCCGGCCTGCCGCCGATGATCCGCGTGGACGGCGACGTCAGGCGCATCAACATTCCCGCGCTCGAGCACAAGCAGGTGCACTCGCTGATCTACGACATCATGTCGGACAAGCAGCGCCGCGATTACGAAGAATTCCTCGAGGTCGACTTCTCGTTCGAGATCCCCGGCCTGGCCCGCTTCCGCGTCAATGCGTTCAACCAGAACCGCGGCGCCGGCAGCGTGTTCCGTACCATTCCTTCGGAAGTGCTGACTCTCGAAGACCTCGGCGCCCCGCGCATCTTCCGTGAGTTGATCGAGCAGCCGCAGGGCCTGATCCTGGTGACCGGGCCGACCGGTTCGGGCAAGTCCACCACGCTGGCGGCGATGGTCGACCACATCAACAAGAACGAGTACGGCCACATCCTCACCATCGAGGATCCGATCGAATTCGTGCATACCTCGCAGAAGTGCCTGGTCAACCAGCGCGAGGTGCACCGTGACACCCATGGCTTCAACGAAGCGTTGCGTTCGGCGCTGCGCGAAGACCCGGACTACATCCTGGTGGGCGAGCTGCGCGACCTGGAGACCATCCGCCTGGCGCTGACCGCCGCGGAAACCGGACACCTGGTGTTCGGCACCCTGCACACCAGTTCGGCGGCCAAGACCATCGACCGTATCATCGACGTGTTCCCCGCCGGCGAAAAGCCGATGGTGCGATCCATGCTGTCGGAGTCGCTGCGCGCGGTGATTTCGCAGTCGCTGCTCAAGAAGGTCGGTGGCGGACGCCTCGCGGCGCACGAGATCATGGTGGGTATTCCCGCAATCCGAAACCTGATCCGCGAGGACAAGGTGGCGCAGATGTATTCGGCCATCCAGACCGGCCAGCAGTACGGCATGCAGACCCTCGACCAGAACTTGCAGGATCTGGTCAAGCGCGGCCTGGTGACGCGCCAGCAGGCGGCGGCTTACGCCAGGAACAAGGAAGTGTTCAAGTGATCACCACTCACGTCTCCGCAGGAGACCGCTCATGAGCGACTTCGATTTCACCTCCTTCCTCAAGCTGATGGTGCACAAGAAGGCCTCGGACCTTTTCATCACGGCCGGCGTCGCGCCGTCGATGAAGGTGCAGGGCCGCATCGTGCCCATCACGCAGAGCCCGTTGTCGGCGCAGCAGTCGCGCGACATGGTGCTCAACGTCATGACGCCCGCCCAGCGCGAGGAGTTCGAGAAGACCCACGAATGCCAGTTCGCCATCTCGGCGCAGGGCGTGGGGCGCTTCCGCGTGTCGTGCTTCTACCAGCGCAACTGCGTCGGCATGGTGCTGCGCCGTATCGAATCCAAGATCCCCACGATCGAGGAGCTGAGCCTGCCGCCGGTGATCAAGCAGCTGGCGATGACCAAGCGCGGCATCATCATCTTCGTCGGCGGCACCGGCACCGGTAAGTCGACCTCGCTGGCCTCGATGATCGGCTACCGCAACGCCAACTCGACTGGGCACATCATCACCATCGAGGACCCGATCGAATACGTGCACAAGCACGAGGGCTGCATCATCACGCAGCGCGAGCTGGGCATCGACACCGACAGCTGGGACAACGCGCTGAAGAACACGCTGCGCCAGGCGCCCGACGTCATCATGATCGGCGAGGTGCGTACGCGCGAGACGATGGAGCACGCCATCAACTTCTCCGAGACGGGCCACCTGTGCCTGTGCACGCTGCACGCCAACAACGCCAATCAGGCGATGGACCGCATCCTGCACTTCTTCCCGGAAGACCGCCGGCAGCAGCTGTTCATGGACCTGTCGCTGAATCTCAAGGGCGTGGTCGCGCAGCAGCTCATCCCCACGCCGGACGGCAAGGCGCGCCGCGTGGCGGTCGAGATCCTGCTGGGCACGCCGCTGGTGCAGGACTACATCCGCCAGGGCGAGATCCACAAGCTCAAGGAAGTGATGAAGGAATCCACCAATCTCGGCATGAAGACGTTCGACCAGAGCCTGGTCGAGCTCTACCACGCCGGCGAGATCTCCTACGAGGATGCCCTGCGCCACGCCGACAGCTCCAACGAAGTGCGCCTGCGTATCAAGCTGGCCCAGGGCGGCGACGCCCACACGCTCTCGCAGGGTCTGGATGGGGTGGAGCTCGAAGAGACGCGCGACTCCAATCAGCTGGGCGGCGGCATGCTCTACCGCTGACGCGCGTTAGGTATCGCGTCACCGCGCGCCGGGCAAGGCGCACTGGAAAAGAAAGGAGCCCTCGCGGGCTCCTTTCTCGTTTCTACGCGCTCACGGGCGCGGCGGTCACTTGGCGTTGTCGCTGAGGGTGATGCCGCTCGCGTCGACGCTCTTCACGCCTTTGACCTTCTTCGCGATGTGCTCGACCTTGGATTTCTCCGCGGAGCTGGCGGCGGTACCGGTGATGGTGACGACACCGTCCGTCGTGGTGACCGACAGGTCGCTGCTCTTGATGCCCTTGGTGGTCGCCAGCTCGGATTTCACCTTGGTGGTGATCCATCCGTCAGCGGCCTTGTCCGGCACGGTCTCATTGGTGGAGGACTTCTGCGTTGCGCCGGCGTCCTGCGCGGCGACCTGGGCCAGCGGCGAGGCGGCGAGGACGGCGGCCAGGCCAGCGGTGAACAGGGTCTTGCGGAACAAAGTCGAAGTCTGCATGGCAACTCTCCTGTGAAGGGGACTCTGTCCGGGGGACGCGGACAGTAGGACGAAGTGCTTCGGTCGTCCGTCGTCCATACCAGCAGCACGGGCGTGAATATCGCTTCGATAGCGGACCCGCCCGTTCAGTCCTAGCTGCGCATTGCGAAGATTTTGTGCGCTCGGCACAGAAGAATCGCAAGCTTTCGCGAAGCTTGCGATGATGCGATGCATCAGGACATCTTTCCTTTTCGCACAGCGAATTACGGCATTTCATGTGCGAAAGCGGACCCATGACTGGTGACACTCCTCGAAAATTCGCGTTACGAATTCGTTGAGCTTCGCACGATGTTGCGCTATACAGCCTGCTGCTCTTGGGGCCGGACGGCTGCGAGAGGGGGGCCGTTACGAGCCATCTGGTTGAGCCGTCCGGGAGCGAGCGTTCCACCTCTGAGCAGGGCCCCACCCCGGGCTCGCAAGACCCACATCCCCGGTCCGCATCTGCTTGCGGATCTTTGCGTTGCTAACAAGTTGATGGGAGTACAACTCGTGAGTTACTTCGCTGCTTTTACGAAGCGGCCTAAGGGGCGTTCGTCCCTGGCCCTGGCCGTCGCCCTCGCTCTCGCGAGCACCGGCGCCCTCGCTCAGTCCAACATCACCGGCTCGATCTTCGGTCAGGTCGCCCCGCAGTCGGGCACCAGCGTCGAGATCAAGAACGTCGACACCGGCCTGACCCGCTCGACCTCGATCGACGCGCAGGGCCGCTACCGCTTCAGCTCGCTGCCGACCGGCCGCTACACCGTCACGCTGAAGAACAATGACGCTGCCGTCAGCACGCGCGACAACGTCGAGCTGAGCATCGCCGGTGGCACGGAAGTGTCCTTCGGCGCGTCCGCCGCGACCGCGACGGCCTCCGACGCCAAGAACCTGGACGGCGTCTCGGTGGTGGCCTCGGCCCTGCCGGCGATCGACGTGTCCTCTATCGACACCCGCACCGTGCTGACCTCCGAGCAGCTGGCCAAGCTGCCGATCGGCCGCGACATCGCCGCCGCCGCGCTGCTGGCGCCGAGCGTGGTCGCCAACTCCAGCTACGGCGTGCCCAGCTTCGGCGGCGCCGCTTCGTCGGAGAACGCGTACTTCATCAACGGCTACGCCGTGACCAACCCGCTGACCTCGATCGGCTTCACCCAGCTGCCGTTCGACGCGATCGACCAGCAGCAGGTGCTGACCGGCGGCTACGGCGCCGAGTTCGGCCGCTCCACCGGTGGCGTGATCAACATCGTCACCAAGCGCGGCAGCAACCAGACCAAGGGTGGCGTCTACACCATCTGGGAACCGGAAGCGCTGCGTGCCAACCCGCGCAACAATTACTTCCCGAACACCGGTGCGGCCACCAACGCGGCCACCGACGGTACGCTCTACCAGTACCGCAACCGTAACCAGTACTGGAAGTCCACGGTCGGCGCCTACCTGAGCGGCGCGCTGATCAAGGACCGCCTGTTCTACTACATCGACGCCGAAGTGAACCGCCAGGAAGGCGCTGAAGTGCGCTCCTTCTCGAACTCGGCGGCCTCGGCCTCGAAGATCGGCTACAGCGACTTCACCTCGAAGATTCCGCGCTGGACGGCCAAGGTCGACTGGAACATCACCGACAACCACATCCTCGAGTTCACGGGTGTGTCGGACAAGACCGAGACCACCTCCAAGCGCTACGCGTACGACTACAAGACGCTGAGCCACGGCAACACGCAGACCGGCGGCGTGTACAACAAGGACGGCGGCGATCTCTACATCGCCAAGTACACCGGCTACATCACCGAAGACCTGACCGTCTCGGCGCTGTACGGCACGCAGACCGTCAAGCACGTGCAGACCAATTACGGCTTCGACCCGGCCTGTCCGTTCATCTCGGTGGGCTCGAACGCGCAGGCTCCGGGCGTCACGTACAACAGCTGCCAGACCGCGGTCACCTCGACCCTGCCGCTGGACGGCGCGAACGACAAGACCAAGGGCTGGCGCCTGGACATCGAGTACCGCCTCGGTGATCACGACATCCGCTTCGGCTACGACGCGCAGAACGCCAAGTCGTTCACCGGCAAGGAGTACGCCGGCGGCTATGCGTGGGTGTATGGCAAGCAGACCGATCCGAACGCCGCGATCGACAAGGGCCTGGGCGTGATCGGTTCGCCGGCCGCGGCCGGTGGCCTGGGCACGAAGGGCTACTACGTCTACAAGGCGTACAACACCCAGCGCGCAGGCGTCGAAACCGACCAGGCCGCGCAGTTCATCGAAGACCGCTGGCAGGTGAGCGATCGCTGGCTGCTGTCGCTGGGCCTGCGCAACGAGCAGTTCACCAACTACAACAAGAACGGCGACGCCTACATCAGGCAGCGCCACCAGCTGGCGCCGCGCCTGGGCGCGTCGTGGGACGTGTTCGGCGATTCCACCCTGAAGGTGTTCGCCAACGCCGGCCGCTACCACCTGGCCGTGCCGAACAACGCCGCCGTGCGCAGCGTGTCCGGTTCGCTGATCAGCAACCAGTACTTCACCTACACCGGTGTCGATGCCAACAGCGGCGTGCCGCTGGGCCTGACCCCGATCGCGGTGGATCCGACCAGCCCGTTCATCTGCGCCAATACCGGCGGCGTGTCCTCCAATAAGGAGTGCGGCCAGGCTCCGGATCCGCGCACCGTGGCGGCCAAGGGTCTTCGTTCGCACTTCCAGGATGAGTACATCCTGGGCATGGAGCAGCAGATCAGCCCGACCTTCAACTGGGGCGCGAAGCTGACCTATCGCAAGCTGATGAGCGCGATCGACGACACCTGCATCCAGTCGCTCGGCAACAAGTGCCTCACCTTCAACCCGGGCCGAGGCAACACCTTCATGGTGCCGCAGGCGGACGGCAGCCTGAAGGAGGTGTACCTGAGCCAGAAGGATCTGAACCTGCCCGACCTGAAGCGTAAGTACTACGCGGTCGACCTGTTCGTCGAACATCCGTTCGCCGACAGCTGGTACGGCAAGGTCGAGTACACCTTCTCGCGCAACTACGGCAACACCGAAGGCCAGCTGGCCTCCGACCTGGATACCGGCGCGGGCGGCCAGACCGACGTGTCGCGCACCCAGGACTGGGATCTGCCGCAGCTGATGGTCGGTTCCAACGGCGTGCTCCCGAACCATCGCGCGCATCAGGTCAAGGCGTTCGGCTATTACCAGCTGAACACCGAGTGGCGTTTCGGTGCCACCCTGATCGCCGCTTCGGGCCGCCCGAAGAACTGCACCAGCTTCTACCCGACCGCCGATGCGGGCCTGTACAACAGCTCCACGTACTGGTTCTGCGGTCTGCCGGGCCAGCCGGGCTACGCGATCTCGCCGCGCGGTTCGCACGGCACGACGCCGTGGACCTATCAGCTGAACCTCAACGCGGCCTACACGCCGGGTTGGATGGACAACAAGCTGACCCTGCAGCTGGATGTCATCAACGCGCTGAACCGTCAGACGCCGCAGATGTACAACTACCGCTACGCGCTGAACCGCACCACGGTGAACCCGCTGTACGGCCGCGAGCTGAACTACACGGATCCGCGTTACTTCCGTGTCACCGCCCGCTACGACTTCTAAGCAGGCAACACGGACCGGCGTCGCAAGACGCCGGTCCGGCCGATCGAGTCGTCGAAAGCCACCGGCCCCGGCCGGTGGCTTTTTTTTTGCGCCCGGGTCTGGCCGGACGGCATGGGACTGGGCATCTTGCCTTGCCTTATTCTTCATCGCCGGGCGAATAGATTCCGGTCGAGAAGGATTGCGTTTCCACCAAGTCCAAGGAGTTCACCATGCGTCTGATGTCACGTGCAGTTCTCGCAGTGTCGCTCGCCGTCGTTACCTCCGGAGCCGTCATCGCCGCCACGCCGGCCACTGGCCTCGGCCAGTCCTGGCCGAATGCCGCGGACGTCAGCGCCAATCCACACTTCCATGTCTACCGTTTCGAGATGGGCGGCGTGACCTACATCCAGGTCAACGACGCCAACGGCAACGTACTCGGCAGCGTGGGCACGGTGGCCGGCCAGTTCATTACCTTGCCGATCGGCCGTTTCGCGTCGCAGGTGAGTACGCCCAGCCAGCCGGCGGCGGCCTCCGTCGCCGCGGCGCCCGCGGCCGCTCCCGCCACGGTCT
>JBCNOA010000450.1:0-2710 GCA_039594095.1 Dyella sp.
GATCGCGGGCAGCTCGCGCTACCTGGTGGAACTGAGCGGCGTCGCCAGCCACGCCGGCACCACGCCCATGGACATGCGGCGCGACGCGGCGGCGGCCGCCGCCGAAATCGTATTGCTGGTGGAAGCGCGCTGCAGCGGGCGCGGGTCGCTCGTCGGCACGGTCGGCCAGCTCGAGGTGCCTCTTGGCTCGGTCAACGTGGTTCCCGGACAGTGCCGGCTGTCGCTCGACATCCGCGCGGCCAGCGACGAAGAGCGTCTCGCCGCGGTGGATGACATCCTGGCCGGCATATCCGCCATCTGCACGCGCCGCGGCATCGGGGAAAAGCTGTGGAAGCTGGTGGAGGCCGACGCCGCCCCCTGCTCGCCGCGCCTGATGGACATGCTGGGCGCCGCCATCGAAGACGCGGGCCTGCCGCGCTTCGACCTGCTGTCCGGCGCCGGGCATGACGCGATGGAGATGGCGAAGATCACCGAGGTGGCCATGCTGTTCACCCGCTGCGGCAACGGCGGCATCAGCCACAATCCGCTGGAGACCATGACGGCGGACGACGCCGAGGTCGCGGGAGAGGTGCTGCTCGGCTTTTTGCGCCGCATGCAAACATACGCATGACGAATGGCACATGCGGCGGGCGCGCCGCACTCCGACAATACGGGCACACGCTGCATCTCGGTGACGCAGCGGACAACCTGAATCGGAAAGCCATCCATGCTCAAGCACGTAATCGCAAGCTCGCTTGCCCTGTCCGTCCTCGCAGTTCCTGCCGTCCGCGCTGCTGAAAACGGCGCCTCCCCCCGTTTCTATATTGGCGCAGCGACGGGCCAGTCGAAATCGACGCTGGAGAACAGCGCCGGCGAGCGCTTCAGCAGCAAGAACCATCCCCTGCCCATCAAACTCTACGGCGGCGTCGAACTGAACGACTACTTCGCGGTGGAAGCCGGATTCTCCGGAACGACCGGCAAGCACGAATTCGACAAGCGCCTGTACGGCACCGCCACCGAACCGCGCCTGCAAGCGCGCGCGCTCTACCTGGCTGCGAAGGGCACGGTGGCGGTGAGCGAGCGGGTCGACCTGCATGCGAAGCTGGGGGTGGCGCACAGCCGCTTCGAGATGACCAACGCCGGCACGCACGACCGCAAGATCGACGGCACAAAGCCGATGTTCGGCATCGGCGCGGCGTACAAGTTTACGGAGCAGCTCGCGGGGACGCTCGAATTCGAGCACTACGGCACTGTACGCGAGGAAGGCTACAAGCTGCGCCGGCAACAACTGCAGGCCGGCCTGAAATTGCGCTTCTGATTGCTGTCGGCCGGGTCACTCCCGGCCTTCCGCTAGAATGCGACACCCCCACGATCCGCGACGCCAATGAAGCACGCACCGAACGCCAGCAAACTGTCCGCCATCCCGCCCTGGATGTTCGCCGTCGCTGCGGCGCTGCTGTTCGGCGGGCTCGACGTCGCGGCGGCACTCAGCGGTCGCATATCCCTGCACAATCCGCTCGGCCTCCTGTCGGTTGCCATGACCGGCGACTGGCGCGGAAGCCTCGATCCGCGCGCGGTGCCGCAAGCCGTGCAGCTATTCGCGGCATGCAAGGCGGTGGGTTGCATCCTGTTCGCGCTGGTATCGACCATGGCCTGCGTGGCGAAGACGCTGCGCCGCCGCACCGTCCTGCTGGCGCTGCTGGTCGGCTGCGCGGTGATGCTCGATTCGCTGCCGCTGCACGTGCTCGCCAGCGCCCACCTGGGCATGCTGCTGCCCTGGCGCCGCGCCTTGGGGATGCTGGTGCTGCAATACCTGGCCGGCGTGGCCGTGGACACCCTGCTGGTACTGGACCTCGTCACGCGCCTGAACCAGCCGCCGCGCTGGTCGCTGCTCGCCTACGTGTCGGCCGAGCGGCTGATCAAGGCGACCGGCTTCATTGCCGGGCGCCTGGTCCTGCGCGAACACCGGATGCGGCAATCGCTCGCGACGGCCCACGCGCAGATGCTCGCCACCCAGTCGCTGCTGGCCGAGACGGTACGCGGCGCGGAACGCCTGCGCATCGCGCGCGACCTGCACGATGCCGTCGGCCACCACCTCACTGCCCTCAACCTGCACCTCGACCTGGCGCTGCGCCAGGCCAGGGACGCCACGCCGCCCGCCCTGCATACGGCGCGCGACGCCAGCGGCAGCCTGCTGGCGCAGGTGCGCAATGTGGTGTCCAGTACCCGGCAGGACCAGACCATCGACCTGGCCGAAGCCATCCGCCTGCTGGGCGACGGGATCCCCGGCATCACGGTCGGCATGCGCATCGACCCGGCGGCCAGCCGCTATCCCGCACCGGTAGCGCACGTCCTGTTCCGCTGTATCCAGGAAGCGATCACCAATGCCCTGCGCCATGCGCATGCGCGCCGGCTGGATATCGTGCTGCAGGAGGAAGACGGCATGACGATTGCGAGGGTGCTCGACGATGGCTGCGGCAAGTCCGGTCTCGTCGAAGGCAACGGCCTGCGCGGCATCCGTGAGCGGCTGGCCGACCTGGACGGCGAGCTGCAGTACGGGCCGAAGGCAGGGGGCGGCTTCGCACTGGAACTGCGCCTACCGAAAAAGGAGGTGACGGCATGATTCGCGTCGCCCTGGTCGACGACCAGACCCTGGTGCGCAGCGGCATCCGCGGCCTGCTCGACCTGACCGAGGACATCCGCGTGGTGGCGGAGGCCGCCGACGGCATCG
>JBCNOA010000451.1:0-2703 GCA_039594095.1 Dyella sp.
TCGTCAGCGCCGATGTGCTGAAGTAGACGCTGGCGATGTGCAGAGCGTCGACACGTCACTTGTGATGATTGCTACCGAAGCAGCACAAATGATTGGGACGGGACGATCCATGACGATGTCAGAAAATCCAATGATCGCCGTCGTTGGGCCAGGGGCGATCGGCACGACGGTGGCGGCAGCGCTTCATGAGGCCGGACGCACACCGACCCTTTTCGGCCGCTCGGCGCGCGAGCAGTTGGAATTGCGTTTCGACGGCGGCCGCATCACGGTGCCGGGACCGGTGCACACCTATCCAGCGAAAGTCGAAAGCACGTTCGACCTGGTCTTTATCGCGGTGAAATCCACGCAGATAGACGCGACAGCGCCATGGCTTTCCGCCTTGTGCGGTAAAGCGACGGTGGTCTGCGTGCTGCAAAACGGGGTGGAGCAGACATCGCTCTTCGCGCCTTACGTGCCCGACAGCCCGGTCTTACCCTCGGTGGTATGGTTTCCTGCGCAACGCGAACCCGACGCCTCGGTCTGGCTACGTGGCAAGGCGCGGCTTACCTTGCCGGATCTGCCAGAGACCCGCGTGGTCCTTGCGGCGCTGAAAGGCACACGATGTTCGGTCGACGTGGCGGCCGATTTCGCGTCCGTCGCATGGCGCAAGCTTTTGCAGAACGCAGTCGCTGGTTTAATGGTTCTTGCGGGGCGGCGCGCTGGCATGTATTCCCGCGCCGACATCGCCGGGCTGGCGCTGGCCTATTTGCAGGAATGCCTCCAGGTTGCCCGGGCAGAAGGTGCGACGCTGGGCGACGAAGTCCCGCAAGAGATCCTCGATGCGTTCCAGAGTTATCCGCCGGACCTCGGCACGTCGATACTCGCTGACCGACAGGCCGGCCGCCCGCTTGAATGGGATAGCCGAAACGGGGTCGTGCAGCGACGTGGGCGACAGCATGGCATCCCTACGCCGATCAGCGACCTGATCGTGCCACTGCTGGCCGCCGCGAGCGATGGACCTGGCTGACGTTTCGCCCCAGACGTGATCGCTGCACCGCCGCTCTGCCCCGTCGATGGCCTGCGGATATTTGGAGCGAGAATCGCAAAGGCTTGGCGACTCCGCTCCGGGCGTATGGAACGTTCAACGCGACCAGCAGGTACGCGGGCAACATCAGGACATCGAGTTTGACCCCGTAGGACGTCGATTCATTCCCACTCGATCGTCGCCGGCGGCTTGCCGCTGATGTCGTACACCACGCGCGACACACCGCGCAGCTCGTTGATGATGCGATTGGACACCTTGCCGAGAAACTCGTACGGCAGGTGCGCCCAATGCGCCGTCATGAAATCGATGGTCTCGACAGCGCGCAGGGCGATCACCCACTCGTAGGCACGGGCATCGCCGACGACGCCGACGGACTTCACCGGCAGGAAGACGGCGAAAGCCTGGCTGGTCTTGTCGTAGAGATCCCAGCGACGCAGTTCCTCGATGAAGATGGCGTCGGCACGGGCGAGGAGTTCGGCGTATTCCGGTTTCACTTCGCCCAGGATGCGCACGCCCAGGCCGGGACCCGGGAACGGGTGGCGGTAGACCATTTCGCGCGGCAGGCCGAGCTCGACGCCGATGCGGCGGACTTCGTCCTTGAACAGCTCGCGCAGCGGCTCGACCAGCTTGAGCTTCATGTGCTCGGGCAGGCCGCCGACGTTGTGGTGGCTCTTGATGACGTGGGCCTTGCCGGTCTTGCTGCCGGCAGACTCGATCACGTCGGGATAGATGGTGCCCTGGGCCAGCCACTTCACCTGGCCATTGCCGGCGGCGGTGACCTTGGCCGATTCCTCGTCGAAGATCTCGACGAACAGACGGCCGATGATCTTGCGCTTGTCCTCGGGATCGGCCACGCCTTCCAGCGCCTTGAAGTAGCGCGCGGCGGCGTCGACGCGGATGACCTTCACGCCCATGTGCTGGGCCATGGTGGCCATCACCTGGTCGCCTTCCTGCCAGCGCAGCAGGCCGGTATCGACGAAGACGCAGGTCAGGCGGTCGCCGATCGCACGATGCAGCAGCGCGGCGACGACGGAGGAATCCACGCCACCGGAAAGGCCCAGCAGCACGTGGTCGTCGCCCACCTGGGCGCGCACGCGCTCGATCTGGTCCTCGATGATGTTGGCGGCGGTCCACAGCGTGCGGCAGCCGCAGATATCGGTGACGAAGCGCTTGAGCAGCGCACTGCCCTGCTTGGTGTGCGTGACTTCCGGATGGAATTGCACGCCGTACCAGCGCTTGGCCTCGTTCGACATGGTGGCGACCGGCACGCGGTCGGTGCGGCCGGTGATGACGAAGCCCGGGGGCGCCTCGGCGACGTGGTCGCCATGGCTCATCCACACGTCGAGCAGGGCCTTGCCTTCTTCCGGATGATCGGTGAGACCGGCCAGAAGGCTGTCTTCCGAGACGATCTCCACCTGGGCATGGCCGAATTCGCGCGCATCGGCGGCTTCGGTGGCGCCGCCCAGCTGCGCGGCCAGCGTCTGCATGCCGTAGCAGATGCCCAGGATAGGCAGGTTCGAATCGAACACTTCCTGCGGCGCCTTGGGCGCGCCAGGCAGCGTGGTGGATTCGGGGCCGCCGGAAAGGATGATGCCCTTGGCGCCGAACTTGGCGATCTCGGCCGGGTCGTGGTCCCAGGCCCAGATCTCGCAGTACACGCCGATCTCGCGCTCGCGGCG
>JBCNOA010000452.1:0-2696 GCA_039594095.1 Dyella sp.
ACCGCGCCAGCGCCTGCTGGTAGCCGCGCACCAGCATCAAGGCGGCCAGCGCCGCCAGGGTCCAGCACAGGATCGTGGAATGCTGCACCCGGCCCAGGCCCGGGACCGTGAACCAGGCGCGGGCGCCATGTGCGCCGCGCGCGAGGTCGGCATCGCCGTAGTGGCGCGCCAGGTCCAGCATTGCGTCGCCCAGCCGCGCCGGCAAGGCGGTCTCCAGGCGCTCCGGGGTATCGAGCGTGCGCTCGCCGTCGAAGGGTTTGCCGGTGTTCGCGAACAGCAGGGCCGGCGCGCCGAGCCGGCCGAGCGGTCCGATGCGCGGCGCTTCCGGCCGCAGCCTGTACAAAGCCGCCAGCAGCGAGGAGCCTTCCACGCCGGGCGCCGCATCCGGCAAGGCGTTCAATACGCTGCCGCCGGCATTGCTCGCATCGAGCAGCATCAGGGGCCCGCCGCTGCCCATGCTGTCGAAGCGCAGCGCCAGCCCGACCTGGCGCGCCAGCGGATGGCGTTCGGCGAAACCTTGCGCGCCCAGGGCGCCGACCTCTTCGCCGTCGGCGAACAGCATCACGATATCGTTCTGCGGCGCCTGCCCGGCGGACAGGGCGCGCGCCGTCTCCAGCAGCGCCGCGACCGGCAGCGCCGAACGCGCGGCGCCCAGCGTCGTCTTGCCGCTGTCGTAGTGCGTGGCCAGCAGCAGGGCGGGGCGGTTCGCCCTGTCCGGGGCACTGCCGGACAGGCGCGTCACCACGTTGTGGACCACGCCCACCGTGTAGTGGGTGCCGCCCCAGAAATGGACGACGGATTTCTGCACCGTGGTGCGCTGCACGCTGGCCTGCAGGCCCATGCCGCGCAGCTGGTTGACGATGTAGTCGCGCGCCGCGGCATTCGCGCTGGTGGCGATCGGCCGCGTGGAAGCGGCGAGATTGGCCATGTGGCGCTGCATGCGGGCGGTATCGATGGCCGCCGGCGGCGATGCGGGGGTGTCGTGGGGGCGGGCCAGCCAGGCCAGCGCCAGGGCGATGCAGATGGCCGCGAATGCGGCCAGGCCGAGGGCGCGCGCGGGCGCCCCTGGTAGTCCAGCGGTAAGCATGTTTCTCTCTCCAATGTTTGTCTTGTTGTGGGTACGACGGGCGTGCGGTGGACGTGCGGCGGGGATCGGCTCCTTTCGAGTCGAAAAAAAAGCCCGCCAGGCTGGGAGGCTGTGGCGGGCGAAGAAGGGAAACGCTACTGGCTTAGTCGAGGGTCCAGACGTAGGCGATCTGCGCCCACCCGGCTTCGGCCGCGCCGTTGTTCATGGCCGGCTTGAACTGGCACAGGCTCAGGGCGTTGACCGCGGCGCGGTCCAGCACGCGCGAGCCGCTCGACTTCTGGATGCGCGAATCCTGCACGCGGCCGTCGGCGCCGACCAACAGGGCCAGGGTCACGGTGCCGGTCTCGCCGTTGCGGGCGGCGCTGGTCGGGTAATCGGGCTTGGCGCAGCCGTCGGTGTCGGCCAGCACGGCGCTGCGCATCGCGCCGGTATTGCTGCTGGCGGGGGCCTGGCTGGGTGGCGCCTCGCTGGCGGCGGGTTGCGCCGGCTCCGGCATCGGCTGCGGCTCGGTGGTGGCCTGGACCGGTTCCTCGATCTGCGGAGGCGGGACATCGACCTCCACCTTCGGCACCACGATCGGCGGCTTGGCGACGTCCATGCGCGGCTTGGGAGGTTCCGGCGGCGGCGAAGGCGGCGGAATGTCCGGCTTGACCCAGACCAGCGTGTCTTGCACCAGGGCGGGGATGCTGATCGCCTTCGAATTCATCACATTGATCACACCCATGGCCACCAGCGCGTGCAGGCCGGCGACGAGGGCGAACTTCCCGGCCTTGCTGCCGGTCCCATCGTTGATTTGCGAGAAGTGCATGACGATCTCCTTATTGTTACGCCTGCGCATGGATCGCAGAACTTTTTGCTTCAGGAAAGATACGCATCAGACAAGATATGGAACTAATATATGCCAGACTCTAGCAATTAGTAAAGCGCTTTCTTGGTAATTTTGCTTCCATGTGTAAGTGTTCTTGGCCCGTGAGCGTGACGAAACCGGTACTCGCTTCCGTGACCGTTGTATGAAATAATCCTCTTGCAACCCGCATCCTTTCTGTCGTCTGGCACACTTAGCTGCCACAGATTGGTAAGCGAATGTAAGCGGGTCCCAGAACAGGAGCAGAAGAGTGGTGTCCGAACAGAAAAAACCTATCCGCGTGATGCTGGCCGACGACCATCCCATCGTCATGACCGGCTTTGCCATGTCGCTCGAAGCGGCAGGCATGCAGGTGGTAGGGCAGGCCAAGACCCCGAGCGAGGCGGTGGCGCTGTACGCCGCGCAGCAGCCCGACGTCGTCATCCTCGACATGCGTTTCGGGACCGAACTCACCGGCCTTGATGCGGCGCAGGGCATCCTCAAGGACGACCCGCGCGCGAAGATCATCTTCCTCAGCCAGTTCGACCAGGACAGCCTGATCAAGGAAACCTACCGCATGGGCGCCCACGCCTTCGTGACCAAGGATTGCGACCCGTCCGACCTGGTCACTGCCGTGCGCCACGCCCACGACGGCAAGCTGTACTTCCTGCCGCAGATCGCCTCGCGCCTGGCCAGCATGGCGGTGCGCGGCGACGTGACGCCGCAGTCGCAGCTCGATGAACGCGGCCTGGAGATCTTCAAGCT
>JBCNOA010000453.1:0-2681 GCA_039594095.1 Dyella sp.
CCTGTATGCGCCGACCGCCCGCCTGGGCGAGCCGGACGACTTCGCCCGCTTCGTCGACTCCTGCCACGTGGCCGGCATCGGCGTCATCGTGGACTGGGTCGCCGCGCACTTTCCCGACGATGCCCACGGCCTGCAACGCTTCGACGGCACCGCCCTGTACGAGCACGCCGATCCGCGCGAGGGCTTTCACCGCGACTGGCACACGCTGATCTACAACTACGGGCGCAGCGAGGTGGCCGAATACCTGGTGGGCAACGCGCTGGAATGGCTGGAACGCTTCCACGTCGACGGCCTGCGCGTGGACGCGGTAGCCAGCATGCTTTACCGCGACTACAGCCGCGGCGCGGGCGAGTGGATACCCAATCACCAGGGCGGCCGCGAAAACCTGGAAGCGGTGGCCTTTCTGCGCCATCTCAACCGGCGCGTGGCCGAGCAATGCCCGGGCGCCATGGTGATCGCCGAGGAATCCACCGCATGGCCCGGCGTCACGGGTCATGCCAACGAGGGCGGCCTGGGCTTCTCCTACAAATGGAACATGGGCTGGATGCACGACACGCTCGGCTACATGCGCCGCGATCCGATCCACCGCCGGCACCACCACCACGAGCTGACCTTCGGCATGACCTATGCCTTCGCCGAGCGATTCATTCTCGCGCTCTCCCACGACGAGGTGGTGCACGGCAAGGGTTCGCTGCTGGCGCGTATGCCCGGCGACGAATGGCAGCGTTTCGCGAACCTGCGCGCGTACTTCGGCTTCATGTGGGCGCACCCGGGCAAGAAGCTGCTGTTCATGGGCAGCGAATTCGCCAGCCCTTGGGAGTGGAACCACGACGGCGCGCTCGACTGGAGCCTGTTGCAATACCCATTGCACGAAGGCGTGCGCCGCCTGGTCGCCGACCTCAATCGCGTCGTGGTGGCCGAGCCGGCCCTGCACCAGAACGACGACCACCCGCGCGGATTCTCCTGGGTGGTGGTCGACGACGCCGACCAGTCCGTCTATGCGTTCCTGCGCTTCGGCCAGCATCACGCGCCACCGGTGCTGGCGGTCTGCAACTTCACGCCGGTCCCCCGGTACGACTACCGGATCGGCGTGCCACACGAAGGCACGTGGCGCGAGCTCTGCAATACCGACAGCGCCATCTATGGCGGCAGCAACCTGGGCAACGGCGGCGCGCTGCACGCCGAGCCCGTGCCCAGCCATGGCCACGCTCACTCCCTGTCGCTGCTGCTGCCGCCGCTGTCCACGCTGATCCTGCGCGCCGAGGGCGAATGATGCGGCCGCCGGCTTGCCGCTACGGCGCGATCCTCACCGAACGTGGCGTGCGTTTCCGCTTGTGGGCACCCGCCGCGCAGCGCGTCGAGCTGCTGATCGGCGAAGACGCTTATGCGATGCGTCCGCGGCCGCATGGCGAATTCGAACGCGTGCTGAACGTGCCCGCCGGCACGGCCTATCGCTACCGCATCGACGGCAAGGCCGCCGTGCCGGATCCGGCCTCGCGCCAGCAACAGGGCGATGTGGACGGACCCAGCGTGGTGGTCGACCCCGGCGGTTATGCCTGGCGCTACCCGGACTGGACCGGCCGGCCCTGGAAAGAAGCCGCGATCTGCGAACTGCACGTGGGTTGCCTGGGCAGCTTCGACGGTGTGCGCCGGCGCTTGGCGGCCATCCGCGAAGCCGGCTATACGGCGATCGAGTTGATGCCGGTCGCCGAATTCCCCGGCGGCCGCAATTGGGGTTACGACGGCGTACTTCCCTACGCGCCGGACGCCTCGTACGGCGGCGTCGACGCGCTGAAGGCCCTGGTGGACGAAGCGCACGCCATGGGGCTGATGGTCTTCCTCGACGTGGTCTACAACCACTTCGGTCCGCACGGCAACCGGCTCAACGAATACGCGCCCGCGTTCTTCCGCACCGATCAGGCCACGCCCTGGGGCCCGGCGATCGATTTCCGCCGCGCGCAGGTGCGCCGCTTCTTCATCGACAACGCGCTGATGTGGCTGGAGGAGTTCCGCATGGACGGCCTGCGCCTGGATGCGGTGCATGCCATCGCTTCGCCGTCGTTCCTCAAGCAGCTCGCGCAGGCGGTACGCCATCGCCTGCCCGCCGACCGTCATGCGCACTTGATCCTGGAGAACGAGCGCAACACCGCGGCCTTCCTGCGCGGCACCGCGCGCGCGCAATGGAACGACGATGGTCATAACGCGCTGCATGTATTGCTCACCGGCGAACGCGAAGGCTATTACGGCGACTACGCGCAGGACCCGCTCGGCCGCCTCGCCCGCGTGCTGGCGGAGGGTTTCGCTTTCCAGGGGCAGCGCGACCGGCATGGCCGGCGGCGCGGCCAGCCCAGCGGCGACCTGCCACCGACCGCCTTCGTGCTGTTTCTGCAGAACCACGACCAGATCGGCAACCGCGCGATGGGCGAGCGGCTGGTCGCGCTCGTGCCGGAGGCGCGCTGGCGCGTCGCGATGTCGCTGGTCGCGCTCAGTCCGATGGTGCCGCTGTTCTTCATGGGCGACGAATGGGCCTGCGCCACGCCCTTCCAGTACTTCACCAGCCATCCCGCGGAGTTGGCGGCGAAGGTGCGCGAAGGACGGCGCGCGGAGTTCGCCGCGTTCAGCGCATTCGCCTCGCCGGAGCAGCGCGCGCGCATTCCCGATCCGAACGCCCGTGCCACGTT
>JBCNOA010000454.1:0-2657 GCA_039594095.1 Dyella sp.
GTTTCAGGGTGCGAATGGCACGGCAGGCGATTTCGCCGCGGTTGGCGATCAGTACGGTATTAAACATGTTCACCGTCCCGCGAACAGGCGGCCAGCGCGAGCGCGGCAGCGAGAACGAGCAGCGGGAAGGGTGGGCGCGAAAAGAGCGGGCGCGAACTCATGCGGAAGATTCCTTGAGGCCCGGGACGGCGTCGGGCAGCGACGGCTGGGAGCGGTCGCTGAGGATACGGCCGTCTTCCATGGCGAGGACGCGGTCGGCATGGCCGACCAGGCGCGGATCGTGGCTGACGCACAGCACTGTGGTGCCGTGCGCGCGCGCGATCCGGTGCAGGATGTCGATGATGGTCTGGCCGTTGGCGGCGTCGAGCGCACTGGTGGGCTCGTCGGCGAACAGCAGTTCCGGTTCTTTGGCCAGCGCGCGCGCGATCGCCACGCGCTGTTTCTCGCCGCCGGACAGTTCGGACGGACGCAGCCGCATACGCGGGCCGAGGCCGACTTCCTCCAGGGAGGCGACCGCGCGGCGGCGCGCGTTCGCGGACGACAGGCCCAGGTAGCTCAGCGGCAGCTCCACCTGTTCGACCGCGTTGAGCGCGGGGAACAGATTGAAACCCTGGAACACGAAGCCGGTATGCAGCAGGCGGAAGCGCTCCAGGGCGCGAATGTCGAGCTGGCCCAGGTCCTGGCCCAGCGCCGTGACGTGGCCAGCATCGGGCCGCTGCAGCCCGCTGAGAATCGCCAGCAGCGTGCTCTTGCCGCAGCCGGAAGGGCCGGAGATCAGGGTCAGTTCGCCCGCGCGGATATCGAGGGTGAGGTCGTGCAGCACGGTGCTGCGCACGCGGCCGGACTCGAACGACTTGGCCACGCCGCGGGCCTGCAGCGAGACGGAAGAGGGGGAGGGGATCGCGCCGGCCATCGCTTACCTCAACAGGCTCGCGGGATCCGCGCGGCGCAGGCTGCGCATCGCGGCCAGCCCGGACACGATCGCCAGGCCCATGCCCAGCAGCAGGCAGGCGAGGGTGGTGAGCGGGTCCAGCGCCACGGGTACGCTGCGGCTGCGCGCGAAGGCGAAGAGCAGGCCGCCGAGGACCGCGCTGCCGACCAGGCCGATCGCGCCCACCCAGAAGGCCTGTTCCATCACCACCTTGCGCAGCGCGCCGACGCCCACGCCCAACGCGTTGAGCGTGGCGTACTCGCGCACGGAGCCGATCACTGCCGCGACCAGGGTCTGGCTGGTGATCACCGCGCCGACCAGGAACACGATGCCGGCGAGGAACAGCACGCCCGCGCCCGCGCCCGTGTCGAACATCCAGTACAGCTGCGAGCGGCGCGCGAAGTCGCGCGCGGTCCACACGTCGTAGCTGCCGAACGAGGTCGAGCCGCGCAGCCGCTCGGCCACCGCGTCCGCCTGTTCCGGATCGCTCAGTTTCGACACGAAGTAGGTCATGCGGTTGGCATTGGCGGTGTCCGTGTCCAGTTCGGCCGCGGTGGCGAGCGAGGCCACCACGTTCACGCCGCCCAACGCGCGCAGGCCGTTGCTTACGCCGGCCACGCGCACGCGATGCCCGTTGATCACCGCGGTGTCGCCCACCTTCACGCCGAGGCTGCCCAGGTCGGCGCGATCCACGATGACCGCGTCCGGCTCGTTCAGCCGTGCGCGGAGGTCGGCGGGCAGGGCGTGCGCGAACATCAGGCCGTCAGGCCGCGCATTGATGCCGGACACGAAGACGGAAACGCCGCCCGTATCGTTCGGACCGCGCCAGTCGGCGTCGACCCAGCGAAAGGGTTCGACCTGGGTCACGGCCGGGTCCATGCGCAGGCGCATTTCGACGCCGGCGTCGATCGGGCGTCCCAGGTTCACGCTCTGCGTACCCGGATAGCCGGTCCACAGGTCGGCGGACGAGCCGGTGATGTACACGCTGGCGCTGCCGAAGATGCCCAGCACCAGGGCGGCTTGCAGCAGTTGCAGCAGGCCGGCGAAACCCACCGCGAGGATCGCGGGCAGGAAGCGGCGCCATTCGTAGATCAGCGTCTTGCGGGCGAGCGCCACCATCAGTCCGGACTCCGCGGCGCGGGCGGTGCCGGCATCGGCGCGCCGCCCAGGGCTTTATAGAGAGAGACATAGGCGAGATCGCGCGCGGCGATCGCGCTGGCCAGCTCCAGTTCGGCGCGGTGGCCGTCGATCACGCTGTCCTGCACGTCGAGGCCGCTGCCCAGGCCGAGTTCGGCGCGCTTGCGCGCTGCCTCCGCGCCGCTGCGCGACGCGTCCGCCGCCTGCGCCAGCGCCTGCTCGCGGGTGCGCAGCTGCTCGAGGTCGCCCATCGCCACTTCCGTTTCGGCCACGCCCTGCAGCACGGCCTGGCGGTAGGCCAGCAGGGCGGCATTGAGCTCATGGCCCTTGGCGTGGGCCGCCGCGACGCGCTGGCCCCAGTCGAGCAGCGGGATATCGATCACCGGGCCGACCGAGAAAATGCCTTCGTGATTGCGCGCGCGGTGATTGCTGGCGATGTTGATCGACCACATCATCGACGAGCCGAAGCCGATGTGCGGATAGATGTCCTTGCGCGCGAGCCCCAGTTCGCCGGCGGCGCGCAGGACCTCGGCCTCGGCGCCGGCGATCTCCGGACGCGTGCGCAGCAGGTCGGCCGGCGCGGCGGTGA
>JBCNOA010000455.1:0-2641 GCA_039594095.1 Dyella sp.
GCCGAGGAACGGGCGCTGCATCAGCGCGCCCAGGGCCCGAATGTCCGATACAGCGGCGCTGCGCCCGTAACCGCCCCACAGCATCAGCCCGGCGAGACGATTGGGGTCGTGCGTAGCGAATGCGTCCGTGACGCTCTGGCGCAGCTCGGCGACGGTGGCGGCGCAAAGGATGGGCGGCGGCAGCGAGGGCGCCGGCGCGGGAGCGCCGGAAGCGGCAGGCCTGGATGCGGCGGCGGACTGAACCGGCGTGGCCTGCAGCGCGGCGCAGGGCTGGTCGGTGAACAGCGGCGTGCCATCCGCGCCGATGCATCGATGCACGCCCGCTTGTGCGGCGGCAGGCCAAGGCAACCAGAGGCAAAGCAGCAGGAGGAGCGAAGAAGCGGGGAACAGGAGACGCATGCCGCCCAGGATACCCCGCGGCGTGCCG
Source organism: Dyella sp. (assembly GCA_039594095.1). Taxonomy (GTDB): domain Bacteria; phylum Pseudomonadota; class Gammaproteobacteria; order Xanthomonadales; family Rhodanobacteraceae; genus Dyella_D. Next base: position 428 of record JBCNOA010000455.1, read on the forward strand.
TCAAACCGCCAACCGGTCCAGCACCGCCGTGGTCGCCTTCGCACGGTTCAGCGTGTAGAAGTGCAAACCCGGAGCGCCGCCCTCGAGCAGGCGCCGGCACAACTGGGCGACGACGTCCGCCGCCAGCTCGCGGATCGCTTCCGCGTCGTCGCCGTGAGCCTGCATGCGCTTGGCGATCCAGCGCGGAATCTCCGCGCCGCAGGCGTCCGAGAAGCGCTTGAGCTGGCTGAAGTTGGAGATCGGCATGATGCCCGGCACCACCGGTACCTCCACGCCCAGCCGCCGCACGTCGTCCACGAAGCGGAAATAAGCGTCGGGATTGAAGAAATACTGTGTGATCGCGCCGTCGGCGCCGGCATCCACCTTGGCCTTGAAGTGGCGCAGGTCGGCGAGGGCGTCGTCAGCTTGCGGGTGGGTTTCCGGGTAAGCGGCGACTTCGACATGGAAATAGTCGCCGCTGTGCTGGCGGATGAAGGCAACCAGCTCGGCGGCATAGCGGAAATCGCCGGGCGATGCCATGCCCGAGGGCAGGTCGCCGCGCAGCGCGACGATGCGCCGGTAGCCCGCGGCGCGATAACCGTCGAGCAGTTCGGCGATCTCGGCGCGCGTACCGCCCATGCAGGACAGGTGCGGCGCCACGTCCAGCCCGTGCTCGCGATGCAGGCGCGCCACCGTCTCGCCGGTGTAGCTCAGCGTCGACCCGCCGGCGCCGAACGTCACCGAGACGTAGTCCGGCCCGCGCTTCTTGAGCGCCTGCGCGGCACGGTCCAGCTGCTCGCGCTGTTCGTCGGTCTTGGGCGGGAAGAATTCGAAGCTGATGGCCGGCATCGTTCGGGCTCTGGCTGGGCAGTGCGGGCGAGTATATATCTCTTGGTCGCGATGAAGCGATATATGGCGGATGGTTTTCGGCGACGGCTCGCCGCCTCATCTGGCCGGCCTGGGCCGGAATGACGAGGCGCTGCCGGGATCCGGCGCCGGAGTGGGGCGCAAAAAAAGCGCGCGGTTCGCACCGCGCGCCTTTCGTGCTCCAGGACCGGCCGCTCAGTAGCGGTAGTGATCCGGCTTGTACGGGCCTTCCACCGGCACGCCGATGTAGGCGGCCTGTTCCGGGGTCAGCTTGGTCAGCTTCACGCCGATCTGCTCCAGGTGCAGGCGGGCGACTTCCTCGTCCAGCTGCTTGGGCAGGCGGTAGACGGTCTTCTCGTAGACGTCCTTGTTCTTCCACAGGTCGATCTGCGCCAGCGTCTGATTGGAGAAGCTGTTGGACATCACGAAGCTCGGATGGCCGTGCGCGCAGCCGAGGTTCACCAGGCGGCCTTCGGCCAGCATGTAGATGCTGTGGTTCGTCTTGGCGAACGTGTAGCGGTCCACCTGCGGCTTGATGTTCTCGCGGGTGACGTCCTTGGCCGTGTTCAGGCGGTCGATCTGGATCTCGTTGTCGAAGTGGCCGATGTTGCACACGAGAGCGTTGTTCTTCATCGCCGCCATGTGCTCGAGCGTGATGATGTCCTTGTTGCCGGTGGTGGTGACGTAGATGTCGGCGGTGCCGAGCGTGTCTTCCACCGTGGTGACCTGGAAGCCCTCCATCGCCGCCTGCAGGGCGTTGATCGGGTCGATCTCGGTGACGATCACGCGCGCGCCGAAGCCCTTCAGCGAGTGCGCGCAGCCCTTGCCCACGTCGCCATAGCCGCACACCACGGCCACCTTGCCGGCCACCATCAGGTCGGTGGCGCGCTTGATGCCGTCGGCCAGCGATTCGCGGCAGCCGTAGAGGTTGTCGAACTTGCTCTTGGTGACCGAGTCGTTGACGTTGATCGCCGGCACCAGCAGCTTGCCGGCTTCCATCATCTGGTAGAGGCGGTGCACGCCGGTGGTGGTCTCCTCGGAGACGCCCTTCCAATCGGCGGCGACCTTCTTCCAGAAGCCGGGGCGCTCCTTGGCGGTGCGCTTGAGCAGGTCCTTGATGACCTGTTCCTCATGGTTGCCGCTGGGCGTGTTGACCCAGTCGTCGCCGTTCTCCATGTCCAGACCCTTGTGGATCAGCAGGGTGGCGTCGCCGCCGTCGTCGACGATCAGCTCGGGACCTTGCATGCCCGGGTGGGTGAGCATGTCCAGCGTGCAATCCCAGTACTCCTCCAGCGTCTCGCCCTTCCAGGCGAACACCGGGATGCCGGCGGCGGCGATGGCCGCTGCGCAATCGTCCTGGGTGGAGAA
>JBCNOA010000456.1:0-2636 GCA_039594095.1 Dyella sp.
GCTTCGGCCAGGCGGTGCCGTTCGCGCCACAGCTTCAGCTCGTTCTCCAGGGCGCGCAGACGGATGTCTCGCACGGTGCGCAACGGCTCGAGCGGGAATTTGCCGGTACTCATGTGCACACTCCGGTCAGCCTGGCGCGCGTGGCGGCGAAATCGGCCACTTCGTGCGTGCCTTGGCGCAGCAACTGGTTGATTGCGTCGATCCGCGCGATCGCCGTGTCGGCATCGGCATCGCCGCCGGGTTTGTACTCGCCCAGCTGCAGCAGCATTTCGATCTCGCGGTACTTCGCCACGTAGCGACGCAGCAGTGACGCCGCGCGCTGGTGCGCCTGCGGCGTCACCCTCGGCATCAGGCGGCTGGCGCTGGTCAGCACGTCGATGGCCGGGTAGTGCCCCGCCTGCGCGAGCCGCCGCGACAGATAGATGTGGCCATCGAGAATGGAGCGGACTTCCTCGGCGATCGGATCGCTGCCGTCCTCGTCCTCCATCAGCACGGTATAGAACGCGGTGATGGCGCCCTTGTCGTTGGTGCCCGCGCGCTCGAACAAGCGCGGCAGCGCGGAGAACACCGACGGCGTGAAGCCACGCCGCGACGGCGGCTCGCCCATGGCCAGGCCCACGTCGCGCAGGGCGCGGGCGAAGCGCGTGATCGAGTCCATCATCAGCAAGACGTTCATGCCGCGATCGCGGAAGTACTCGGCGATCGCCGTGCCCAGCCAGGCGACGCGGCTGCGCTCAAGCGCGGGGCGGTCCGACGTGGCCACGACCACCACGCTGCGCCGCAAGCCTTCCTCGCCCAGGCTGTCGTGCAGGAACTCGCCGACCTCGCGGCCGCGCTCGCCCACCAGCACGATCACGTTCACTTCGGCCTGCGCATTGCGGGCGAGCATGCCCAGCAGCGTGCTCTTGCCGCCGCCAGCCACGGCGAAGATCCCGGTGCGCTGGCCGCGGCCGACGGTCAGCGTGGCGTCGATCGCACGCACGCCGGTGGGCATGGCCTCGTCGATAGCCTGCCGGCTGAGCGGATTGGGCGACGCCGCATACAGCGGCACGCGGTCCACCGCTTCCAGCGGACCGAGGCCGTCCAGCGGATCGCCGTGCGCATCGATCACCCGGCCGAGCAGGCTCATGCCCGCCGGCGCGGTCGCCTGCTTTCCTGTCGCCGTGACGGTGGTGGCGGTGGAAATGCCCTCCAGCGGGCCCAGCGGTGTCAGCAGCGTCTGGTGCTGCGACACGCCTACCACTTCGGCGGGCAGGGAGAAGTCGCTGTCCGCCTGCTCCAGCAGGCAAAGTTCGCCGATCGCCGCGCGCACGCCCGTGGCCCGCACCAGCGTGCCGTAGGCTTCCGCCACGCGCCCTACGCGTTGAAGCGTGTCGCGGCGGCTTAGCGCCCGCAGCAGCGGATCGTCCGCCGCGGCGAGCGGGTCGCGCGGGTCAGACGTCGGAACGCTCATGGCGTCCTCCGCTCTTTTCGGCGGCGGCTAGGATCACACGCGCCTGCTCGAGCTGTTCGTTGAACCCGGCACGCACCATGCCGCCGGCCGATTCGATGATGCAGTCGAAGCGATCCAGTTCCGGGTCGCCGATGATTTCGGTGTCCGGCGCCGCGGCTGCGCCCAGTGCGGCTACTTCGGCGCGCGCCTGCTCGGCCACGTCCGGGTGCACGCGCACCAGCAAGTGCGGTTCGAATACGAGCTTCTGCATCGCCTCGGCCACCAGCGAGGCGACCAGGCGCTCGGCGCCGATCGCCGGCGCGATGTGCTTGACCACGGCGATGGCGATCTCGCTCGAACGCCGGCGCAACTCCACCGTCGCCGCCGCGCGCGCCACCACCAGCGCCTCCAGCGCCCCCGCGCAGTCCCGCAGGCCACGCTCGCGACCTTCCACGAGGCCTTCGAACTTGGCCTGCGCGCGGATCTGTTCGACTTCCTCCCGCGCCTGGCGAAGGATCGCGTTCGCCTCGTCCAGGATGCGCTGCGCTTCCTCAAGCGGCGTCCAGGCGCCGGCGGGAATCACACCGCCGTCGAGATACAGGCGGAAACGCTCGCTATCGGCGAACAGAGCCTGCGCGCTCATTCCGGGAGCGCCTCCATCGCGGGAGCATCGCCTTCCGCTGGCTGCGTGCGCGCCGCCAGAAGCGACGGCACGGTCGAGGCCGGCAGCCAGGATTCCTTGGCGCAAGGCAGCGCGGGAGCCGTGGCGTAGGCCAGGGCCAAGCGATCGGCCAGCCGCGCGTCGCTACGTCCGGCGTGGCCGAGAAATTCGATCTTGCCGCGTTCGAAGACGGCGTCGCGCAAGGCCTGCGCGTCGCGTTCGCAGCGCTGGATCACGGCGCGCCCCATGTGGCGCACCGCCTCTGGCGCCGGGCCATTCCACGGATCGGCGGATTGGGCGCGACGCCATCCGTCCAATCCCAACGCCTCGCGCAGGAACAGGACCTCGCCGCGCTCCACGGTGACGCGTACCGCCGGGCCAAAGGCGATGGCGCCGAGCTCGCGGGTGAAAGCGTCGAGTTCCGGCTGCGGCCATGCAAGCCAGGGTTCGTCCGCCGCCCATGCGGCCCACCGCTCATGGGCCGGCTCGAACACCTTCGGCTCCGCGCGCAACATCGCTCGAGCCAGGTGACGGCGGCCGAGC
>JBCNOA010000457.1:0-2635 GCA_039594095.1 Dyella sp.
TCTGCAGCAGGCGGCGGAAATCGGCCACCGCCTTGTCGATCTGGCCGGTGTCGGCGTAAGCCAGGCCGCGCCCGTACAGCAGCTGCGGATCGTCCGGAACGACCTGAAGAGCGCGACTGAACGCCGCTTCGGCCTGCGCGAACTTCTGCTCGCTCATGTACAGGCTGGCATCGGCCTCGTAGGCGCGGCGCAACTGGGCAGGCTGGTCGAGGTAATCGGTCTGCATCTGCGTCAGCAGTTCGTGCGCTTCCGGCACGCGGCCCATCTTGTGCAGCAGCACGGCACTGCGCAGGTCGGCTTCGAAAGCGTGCTCATCCTCGTCGGCCACCTGGCTGTACCAGTCCAGCGCCTCGTCGTCCTTGTCGAGCATCTCGGCCAGCGTGCCCAGAAGGAAGGCGTTGGAGGCGCGCACGTCGTGCGGCGCGCGCTGCAGCTGGGCATAGATGCGACCGATCGCCTTGGTGTCGTTGGCGCGGGCGGCCAGCGTCGCGCGCAGGCTGTAGGTATCGGCGTTCTGCGGGCCGCCGTCGAGCACCTTGGAGGCCCCGGCGTAGTCGCCGCTCTGTCCCAACAAGGTGGCGTAGGCCAGCCGCAACCCGGTGTTCTTGGGCTCGCGTCCAAGCGCCTTCTGGAACAGCGCACGCGCCCCGGCGCGGTCGCCATTGCGGTATTTCAGCTGGCCGGCCCAGGCGTAAGTTTCCGCGCTGTTGAACCGCTTGATCGCCGCATCGGCCAGTTGCTGCGCGTAGCCGTGCCGGCCCAGCTTGTCGCCCAGCTCGCTCATCGCCAACCAGGCCTGCGGATCGGCCGGCAGGCGCTGCGGCGTGGCCAGCGACTCCAACAGGCGCGCGGCCATCGCGGGGTCTCGGCTGCTCAGCAGGGCACGGCCGAACTGGCGCCACGCATCCGGATCGCCGCTGGAAATCAGTTTCTCGAGCTGCCGGCTGGCCTCCCCGGCATCGCCCTGGTCCAAGGCGACCTGCGCCCTCGCCATGGCCAGATCCGACGGCTTGGCCCCTAACTGCTGCCAGCGCTCGATGGCCTGGCCGGCCAGCTGGCTGTCATGTAGGGCGGTGGCCAGTTCGGCGGCCTGCCCGGCGATGCGCGGATCGGAACTGAGGCGCATGGCTTTGCCGTAGGCGTCCGCCGCGGACTTGAGATCGCTGCGCGCGATCGCCATTTCGCCGGCCAGCAATTGGGCCGTCAGGTCGTGATCCGCATCCGGTGTGACCACGGTCAGGTGATCCAGCGGCTGCGTCGGCGCCGGTTTGGCCGTTTCGCGCCCCGGAGCCACGGTAGTGCAACCGGCGACCGTCGCCAGCACCAGCCCATAAGCCGCAAAATGCCGCAGTTGCTTGAACTTGGACAACCTGCTCAGCACACTATTCTCCGTTCATCCGTCATTTACAGCCGTCGTCGCCAGGGGAACGGCCGGTGCCACGACTTAGTGTACGCCGCCGGATGCCAGCCGCTCCCAAACAACTCTCACCATGCCGCTGATCGCCCTAGGGCTCAATCACCTCACCGCGCCGGTCCAACTGCGCGAGCAAGTGGCGTTCGACACATCGAGCGCCGGGCATGCATTGCAGGAGCTGACCCGCGAGCCCGGCGTGGAAGAGGCGATGATCCTTTCCACGTGCAATCGCACCGAGCTTTACGTGAGCGTCGCACCGGGCGCCGAGGGCGTGCCGCAGGCCTGGCTCGGGCGGCACCATCAGCTGACTCCCGGCAGGCTCGATGAGTTCCTCTATCGCCACGACGAGGACGAGGCTGTCCGTCACATGTTCCGTGTGGCCACCGGCCTGGATTCCATGGTGCTCGGCGAGCCGCAGATTCTCGGCCAGGTGAAGGACGCGTATCAGCTCGCGCGCGACGCGCAGGCCCTGCGCGCGCCCATGGATCGCCTGCTGCAGCACACCTTCGCCGTCGCCAAGCGCGTGCGCACGGATACGCGCATCGGCGCGCACACCGTCTCCGTGGCGTTCACCGCGGTGCGTCTGGCGGAACAGGTGTTCGCCGACCTCAAGCAGGCTTGCGTGCTGCTGATCGGCGCCGGCGACACCGTCGAGCTGGCCGCGCGCCACCTGGCGGACAAACAGGTCCGGCGCCTCATCGTGGCCAATCGCACCCTGGAGAACGCTCAGGAGCTGGCCAGCAGGCATGGCGGATACGCCATCGGCCTGCACGATCTGCCGCAGCACCTGGCCGAAGCCGACATCGTGCTTTCCTCCACCGCGGCGCGGCAGCCGATCGTCACGCGTTCGATGGTGGAGAAAGCCATCGGCGCGCGCCGCCGCAAGCCGATGTTCATGGTGGACATCGCCGTGCCGCGCGACATCGAGTCGGCCGTGGGCGAACTGGAAGACGTCTACCTCTACGGCATCGACGACCTGCGCCAGGTCATCGACGACAACCGCCGCTCCCGCGAGGCGGCCGCGCGCGAGGCGGACGCCATCATCGATCTGCAGGTGGAGCGCTACATGGCCTGGCGCCGCGCACTGACGCTGCGCAACCCGGCCGTGGACATGCGCCAGCATGCCGAGGCCTATCGCGACGAAGTGCTGGAAAAGGCACGCGCCATGCTCGCCCGCGGCAAGTCCCCGGACGAGGCGCTGGCTTTCCTCGCCAATACGCT
>JBCNOA010000458.1:0-2634 GCA_039594095.1 Dyella sp.
GCGCCGCGCCAGCGGCTGGTCCAAGCCGGTGCTGGCCTGCGGCCCGATCAAGCTGGACACCACCGCGCAGACCGTGTCGGTGGAAGGCAAGCTGGTCGACCTCACCAGCTACGAGTACAAGGTGCTGGAATACCTGATGCTGCACGCGGGCGAGCTGGTCTCCAAGGCCGACCTCACCGAGCACATCTACCAGCAGGACTTCGACCGCGACTCCAATGTGCTGGAGGTCTTCATCGGCCGTCTGCGCAGGAAGCTCGACCCGGAAGGCACCCTCAAGCCCATCGAGACGGTACGTGGACGCGGATACCGCTTTGCCATCCCCCGCAGCGAAAGCGAAGGCGAATGATCCCGGCCCGCCGCGCCGCCCGTCCTCACTGGCGGCGCGCGCGGCGCTGGCCACCGGCTTCGTGCTGGCGGCCTTCCTCGGGGTCGTGGGCCTCACGCTTTCCCGCACCAGCGCCGAGACCGCGCTGAAAGAATTGCAGGACCGCCTGCAGAACTATGTCGTCGCCTACATCGCCGGGACCGAAGTCGGTCGCTCCGGCAAGGTGCTCGTGCCCGACACGCCGCCCGATCCCCGGTTTTCGCAGCCCGGTTCCGGGCTGTATGCGGTGGTGTTGAGCGAGAACGGCGCCGAATTGAAATCGCCCTCGGCGATCGGAAGGGACTTTCCTTTCCTCAAGCATCTGGAGCCGGGGCAGGGCCAGTTCGTCGGGCCCATCGATACGCGCATGGGCCGTCTCTATTACTACGCCTATGGCGTGGCGATGGACACGTCCGAGAAGAAATCGGTGAGCCTGACCTTCCTGGTGGCGCAGGCCGAGGATCAGCTCGAAGGCCAGAACGCCGTGTTCCGTCGCAGCCTGATCTTCTGGCTGGCGACGCTGGGCGTGATGCTGATCCTGCTGCAGCTGCTGCTGTTGCGCTGGAGCCTGACGCCGCTGCGCAAGGTGGCCAGCGACATGAGTCGGGTCGAGCGAGGCGAGGCCGAGCACCTGGACAGCCGCTACCCGCTCGAACTCACGGGACTGACCGAACGCATCAATGCGTTCATCGATACCGAACGCGAGCAGCGCACGCGCTACCGCAACACGCTGGCGGATCTCGCGCATAGCTTGAAGACGCCGCTGGCGGTGATCCGCTCCCGGCTGGAGTCCACCGACGGCAGTCTTTCCCCCCTGCGGAACGATGTGCTGGATCAGGTGCGTCGCATGGACGAGCTGGTGGCCTATCAGCTGGCTCGTGCAGCCACCACCGGCCGGCAGATGTTCGCCACCGCCATCCCGATCGCGGGCCATGCGGAAGACTTGGTGCAGAGTCTTGAAAAGGTCTACGCGGCCAAGAACGTGCTGTGCGAGTTCGACATCGACGAGGGCGCCGCTTTCTACGGCGAACAGGGCGATCTGCTTGAACTGATGGGCAACCTGCTCGAGAACGCCTTCAAATGGGCGGGTCATCGCGTTCTGCTGGTGGTGAAGATCGAGCCGGCTGCAGGTCGCCAGCGTCCCGGCCTGTGGATGAGCGTGGAGGACGACGGCCCGGGGATCGACGACGACAAGATCGAGAAGGTGCTTCAGCGCGGCGTGCGTGGCGACGAGCGCGTGCAGGGCCATGGCATCGGCCTATCGATCGTGCAGGACATCATCAAGGCCTATCGCGGCGACTTGACCGTGGATCGCTCGCCGGAGTTCGGCGGCGCCCGTTTCAGCGTGCGATTGCCGGCCAGCTGACCCGGCATGGCGTGCCCGCTGCGAGCGGGCAGTGTGTCAGCAAGGCGCGGGCGAAGGCCCGTAGTAGGCGTCGAGCAATGCCGCCACCGTCGGATCGGCGCGGCGCAGCACGCCCGGCTGCGACCAGTGCAGTTCGCTCACTACGGCGAAGAATTCGTCGGGGCCTTCGGCAGCATAGGGATCGATCAGCGTGTCGCGGTCGCGCGCGACGTCGTCCGACAAGTGGTCGTAGGCGCGCTGGAAGGCCACGATCCAGTCGCGTCGACTGACGTGGTCCGGCAGCGGCGGCACGCCGTCCGGCGCGCCGTCGAGCATGTCGAACTTGTGCGCCATTTCGTGCACGACCACGTTGTAGCCGTCCCAGGGCTGCTCCAGATCCAGTTGCACGTCGGCCAGCGAAAGGATCAGCGGGCCCCGCTCCCAGGCTTCGCCGATCAGGACGTCGTCCGCCTCGCTGACCACGCCGCTGTGCTCGTCGTGATGGCTGCGGCGCACTTTGAATTCGCCGGGATAGACCAGGATCTCGCGCCAGCCGCGCAGTCCGCTCGGCCCCTGGCACAGGGCGGGCAGACACGCCTGCATGGCGATCAGCAACCGCAGACGATCGTCCAGCTCCGCGCCGGCGAGGGGGTGGAAGCGCTTGCGGGCGAGGAAGTGGCCGGCGAGGCGGCGCAACTCCTGCTGGCGGTCCTCATCGAGGCGACGGGCCAGCGGGCACATGGTGAGCGCGCGGCGCCAGAGCGGATCGGGAACCGGTGGCGGGTCGAAGCGCGACAGCCACTGTCGCCACCAGGCTCCCACCACGGAACGGCTTACTGGATGGAGCCCGGCAGCAGCGACTGCCAGCCCAGGCTGATACGGCGGCTGTGCTGCGAGCCGGAAGAACCCCCGCCGCTGCCCGTCG